>DATCQX010000320.1:0-18042 GCA_036569285.1 Streptomyces sp.
CCGCCTCGCCGTCACCACGCCCCGCCTCCGCCCCCGCAAGCACACCCCCGGCCTCCACCGCCCCCGCAGCCCCGCCCTCTCCCGGCCCCCCTCCAAGCTCCTCGGTCCCCCCGAACCCCCGCTCCAGCCACACCTCTTGGCGCCCGTCCACCCCCTCGGCCACCCGTATCGCCCGCCGCGCATGATGATGGACCCGCATCCCCGCCGGCAGCGCCGCGACGGCCTGTTCGTAGAACCACGCCAGATACGCCCCCTGGAGCTGCCGGTCGGCGAAGGTGGCGCCGTCGATGCCCGCCCACTCGTGCAGGGTGGGCCCGGGGCGTACGGGCCCGGCCATGTCCACCGTCTCGTCGGTGAACATCGTGACGTCCTCGGCGCGCGAGTTCATCCACAGCAGCGGTGACTGGGCCGTGCGCCAGATCCGCCCGCCGCCCGGTGGATGCGGGTCGACGAGGTGGATGTCGAGGCCCGAACCGTCGTACAGCTCGGGCGCGTTGGCGGCGATTCGCTCGATCAACCCGACCCCTCGGGGTCCGGCTCCGACGATGACGAGGGAAGGCATGGAAGGCTCCGTGACGGAAGCCCCCGGTACGGGACCGGAGGAGACGGTTGCCTTCACACGGGGCGCCGCGCGGCGCCGGCGCGGCCGAGCCCCTCAGCAGGGCCGCATCCCGAGGGTACGACCGCGTTTCCCCTCGCTGTCAAGGTCGTCCACACTGTGAACGGTTCGTCTCAGGTCGGTTGACTCATATCCGGAGACCTGTTCCACTTGGCCCATGCATCCACAGCAGTGGCTGGTCACCCGCTCCCACATCGACTTCGGTCGTGTGTGGTCCTGTTCCTGTTGAGCTGACCGCCGCCCGCCCCGAGCCGCTCGGCCGGGGCGTCCCCGATGCCTTGCCGCAACGCCTTCACACGAGCGCCTTCCCCTCAGCTCGACGCACCTGACACTCAGTCAGCCTCCTTGCGCAGGCTGACAATCAGCTCGGAGCGACCCCGAACGGCCCCTTCCGTTCACCCATACGCACCGCTTGTCACCCGTCCGCCACAAAGGATCATATTTCACTCTCAGTCAGCATCCGTACACGGTACGACCCTTGGGGCGCTTGGACTCTCGACGAATCGGCTGTGCACCAGTACCGTCACAAACCCCCCGCGCGGCGTCTATCCACTTGGCGCGACATCCGCATCATGGACGACCATGGGTCCTGCGGATAGCAAGCAGACCGCTGTGAGAGGAGGCGTCCATGGGATCGGTGCGCAAGGCGAGTGCCTGGCTTGGCCTCGTCGACGACAACGATGACGAGCGTTACTACGACGACGACTACTCCGAGGGGACCGACTCCGGCGACGCCGCCTGGGTCACCGACCCCCGGGTCAAGGTCGCGACGGACACGGCCGAGGAGAAGGGCCGCCGGATCGGCACGGTCACCCCGGACAGCTTCCGGGACGCCCGCGCGATCGGCGAGCTGTTCCGCGAGGGCGTGCCCGTGATCATGAACCTGACGGCGATGGAGGCCGCCGACGCCAAGCGCGTCGTCGACTTCGCCGCCGGGCTCATCTTCGGGCTGCGCGGTTCGATCGAGCGCGTCTCCACGCGCGTGTTCCTGCTGACCCCGGCCCACACGGAGATCGTCAACGGCGACCCCGGCGGCCACCGCACGGACGGTTTCTTCAACCAGAGCTGAGGCAGGGCCGCTCACCGGCCCTGCCCCCTCGGGGTTCAGAGTCGGGGGTCAGCGGAAGGCGTCGAGTCCGGTGAGCGCCTTGCCCAGCACCAACTGGTGCATTTCCACGGTGCCTTCGTACGTCAGCACCGACTCCAGGTTCGTCGCGTGCCGCATCACGGGGTACTCCAGCGAGATCCCGTTGGCACCGAGGATCGTGCGCGAGGTGCGGCAGATCTCGATGGCCTCGCGTACGTTGTTCAGCTTGCCGAAGCTGACCTGTTCCGGGCGCAGCCGGCCCGCGTCCAACCGCCGGCCCAGGTGATGGGCGAGCAGGATCCCCTTGTGCAACTCGACGGCCATGTCGGCGAGTTTGGCCTGGGTGAGCTGGAAGCCACCGATCGGCCGTCCGAACTGCTCACGCGTCTTCGCGTACTCCACGGCCGTCTCGAAACAGGCCCGCGCGGCGCCCATCGCGCCCCACACGATCCCGTACCGCGCGTGCGACAGACAGCTCAGCGGCCCCTTCAGCCCGACGACCTCCGGCAGCACGGCGTCCTCGGGCAACCGCACGTCGTCCAGCACCAGTTCACTGGTCACCGACGCCCGCAGCGACCACTTGTGCTTGATCTCCGGCGCCGAGAACCCGTCCGCATCGGTCGGGACGACGAACCCGCGCACCCCCGCATCGGTCTGCGCCCACACCACCGCGACGCCGGCCACGGACCCGTTCGTGATCCACATCTTGCGCCCGTTGAGGACCCAGTCCGAGCCGTCCCGCTTGGCATACGTCCGCATCGACGCCGGGTCGGACCCGTGATCGGGCTCGGTCAGCCCGAAGCACCCGATGACCTCCCCCGAGGCCATCCTCGGCAGCCACTCCCGCTTCTGCGCCTCGCTCCCGAACCGGTGGATGGCGTACATGGCCAGCGACCCCTGCACGGACACGAGCGACCGGATCCCGGAGTCCCCGGCCTCCAACTCCAGACAGGCCAGCCCGTATTGCACAGCGCTGGCCCCGGCGCACCCGTACCCCTCCAGCGACATCCCCAGCGCCCCGATACTCCCCAACTCCAGCGCCAGCTCCCTGATATGAGGCAACTCCCCCGCCTCGAACCACTCCGCCACCCCGGGCAACACCCGCTCCCCCACCCACCGCCGCACGGTCTCCCGCACGGCGAGATCCTCGGGGGACAGCAACTCGTCGATCCCCAGCGGATC
This sequence comes from Streptomyces sp., assembly GCA_036569285.1. Lineage (GTDB taxonomy): Bacteria > Actinomycetota > Actinomycetes > Streptomycetales > Streptomycetaceae > Streptomyces. The sequence goes on from DATCQX010000320.1 coordinate 2,889, forward strand.
AGCGACGTCGAACGCTCCCACACTTCCTCCCAAAACTAGCACCGCTAGTCACACCCGTCAGACCGGAACCTACGCCAGCACAGCACTCGGGGAAAGGAGGACGGCGACCAGCCACCCACAACCCGCCCCGTCACGACCTCACCCGCGGCGCGGGCACCTCCACCTGCATCCCCCGAGGCAACCGCAACGCCATCACAGCCCCCAGCAACAACAACCCCGCACTCACCAGCAACGTCACGTGCAACCCGTGCACGAACGACTCCCGAGCCACCCGCCGCAGCATTCCCCCCACAGGCCCCCCGATCTCCCCGGCCACGTCATACGCCTCCCCCAACGAATGCCCGGCGGCGACGGACGCCTCCGCCGGCACCCCCACCGCTCCCTCGACCCCGGGCTGGTACGCGGCGTTCATCACACTGCCGAGCAGCGCGATCCCGATCCCCGCCCCCAACTGGTACGACGTCTCCCCCACAGCCGCCGCCCCACCCGCCTGCTCGGCCGGCGCCTCACTCAGCATCGACTCGTACGCGGCGAACAGTGTCGTCTCCAGCCCGAACCCCAGCAGCACGAACCCCCCGAGCAGCAGCCCCGCATTGTCCGACCCACCCATCCCGGTCAGCGTCAGCACCGCGACGGCCGTCAGCACGAACCCCCCGCACACCATCCGCCGCGGCCCGACCTTCCGCAGCAGCCGCGCCCCGGCGAGCCCCGCGGCCATCGCCGCGAGGGTGAGCGGCAGCAGCCGCAGCCCCGTCTGCAACGGCGACAGCCCCAGCACGAGCTGGAGATACTGCGCGGCGATCAGTTCGAGCCCGACGAGCGCCAGCATGGCCAGCACGATGCACAGCACGGACGTCCCGAACGCGGGCCGCGCGAACATCCGCAGGTCCACCAGCGGGAACGGCCGCCGCCGCTGCCGCCGCACGAACAGCACGAGCAGCGCCGCACCGAGGACGACGGGGACGACGGTGAGGGCCCCGAACTCGCCGCCACCGAGCCGCTTCACCCCGAGGACGAGGCAGAACAGCCCGCCGGCGGCCATGAGCGCGCCGACGACGTCCCACGGCCCGTCGGTCTCGCCCTTGGACTCGGGCAGCAGCCACCGCCCGACCGGCAGGCTGACCAGCATCAGCGGGATGTTGACGAGGAAGACGGAGCCCCACCAGAAGTGTTCGAGCAGGAACCCCCCGAGCAGCGGCCCCACGGCGGCGCCGACCGCCGCGACCGCGCTCCAGATCCCTATGGCCAGCGCCCGCTCGCGCCGGTCGGGAAACACCTGCCGCAGGATCGACAGCGTGGCCGGCATGATCATCGCGCCGCCGGCTCCGAGCAGCGCCCGCGCGAGGATCAGCACCTGCGCGCTCTGCGCGAACGCGGCGAGCGCGGACGCCACCCCGAACAGCGCGTACCCGAGCAGCAGCACCCGCCGCCGCCCGACCTTGTCCCCGAGCGTCCCGAACAGGATCAGCAGGGACGCGCAGACGAGCGGATACGTGTCGACGATCCACAGCAGCTCGATCGACCCGGGCTTGAGGTCCTCCGTGACGGCGGGCACCGCCACATGCAGCACCGTCGCGTCGACGGCGACCAGCAGCAGGCTCACGCACAGAACGACGAGGACGATCCACCGCTGGGCCCCGGCCTGATCCGCCGAGCGTCGGCGCACAGCTGTGGCCGTGATCGTCCCGGACATGTGCGTACCTCCCAGCTGATTCGCCCGTTCGACGGGTTCACGGGGTGGGGACTCCCCGCGACTCGGCCGGAGAGGAGCGGCGTCTCCGGCCCACGCGGACGAAGGGCGAGTGCATCGCAGCGTACGCGAGTTCGTGCGTCGTCCAAGTGGTGGACCTCTCACACGCCGGGGAGAACACGTGTGGCGTATGCCACTTCCGTGCGCGGCGGCCTCGGGAGGGGCACCTCCGTCCGCCCGTACCGGGTGTCGACTCCTCGCACAGAACCGTGCACTCACCGCTGACGACGTACCCCTGGTGATCGCGGAAGGCTTGCGCAGCAAGGGACACCGAGCGGGTTCGGTGTCCGGACCGGACAACCTTCCTCAAGGGGGAACAGGGATGCGCGCACGGAAGATCCTCACCATGGTCGGTACGCCGATCGCAGCCGTCGGTCTCATGCTGGTCGCGGGAAGCCCGGCGCTGGCCGTGGACCACGAGATGCACACCGACGACACCGACCCCGGCGGCCGGGTCCAGTTCACCGCGAACGGCGACATCGTCCGCGTCGACGACCTGGAGGCGGACGGGTACGCCGCCAAGCTGTTCGTCTACAACCCCAACGGGACGACGCGCTACACCGTCCAGGCCGGCGGTACCGGCGCCTCGAAGACGGTGCGTGCCAGCGACGGCGGGGTCTACGACCTGGTGGAAGGCACCGCGTACACGTTCAAGATCTGTCTGCACCAGACCAGCGGCGACCGCTACTGCGACACCGCGGTCTGGGCGGGCTGACCCGCGGCCCGAAGCACGGGCCTGAGCCGACTGCCGGCCTGTCCGCGGCGAACCCCGCGGACAGGCCGGCAGTTCTTCATGCCACGGACGCCGGCCTACGTCGCGGAGTCGAACACCTGGTGCCGGTACCCCCGGGGAGTGATCTCGTAGGTCGCGCGAAAGGCCCTCGTGAAGGCCGCGTGCCCTTTGAATCCCCAGCGGGCCGCGATCTGGTGGACCGGTGTCTCCCGCAGCCTCGGATCGGTCAGGTCACGGCGTGCGCCCTCCAGCCGCCGGTCGCGGATCAGCGCCGCGACCGTCGTCCCGGTGGCCTGGAAGAGGCGGTGCAGGTAACTGACAGAGATGTGATGCGCTGCGGCCACGGTGCGGGGCGACAGGTCCGGGTCGCGCAGATGCTCGCGGATGAACCCTTCGATGCTCGGAAGCGGTGAGCGTCCGCCGGACCTGTCGAGATGGCGGTCGAGCACCGCGACCAGCAGATCCAGCCCCACCGCGCCCAGCCGCGCGATGTCGGCGGGCCGGTAAGAGGACGGGTCCTCGGTCATGCCGTCGAGAAACTGCGCGAAGAGCGCTCCCAGCCCTTTCTGCCCCGACCACGGGGGCACCAGCAGCCGGTCACTCCTGCGGGCCGCCAGCGGCAGCACCCCACGGGGCACCCGGGCCAGCACCGCCGCAGCGGCTTCCCGGCCATCGGTCCGCACGCCGAAGGTCCGCAAGTCGCACAGCGCGAAGTCCCGCGTCCGCAGCGCCGCTTCATATCCGGCCTGGGACACTCTCACCTCCCCCCGCTGGACATAGACCACCGCGCACAGGTCCCCGTCGGACGGCACCACCGGCCCGAGATCCAGTGTCCGTAACGCCTCGATCATCTCCCCTCCCTCTGTCCCCCAAGGCATGATCGCGGCCCCATCGTCACCACGCCACCAGCGACATGTCCATCCAATTCCGGCCATCCTCCGGGCAACGGTGAGCGTCGAGCGAATTCTCCGCCGCCTCTCGGTGAACGAATTAATAAACAGTGATAAACCTGGAACACGAAGTGATCAAGATAATTGAGGGAAGGCACAGACCCGATAGCGGATTCTCAGGAAATAAACCTGCTCTTGAGAGCAATCCCACATCACATCGTCATCACAAAGCCGTGGATTTGCGGAGCGCCCACACTCACTCGCTGTAACGTCGATTGGGTGCGTACCGAACGAAACCCCACACGCCTGGACCGGATGTTCGCCAGGTTGGACCGTGAGCCGGAGCGGCCGGCACACACCAGCGTGCCGAAGATGAGCCGGCACCGGATCGGGTTGCTCGCCGGGACGCTCGCCTTCTACCTGGCGATCGTCTGGCTCGTGGTGACGACCTCGTGGCTGGTGCGGTTCGACTGGCAGGTCATGTTCTTCCGGCCCTACCAGCAGTGGCCGTCGGTCCACGCCTTCCTCGACTACTACGTCGTCCTCGGCCAGCGAGGCCCGACCGCGGTGATGGTGGCGGCCTGGCTCGGCTGGCGTTCGTGGCGCCAGCACACGCTGCGCCCCCTGCTCACCCTCGGCGCCTCACTGCTGCTGCTGAACATCACGGTCGGCGCCGCGAAGATCGGGATGGGCCGGCTGGGCCCGCACTACGCGACGACCGTCGGCTCGAACGAGATGGGGCTCGGCGGCGATATATTCCCCAGCGGCCACACCGCCAACGCGGTCGTGACCTGGGGAATTCTGGCGTATCTGGCGTCCACCCCGCGCGCCCGCCGCTGGCTGTCGGCGGTGTCCGCGGTGGTGTCGCTGGGAGTCGGGCTGACCACCGTCTACCTCGGTACGCACTGGCTGAGCGACGTCCTGCTCGGCTGGGCCGCCGGGCTGCTGGTGCTGCTCGCTCTGCCGTGGTGCGAACCGCTGATCGCCCACGCGGAGGTGTGGCTGCTGAATCTGCGCGAGCGGCTGCGCGAGCGCCGCAGGGCCGCGGGGCGCCCGTCGACACCCGTCACCGTGCCCGTCTCGCTGGCGCCGCCCCGCAAGGTCGTCGACCTGGAGAAGGCGCCGCTCGGCATGCCGCGCCCGCCGAGAGCCCCGGCCTACCTCGCGCCGGGCCCGCACAGCACGCGCGGCGAGCGCACGCCGGTCACCCCGGTCGGCAGCCGCCGCCCCCCGCACGCCGACCGCCTTCCCCGCGGGACGACGGCGTCGGCGGCCCGCCCCGGCACGTGAGCGCACGGTACGCACGACCTGGCTCCTGACGACGACGGCGCCGGCCCCCTGTTCCGCACAGGGGGCCGGCGCCGTCGTCGTACCGCCTCTCAGCCCTTCCAGGCGCGAGCCACCTGTCCCTCACGGACCTCGAAGTTGAGGCGGCCCACCCGGTACTCCATGGTGATGATCGCACCGGGCGGCAGGGTCCTGACGGACGACCACCCCCGTTGCCGGGCCCGCTCTTCGGCGTCCACGGCGTCGAGTCCTACGTAGTCCTCCGGGTTGTCCTGGGGCTCCTCTGCGGGAGCGGGAATCGGTGCCATACCGCCACGCTAGGCCCGCCGCTCCCCTCGCGTGAACCCCGAGTTCCCCCTTATGGTCACGCTTCTGTCACAGCATCACACACCGTGTTTCGACCCGCCCCCGTCACACAAACGAGCGGTTCCAGCCATATTCGAACGCAATTCCTGCACCCCTCACGCCCCCCAGGAAATCCCCCAATTCCCGCCCCACATTCACCCCTACCCCCCTACCTGACACCCCCTAAGAAATACACACCGACTCCACACCTCCCGCACCGAAGACCGGAGCCGGTGGCAGGGGCCACAGCGCGACCGGCCCACAGCCCTGCCGAACACGAACTGACCGAGAGCCAGGAAAGGAGCGCTCCCCAAGGGGCATGGGTGACCGAGTCGGCGCGACTGCCCACCGTTGGAGTGGCGTGGCGTCCGTCAGGCGGTGAAGCCGTGCGGGCCGTCGGCCTGATGCCCGAAGTCGAAACAGCCGCTGCCGACGTGCCCGCCCGATCGCGACAGGCGCGGCTCACAACCACCGGCACCCCCATCCGTCGCGCCGGGGTACACGGCTGCGGATGAGGAGGAGCACGGCGCGGCTGCTCGCAGCCACGCGGCCGGCCTCCCAGCTCGGCCCGCCCTCAACCCTGGCTCCGGTTCCGGCGGGCAGCGCCTCGGCAAGGGAGCCCGTGAGCGTCTGTCCTCAGCCACACGGAACTGGCCCGCCGGCCGAACAGCTCGCACGCCAACTGCCCACTTCACCAACCACACCGCTCAGCCCCCTGCGCCCACTAGATTCCGCGCGGCATCCGCCAGGGACTCCTCATCAGCGCCGACACAGGGCCCCTCCGATCCCGGCGCGTATGCGTTCCCATCCCCCCTCCGGGCCAACCCCGCCAGCCCAGTTCAAGCCCACCGGCCGCCCCCGCGAACCCCACCCCCGCCTCAACACACCGGCACCCCCGCCGCAGTCGGCCCACCCGTCGGCTTCGGCAATCCGCACAGCGTCCCGGCGGAAATCTTCCAGATGCCGGCCTGCTCGACGGACGTGCCGGTGCGGTCCTTCGGAGTGTCGGCCAGGGTGTAGGTGACGGTGGCCCGCTTCGCCGAGTTGAAGGTGATCTTCTTGATCTGGACGGTTCCGTGGGCCGAGGTGTCCGTGTCGTAGGACTGGAGGGCGCCCGCGAGGAGCCTGCCGTTCTCCAGGAGGGCCTGTCTCGCTCTGGCGGTGGTCGTGGGGGCGAAGAACTTGGCCCAGTTGGTGCGGATGGCCTGCTCGGCGGCGGCGGTGTCCGCAGGGGCTGTGGGCCGGGTCGCCGACGGGGACGGGGACGGTGTCGCGCGGGCCTGCTTGTCGTCGTCATCGCCACTGCACGCGGAGAGAGTGAGGACAAGGGCGACCGCAGCGGCCCCCGCAGCGCGTCGGGTGGTCTTCCGGAGGGTCATCTGATGCACCGCCAGGTGTGGACGTCGATTGACTGTTCGAAGGCATCTTGCAGCCAACGACCGTCCGGCAGAAGGCACTTGACCCACAGCGAGATCGAAACGGCACCTACCGCAGCGGCGGACCGAAGGCGCCCGGAGAAAGCGACCGGCCCCTCGCCCCCGGCAACACCAGCAATGTGCCGACGTTGAGCCGGTCCGGATGCGGCCCCACGACCTCCGCGTTGGCCCGGTACAACGCCCGCCACCCGCCCTTGATCCGGTACTTGGCGGCGATCCCGGAGAGCGTGTCGCCGGACTTCACGGTGTGCATCCGCCCCTTCAGCCGGTACCGCGCGGAACACTCGGGCCACGCTTCCCACCCCTGCGCGGCCAACACCTCCTGCGCGACGGCGATCTGCTGCTCCCGCGTGGCGAGATCCGCACGCGGCGCGTACCCGAGCCCGCCGAACTCCTCCCAGGTGGACGCCCAGAACTGAAGCCCGCCGTAATACCCGTTACCGGTGTTCGCGTCCCAACGCCCCCCGCTCTCGCAGTCGGCGACACAGGACCAGGGCCAGCCGTCCCGGGCGCAGACGTACGACACGGGCGCCCGAGCGGGCCCGGACGCCGGAGGCGGCGGAGCCCCGAAAGAAGCCCCACCGGACGCCCCGGCAGGAGCGGCAACACCCGTCAACGGCAACAACGCCGCCAGCAAAGACACGACAACACCCATCGCGTCACCGTAAACACCACTCTCACCCCACCGCACCGGACACGGCGGGGGCCCCACCCGGTCGGCTCACCGGATGAGGCCCAGCCCCCGGACAGACGGCCGGCTCAGACGAGCAACCGCTGCCCAGGCAGGATCAGATCAGGATTCCCCCCGATGACGGCCTTGTTGGCCGAGTACAGCCGCCCCCACGTCGTCCCGTTCCGCTCGGCGATCGCGCTGAGCGTGTCCCCCGCCCGGACGGTGTAGTTCGCCCCCGGCGTCGCACGGACGGTCCCGCGCGCGGCGTGCTCCGAGGACCGCCCCGGCGCCGAGTTGGTGCCCGAGACACCGGAAGAACCCGAACTCCGGTTCGAGGAGCCGCTCTTCTTGGACGCACCACTCTTGTAAGAGCTGTCGCTCTTGTACTTCTTCACCGAGCCAGAGCCGGAGCCGGAGCCGGAAGACCCGGACGATCCGGAGCCCGAAGCCCCCGATCCGTACCCCGACGGCGCGCTCCCGTACGCCCCGGCCCGGGCCGAGCACACAGGCCAAGCCCCCCAGCCCTGCCCGGCCTGAACCTTGGTGGCGACGGCGATCTGCTGCGCCCTGGAGGCCTGGTCGGCCGTCGACGCGTACGCGGTACCGCCGTACGCGCGCCAGGTGGAGGCGGAGAACTGCAAGCCCCCGTAGTAGCCGTTGCCGGTGTTGATGTGCCAGTCGCCGCCGCTCTCGCACTTGGCGATCCGGTCCCACACCCCGCTGTCGGCCGCGGCGGCGTTGCCGCTCGTGGCCAGCAGACCGAGGGGGGCGAGAAGCACTGCCCCGGCGAGGACAGCGGTGGTGCGGGCGCGGCGGGTGTTATCGGCACACTCGGACATGAAGTTCCCTCTCTACGGACCCGGTTCCCCCTGACGAGCGGGACGCTATCCACGTCTGGACGTCGATATCGCGTTCCGCCCCCCGTGCGCCGACGTGATGCTTCGGCGCGCTGTCTGTCCCAGCGCGGCCGGCGTACGGATCCCGGATGGTGCTCGGTGCACCGGCGGAGGAATCTAGGAGCCCTGACGAGCCGTTAGCAACCAACTGCCTGTTTTCGCAGGCCACTTAAGGGTTACCGCAGGTAACAAATTCGATTGAACGGCCTTGACATCCCGCCATGTCAGTATTTGTCGACCATGAACCAGAGCGCCCTGTGAGTCACCTCACGGAACCAACACCCGTAACCCGCCTGTTACTTGACCATGAGTGTCCGAACGGAAGCCCAAAGTGACCAACCTTGTACGGCACCCCCGTTCAGTCCTCGAAGGTGCGTGACTCCCACCACAGCTCGCCCGTTGAGTCTGAATGAGCCGGGGACCCACCCCGACACCGCATCCCGAGGGAGCCACCGTGCCGCGCATGCTCGACGTCAGCGACGAGGTACGCACCGAGATCGGCGACGAAGAAGCCGACCGGCTGCTCACCGGAGACAACGCCCCCGGCAGCTACGACTGCACGTCCTGCCGCACCCCGGGCGACTCCGAGCACGAGCGCACCAGCACCGTCCTGTTCGTCGGTGACGAGACCGCCGTCCTCGCCTTCGCCCACGCCGGCTGCCTGCCCTCGCAGGTCGTCCAGGTGACCGAGGAGCAGCTCCAGGGCGCCGTCCGTTCCATCAACGGCAACGCCCCCGAGCCCGCGAAGCCCGCGCCGGAGCAGGCCGTCCTCGGGGTGACGAGCGGACTCGTCCTGATCGCGGGCGAGTTGCACCCCGCGCTCGTCGTCGAGCCGACCGCCCCCATCGCGCGCCCCGGCTCGCAGGGCCCGGGGGACGACTTCCTGCCGCTCCTGGTCGAGCAGGGCTTCCTGCCGGTGGCCGACCTCGACGAGGTGCCGCCGGTGCGGCGCGGCTGGTCGGTGCTGCTCGCCGTCGGCCAACTGCACGCGATCCTCCAGCCCGGCCCGAACGGCTCCCAGCCGGCGGCCTGGTGGCAGGCGCACCAGCCGCTCCAGGTCACCGACGGCTGGCGGGCCGCCGCCAACAAGCACCAGCAGGTGCTGATGTTCGCCGCGCCGGTCGGCTCCATCGGCCGTCAGCCCCGCGAGGACCTCCTGCGCGACGCGCTCGACAAGGCCGCGGCGAACGGCCAGTTGGTGGCGGCGGCGCTGCCCCTCGCGGGCACCTGAGCCTCACCCCGCTCACACCTGCCCCACCGCATCCCTTGCCCGTCCGGGTCGTTGGGACCTACGTGCACACATACGACACCTCCCTGTGGCCGTCCCACACCGCGATCCCGTCCGCCCGCCAGGGACAGGACCCGCAGTCGGCCACCCCGATCTACGACGCGCTCTACGCCGAGTACGTCAAGTCCTTCCGGGCGCTGCCGGGCGACCGGAGCGGGGAGGAGGGGCTGGGGTTCACGGCGTTCGGGAGCGGGCCCGGACAGCACGGCGGCGGGTACAGCGGGGGCTACGCGGGGTCGTACAGCGGCTCCTACAGCGCCTACAGCGCGGGCGCCCAGAGCGCACGGCAGCAGGGGCAGTGGCAGCGTGTGGGGACGCTGGGCCAGCAGCAGCCGTCGTACCAGTACGCGGGCATGCAGCACATCCCGGCGGCCCTGCCCCCGGGGCCGCGCAGGGGGTACTGAGGGCACACGAAAGGGGCGGCTCCCGAAAGAGCCGCCCCTTCGTGCTGCGACCGTCTACTTCTTCTTGCCGCGCTTCTCCCGCACCCGCACCGAGATGTGGATCGGCGTCCCCTCGAACCCGAACTCCTCGCGCAGCCGACGCTCGATGAACCGGCGGTAACCCGCCTCGATGAAGCCGGACGCGAACAGCACGAAGCGCGGCGGCTTCGTCCCGGCCTGGGTGCCGAACAGGATCCGGGGCTGCTTGCCGCCGCGGATCGGGTGCGGGTGCGCGGAGACCAGCTCGCCGAGGAAGGCGTTCAGCCGCCCGGTCGGCACGCGCGTCTCCCAGCCCTCGAGGGCCGTCTCGATCGCCGGGACCAGCTTCTCCATGTGCCGCCCGGTCCGCGCGGAGACGTTGACGCGCGGCGCCCAGGCGACCTGCCCCAGCTCCGTCTCGATCTCCCGCTCCAGGTAGTAGCGCCGCTCCTCGTCGAGCGTGTCCCACTTGTTGTAGGCGACGACGATGGCGCGCCCGGCCTCGACGGCCATGGTGACGATCCGCTGGTCCTGCACGGAGATCGACTCGGAGGCGTCGATGAGGATGACGGCCACCTCGGCCTTCTCGACGGCGGCGGCGGTGCGCAGCGAGGCGTAGTAGTCGGCGCCCTGCTGGAGGTGCACCCGCTTGCGGATACCGGCCGTGTCGACGAACTTCCAGGTGACGCCGCCCAGCTCGATCAGCTCGTCGACCGGGTCACGGGTGGTGCCGGCCAGCTCGTTGACGACGACGCGCTCCTCGTTCGCCACCTTGTTCAGCAGCGAGGACTTGCCGACGTTGGGGCGCCCGATCAGCGCGATCCGCCGGGGACCGCCGACAGCGGCGCCGAAGGACTGCTCCGGCGCCTCCGGGAGCGCCTCCAGGACGGAGTCCAGCATGTCGCCGGTGCCCCGGCCGTGCAGCGCGGAGACGGGGTGCGGCTCCCCGAGGCCCAGCGACCACAGGTACGCGGCGTCCGCCTCGCCGCTCTGGCCGTCCACCTTGTTCGCGCACAGCACGACGGGCTTCCCGGCCTTGCGCAGCAGCCGGACGACGGCCTCGTCGGTGTCCGTCGCGCCGACCTTGGCGTCCACGACGAAGACGACGGCGTCGGCCGCCTCGATCGCGTACTCGGCCTGCGCGGCCACCGACGCGTCGATGCCGAGGACGTCCTGCTCCCAGCCGCCGGTGTCGACGACCTTGAAACGCCGCCCGGCCCACTCGGCCTCATAGGTGACGCGGTCGCGGGTCACCCCCGGCTTGTCCTCGACGACGGCCTCGCGGCGGCCGATGATCCGGTTGACGAGCGTCGACTTGCCGACGTTCGGCCGCCCGACCACGGCCAGCACCGGCAGCGGCCCGTGCCCGGCCTCCTCGATGGCCCCCTCGACGTCCTCGACGTCGAAGCCCTCTTCCGCGGCAAGCTCCATGAACTCCGCGTACTCGGCGTCACCGAGCGCTCCGTGCTCGTACTCGGAGTGGTTGTCGTCGTTCATGAAGTTCCGTACCTCGTTCATCGTGGTGATCGGTGGATGCCGTTTTTAGGCTGATCCACTACTAAGTGTCGCCTAGCGCCCGGTGAGGCGCTTGGCGTTTTCCAGGTGCGCTGTGAGCTGCTTCTGGATGCGTTCGGTGGCCTCGTCGAGAGCCTTGCGGGTGCGGCGGCCGGTGCCGTCGCTCGCGTCGAAGGGGTCGCCGAAGACGACGTCGACGCGGGAGCGCAGCGGCGGCAGCCCCTTGAGCAACCGTCCCTGCCGCTCAGAACTTCCCAGGACGGCCACGGGGACGATGGGGGCGTTCCCCCGGACGGCGAAGTAGGCGAGGCCCGCCCGCAGCGCCGCGAAGTCTCCCTCACCCCGGCTGCCCTCGGGGAAGATCCCGAGGACGCCGCCGTTCTCCAGGACGCTGACGGCCTGCGTGACGGCGCCACGGTCGGTGGACTCGCGGTCCACCTTGAGCTGGCCGATGCGCAGGAGGAAGGGGTCGAGGGGGCCGACGAACGCTTCCTTCTTGATCAGGAAGTGCGTCGGGCGGGGCGCGACGCCCATCACCATCGGACCGTCGATGTTGTGCGAATGGTTGACGGCGAAGATCACCGGCCCACTGGCCGGCACCCGCCACGCGCCGAGCACCCTGGGCTTCCACAGCCCGTACATCAGCCCGACACCGATCCGCCGCCCGACCTCGGCGCCTCTCTGCGAGGGCACCTCGGCCTTGGAAGGCGTGGCCTTCGAGGTGGTTCTCACTTCCCGGACCGCTTCTCCTCGACGAGGCTCACGACACACTCGATGACCTGCGCCAACGTCAGCTCGGTGGTGTCCACCTCGACCGCGTCGTCCGCCTTCGCGAGCGGCGAGGTCTTCCGGCTGGAGTCCGCGGCGTCCCGCTTGATCAGCGCCTCGCGCGTAGCCGCGACGTCAGTGCCCTTCCCCAGCTCCCCACTGCGCCGCGCGGCACGCGCCTCGGCCGACGCGGTGAGGAAAATCTTCACATCGGCGTCGGGCAGAACGGTGGTCCCGATGTCCCGCCCCTCCACGACGATCCCCTTCTCGGCCCCCGCCGCGATGGACCGCTGCAACTCGGTGATCCGCGCCCGCACCTCCGGCACCGCGCTCACCGCGCTCACCTTGGACGTCACGTCCTGCGTCCGGATCGCCCCGGCGACATCGACTCCGTCGACATGAATGGTCGGCGCGGCCGGATCCGTCCCCGAAACGATCTCCGCCTTCCCGGCGACAGCCGCGACAGCCGACGGATCCTCGATATCGATCCCATTGCTGACCATCCACCACGTGATCGCCCGGTACTGGGCCCCCGTGTCCAGATAACTCAGCCCGAGCTCCCCGGCCACAGCCTTCGACGTGCTCGACTTCCCAGTGCCGGAGGGACCGTCGATAGCAACGATCACGGGCTGGGCGGCGCCGTTTTCCACGGGGAGACACCTTCCTGGTGCATGGCGGTGGGTATGGGGGCGACGAGAACGCCCGGCACAAGGTTACTGGGTGAGCGCTACCAGCCTGCCCGGGCACCGGGCAACCACGGAGAGCCCACCCACACCAACAGCCGGTCCGGCGTTTGAGGACGAGGCCCGTCCAGGGCCGGAGCAGGAGTCTGGGGGGCGGCAGCCCCCTTACCCGCCGCCCAGCACCCTCCAGCCCGTCCGGCGTTTGAGGACGAGGCCCCTTCAGGGCCGATCCCCACCCACCCGGGTTCCAGGGGCGGAGCCCCTGGCTCGGCGGGGTCGAAGGGGCGGCAGCCCCTGGGGGATGGGACGGGTAGGGGCGGCGGGGGCGAAATCCTACTGGCGGACCGACCAGCCGCGTTCCCGCAAAGCCGCCGACAGCGGTGGCGCGGCCTTCGGCTCGACCATGAGTTGGACGAGCCCGGCCTGCTGCCCCGTCGCATGCTCGATCCGCACGTCCTCGACGTTGACCCCGGCCCGCCCCGCATCCGCGAAGATCCGGGCCAGCTGCCCCGGCTGGTCGTCGATCAGCACGGCCACGACCTCGTACACCCGAGGCGCGGACCCGTGCTTCCCGGGCACCCGCACCTGCCCGGCGTTCCCCCGCCGCAGCACGTCCTCGATCCCGGCCGCCCCGATCTCCCGCTTCTCGGCGTCCCCGGACTCCAGCGCCCGCAAGGCCCGCACGGTCTCGTCGAGATCCGCGGCGACGTCCGACAGCAGCTCCGCCACAGGCCCGGGATTCGCGGACAGGATGTCGATCCACATCCGGGGATCGGACGCGGCGATCCGAGTGACGTCCCGGATCCCCCCACCGGAGAGCCGCACGGCGGACTCCTCGGCATGCTCCAGCCGAGCGGCGACGAGGCTGGACACCAGATGGGGCATGTGCGAGACGAGCGCGACAGCCCGATCGTGCGCGTCCGCGTCCATGACGACCGGCACGGCCCGACAGTGCGACACCAACTCCAGCGCGAGGTTCAACACCTCCGTGTCGGTGTCACGCGTAGGCGTCAGCACCCACGGCCGCCCCTCGAACAACTCGGCGGACGCGGCGAGCGGCCCGGACTTCTCCCGCCCGGACATGGGATGCGTCCCGAGATACCGCGAGAGATCCAGCCCGAGCCCCTCCAGTTCCCTCCGAGGCCCGCCCTTGACGCTGGCGACGTCGACATAGCCGTACGCGACCTCCCGCCGCATGGCGTCCGCGAGCACCCCGGCGACATGCGCGGGCGGCGCGGCGACGACGGCGAGGTCGACGGCGCCGTCCGGCACCTCGTCGGTCCCGGCCCCCAGCGCCGCGGCCGTCCGCGCCTGCCCCGGATCGTGATCCGCGAGATGGACGACGACCCCGCGCTGGACGAGGGCGAGGGCGACGGACGTCCCGATCAGCCCGGTTCCGATGACGAGCGCGGTCCTCACTGGACGCCCCCCTCGGCGCGGATCAGCAGGCCACGGACCCGCCGCCCCGCCTCCCCGGTATCGCCCTCGCCCGACCGGACGACCCCTCGTACCGCCACGCCACCGCTCCTCGCTGCTCCACCACGCTCTGGACCGTCCAGCGTAATCAGCGCCACTGACAACGGCGCGCCCGCCCGCCCCCTGAGACGTCCAGCACCTTTGTGCCACTCCGTCCCGGTTGCTTCTCGTTGCCACCCTTCGGTGCCAGGATGACGCCCATGACGCTCCCCGCGACCCGCCGCACGGTCCTCCTGACGTCCCTGATGACGACGAGCGCGGTGGCGCTCACGACAGCCTGTGGTGGCTCCGGCGACGGTGGCGGCTCCTCCTCGGGCGCCACCGACCTCGCCAAGACCTCGGACATCCCGGTGGGCGGCGGCAAGATCTTCAAGGAGCAGAAGGTGGTCGTCACCCAGCCGGTGAAGGGCGAGTTCAAGGCCTTCTCCGCCGTCTGCACCCACCAGGGCTGCACGGTCGCCACTGTCACGGACGGCACCATCGACTGCCCCTGTCACAAGAGCATGTTCAGCATCGCCGACGGCGCGGTGAAGGGCGGCCCGGCCCCTCGCCCGCTGCCCGCGAAGGAGATCACGGTGAAGGGCGACACGATCACCCTGGTGTGAACCCCGCTCCGGCACACCCCGCGCGTCAGTCCCACAGCGCCCCCAGCGTCACCAGCTCGCTCCCGTACTCGACCCGGTCCGCCCACTCGCTGGGCCACGCGTCGGCGCCCGCGTACGCGCCCGCGAAGGCGCCGGTGAGGCAGGCGATGGAGTCGGAGTCCCCGGAGGAGCAGGCGGCGCGGCGCAGGGCCGTCACCGGCTCGTCCGGGAACAGCAGGAAGCACAGGAGGCCGGTGGCGAGGGCCTCCTCGGCGATCCAGCCGGCGCCGGTGGCGAGGCAGGGGTCGGCTTCCGGGTCGGGCTCCACGAGGGCCGCTTCGAGGCGGTCCAGGACGGCGAGGCACTCGTCCCACCCGCGCGCGATGTAGTGCCCGGCGTCCGGGTCCT
>DATCQX010000321.1:0-6299 GCA_036569285.1 Streptomyces sp.
CCGCCTCTCTCTTCGGCCTGGCCCCCACCCCGCCACCCGTGCTCAGCGAGCGTGAACGGCAGTACCTGCTCGGATTCCTCGCCGCGATCCCGGCGGGCGACCCCGGCGTCCCGGTGCTGCCGCCGGACGCGCCGTTCAGCCCCGAGCACGCCCTGTGGGTCAACGGCACGCTCGCAGGCCTGTATTCGCGGACGACCGCCCCGACACCTTCCGCTCTTCGGCAGGTTGTCATCCTGTGGGCCTCGCAGACCGGTAACGCCGAGGAGTTCGCCACCGCGACCGCCGCGCGCCTCACCGAAGGCGGACACGCCGCGTCCCTCGTCGAGATGGACCAGGCCGACCCGGCCGCCCTCCCCGCCGACGCCGACCTCCTCCTCATCACGAGCACTTTCGGAGACGGCGACGCCCCCGACAACGGCGCCGGCTTCTGGACGGGCCTCGCCGCACCCGACGCGGGCCGCTTGGAGGGGCGCCGGTACGCGGTCCTCGCCTTCGGGGACTCGTCGTACGACGACTTCTGCGGACACGGGCGCCGACTCGACGACCGGCTCGACGAGTTGGGCGCGGTGCGGTTGGCTCCGCGCGTCGACTGCGAGCCGGACTACGAGACGCGGGCGGGGGAGTGGCTGGACCGGGTGCTGGGGGCGCTGACGGTCACGGAAGCACCCTCGACGACCGAGGCGCCCCAGACCACTGAAGTGCCGTCGATTTCCGCGACGTCCCCCATGCCCTTCGCGGCCGGGCCAGTTGCCGCAACCCGCCCGAGCCGCCCCACCGCCATCGGCCGCCTTATTGGCAACACCCGCCTGAGCGGCCCCGGTTCAGCCAAGGAAGTCCGCCGCTTCACGTTCGACACACGGGACAGCGACGTACCCCTCGTCTACGAGACCGGCGACGCCCTCGGCGTCCGCCCGCTCAACTCCCCCGACCTGGTCAAGGAGTGGCTGACCGTCACAGGGTTGGACGCCGACACCGTCGTCCGCGTCGAAGGGAACCAGGTCCCGTTCGACGAGGCTCTCTCCCGGCACCTCGACATCACCCGCGTCACCCCCTCCCTGCTCCGGTTCGTCGCCGAACGGACCCGTGACCCGCGCGAGTTGCGCAAGCTGTTGCGGCCCGACAACAAGGACGAGCTGGCGAAGTGGTGCTGGGGGCGGCAAGCCGTGGACGTGGCCGCCGAGTTCGGGATCGAGGCGGACGCGCAGGAGTGGGCGGACGTCATGGGCCGGCTCCGTCCGCGCCTGTACTCCATATCGTCCAGCCCCCTCACCGACCCGCACCTCGTCTCCCTCACCGTCTCCGTCGTCCGCTACGAGAACCGCGAGGGCCACCCCCGGCAGGGCGTCTGCTCGCCCTTCCTCGCCGACGCCGAACCCGGCACAGAGGTCCCCCTCCACGTGCGGCGTTCCCCCCACTTCCGCCCGCCCGCCGAACCCGGCGTCCCCGCGATCATGATCGGCCCCGGTACCGGTATCGCCCCCTTCCTCGGCTTCCTCCACGAACGCCGCGCCCGTGGCCACCACGCCCCCAACTGGCTCTTCTTCGGCGAACAGCGCCGCTCCACCGACTTCTACTACGAGGACGACCTGACCGCCCTCCTCTCCGACGGCACCCTCACCCGCCTCGACACCGCCTTCTCCCGCGACCAGCGCGCCAAGCTCTACGTCCAGGACCGCATGCGCGAACACGGCCCCGCCCTCTGGACCTGGCTCCACGACGGCGCCCGCCTCTACGTCTGCGGCGACGCCTCCCGCATGGCCAAGGACGTGGACCGGGCCCTGCGGGAGATCGCGACGCTCCACGGCGGTATGACCGAGGCCGAGTCGGCGGCGTACGTGAAGCAACTGGCTGCGGAGAAGCGGTACATGAGGGACGTGTACTGATCGGGGCGGCGGTGGCGCTGAGGATCGTGACGTCCCCGGACGCGCTGTGAAGGTGATGTTCCGGTCAATCAGAATTGCACAAAGCCTTACAGGGTGATTGCTTCACCTGTACGCGGGACCTAGGGTGTGGCTGGCTCAGGAGTAACCGTTTCACCAGCAGTGCTCCCACGTCTGCGCGGCGATCCGTCCGGAGACGGGGTGAATTGACGGATCGTCAGTGAAACGTGCCGCTGTTCGGTTCGGCAACAGTATCCGACAGGAACTGACGTGCCCGGGACGGGGCACGGAGGACCGAGGAAGGTCACGGCCATGCCGCACCCGCACCCGCACTCGCCGCTCCCGACGGACCCCCGGCGCCCGGTGGTCAGCCGCCGCCGGCTCCTGGAGGGCTCCGCCGCCGTCCTGGGCGCGCTCGCCCTGTCGACGTCCTCGGCCGGCACGTCCCGCGCCAGAGCGACGGCTGCGGACACCGTGCAACCCGAGTGGAACGGCCGCATCGACACCTTCCGCGTGGGCACCCAGCCCCCGCACACCACCCTGATGCCCTACGACGGCCTCACGGCGGCGCTGAAAGCCGACCGCACCCGCTCCCCGTACCGCCAAAGCCTCGACGGGAAGTGGAAGTTCGCGTACGCGGACCGCCCCGAGGACCGGGACGAGGACTTCCACCGCACCGACCTCGACGACCGGGACTGGGAGACGATCCCGGTCCCCTCGGTCTGGCAGCGGCACGGCTACGACTTCCCGATCTACGTCAACATCACCTACCCCTGGTGGGGTCCCAACGGCCTCGGCGAGAACCCCCAGCCGCCCGCCGCCCCCACCCGCTACAACCCCGTCGGCCAGTACCGCCGCACCTTCACCGTCCCGCGCGACTGGTCGGGGCGGCGCACCTTCCTGCACTTCGAGGGCGTCAAGTCCGCCCACTACGTGTGGATCAACGGGCAGCTCGTCGGCTACAGCGAGGACTCCTACACCCCCGCCGAGTACGACATCACACCTCACCTGAGACCGGGCACCAACCAGATCGCCGTCGAGGTCTACCGCTACTCGGACGGCGACTGGCTGGAGGACCAGGACATGATCCGGCTGAGCGGCATCTTCCGCTCGGTCTACCTCTACTCCACCCCGCCCGTCCACCTGCGCGACTTCAAGCTGGACACCCCCCTCGCGAACGGTCACACGACAGCCGACCTGAAGGTGACCGCGAGCGTCCGCGCCTATGACGGCACGAAGGGCGCCTACACCGTCGACACGATGCTGTACGACGCCCGGCGGCACCCCGTGTGGCCACGCCCCCTCAGCCAGCGCGTCGACGTGACGGCCCCCGGCGAGGACGTCACCGTGACCGCCGCGAAGGCCGTCCCCGCCCCGCGCCTGTGGTCCGCCGAACACCCCTACCTCTACACGGCAGTTCTCCAACTCCGGGACCCGGCGGGGAAAGTCGTCGAGACCGTCTCGCACCGCGTCGGCCTGCGCGAGTTCGCGCTCAAGGACGGCCTGATGCGCATCAACGGCAAGCCGGTCTCCTTCCGGGGCACCAACCGCCACGAGATGCACCCCGAACGCGGCACCGCCCTCACCCGCGCGGACCTCGTCAGGGACATGAAGCTGATCAAACAGCTCAACATCAACTCCGTCCGCACCTCCCACTACCCGAACAACCCGCACTGGTACGAACTCGCCGACGAATACGGCCTGTACCTCGTCGACGAGACCAACCTCGAAACCCACGGCATCCGCGACCAGTACCCCGGCGACCACCCCGACTGGAGCGCGGCCTGCGTCGCCCGCGCCCAGAACATGGTGCACCGCGACAAGAACCACGCCTCCGTCGTCATCTGGTCCCTCGGCAACGAGGCGGGCGGCGGGCGGACGTTCGTGAACATGCACGACTGGATCAAGTCCTACGACACGACGCGCGTCGTCCAGTACGAGGGCGACGACCGCCCCGGCATCAGCGACATCCGCTCCGAGATGTACGACTCGCCCTCCCGCGTCGAGGCCCGCGCCAAGGACACCGGCGACACCCGGCCGTACGTGATGATCGAGTACGCGCACTCCATGGGCAACTCCACCGGAAACCTCACCAGTTACTGGGACCTGGTACGCCGGCACGACGTCCTGCAGGGCGGCTGGATCTGGGACTTCGTCGACCAGTCCCTCACCGAGCCCACCCCGGTCCGCCAACTCCTCACCGAGACCGGCCCGTTGAAGCTCCGCGCCGAACTCATGTCGTCCGCCGGGACGTTCGACCGCGACAAGGGCGTCTTCGGCGCCACCGTCTTCCCCCGCCACCCCGGCCTCGACCTCACCGGCTCCCTCACCCTCGAAGCCTGGATCACCCCGCGCGTCACCGGCTACCAGCAGCCGATCATCGCCAAGGGCGACACCCAGTACGCGCTCAAACAGAGCGACGAGACACTGGAGTTCTTCATCTACGGCGGCGGCCAGTGGGTCAGCGCGAACTGGGCCCTGCCCGCCGACTGGGCCGGCCGCGAGCACCACGTCGCGGGAGTCTTCGACGCCGACACGGGCACCCTCACGCTCTACGCCGACGGCGTCGCACGCGCCACACGGACGACGACCCGCCGACCCGCGAGCAACACCGCGCCCCTCGCGCTCGCCAACGACACCGACAACCACACCCGCGAGTTCATCGGCACGATCCGCCGCGCCCACGTCTACGCCCGCGCCCTCACCGCCGCCGAACTCGCCTCCACCACACGGCAGTCCAGCGACAAGGACGTCCGCCTCTGGTTCGACGCGGACACCGTCACCCGCACCGAGGTGAAGCCGAAGGAGAAGACGTACTTCGCGTACGGCGGCGACTGGGGCGACTTCCCCAACGACGGCGCGTTCGTCGCCGACGGCATCGTCACCGCCGACCGGGGCCACACCGGCAAGGCCGCCGAGGTCAAACGCGTCTACCAGGAGATCAACGCCACCGCGGGCACGACCCCCGGCGCGGTCACCCTCGTCAACGAGTTCCTCTTCACCAACCTCCGCGAGTTCGACGCGAGTTGGACCCTCGTCCGGGACGGCGAGACCGTCCGCAAGGGCAAGCTGAGCCGCGACCAGCTCGACGTGGCGCCCCTCACCAGCAAGGCGATCGCCGTCCCGGTCGAGCTTCCCGCGAAACCCGCCCCCGGCGCCGAGTACTTCCTCCAACTCGCCTTCACCCTCAAGGAGTCCACCCCCTGGGCGGAGTCCGGCCACGAGGTCGCCCGCGTGCAGCTCCCCCTCGACGCGGGCAGCCCGGCCGTGACTCCCCTACCGCTCAAGGGAGTTCCGGCGCTGAGCCACACCGAGGACGCCGCGAAGGTCACCGTCACCGGCAAGGACTTCACCGTCGTCGTCGACAAGGCGAGCGGCCTCATCACCGGCTACACCGTGGGCGGTTCACCCCTCCTCGTCTCCGGCGGCACCCCCAACTTCTGGCGGGCGCCCACCGACAACGACAAGGGCAACGGCCAGCACACCCGCAACCAGACCTGGCGGGACGCCGGTGCCCGGCGTGAGGTGAACAGCGTCACCGTCCGCAGGCTCGCGGGCCGCGCCGTCGAGATCACCGTCAGCGGCACCCTGCCCACGACCACGCCGTCGACGTACACCACCGTCTACACCGTCTTCGGCAACGCCGAGATCAAGGTCGACCACACCCTGCACCCGGGAGCGGCGAACCTGCCGTACATCCCCGAGGTGGGGAACCTGCTGTTCCTGCCCGCCCGCCTCAGCGAACTGCACTGGTACGGCCGGGGTCCCGAGGAGAACCACTGGGACCGCAAGGACGGTACGGACGTGGGCCGTTGGAGCGGAAGCGTCGCCGAGCAGTGGACGCCGTACATCCGCCCGCAGGAGAACGGCAACAAGACCGACGTGCGGTGGGCCGCCCTCACCGACGGCCGGGGCAGGGGGCTGCTGGTCTGCGGCGAACCCCTCCTGGAGATCAACGCCTCGCACTTCACCCCCGAGGACCTGTCCGCCGGGGTGCGGCACGACTACCAGCTCACGCCGCGCAAGGAGGTCGTCCTGCGCGTCAGCCACCGGCAGATGGGCATCGGCGGCGACAACAGCTGGGGCGCCCACACCCACGACGAGTTCAAGCTCTTCGCCAGCCGCGACTACGCCTACACCTACCGGCTGCGGCCGATCAAGGACGTGACGGAAGCGACAGCCGCGTCCCGCCGTCCGACCTCGACTCAGTAGCAGAATCGACCTCGGAACCGGTCACCGGAAACCGTACGCCAACGGTTTCCGGCGGCCACTTCGAGCCGAGGGAAGAGGAAGCCCCCACCATGGTCGAGCAGGACGAGCGATTCGACGTCGTCGTACTCGGAGCGGGTCCCGGCGGTTACGTCGCCGCCGTCCGCGCCGCCCAACTGGGCAAGCGCGTCGCGGTCGTCGAGGAGAAGT
>DATCQX010000322.1:0-5578 GCA_036569285.1 Streptomyces sp.
CAGCCCCACCGGCAAACCGCCCCACATGAGCGACAAACGTGGACGTCGTCACCGCACCCCCCCGATGCAACCCGGCCCACCCCCGAAGCATGGGAAAGAACGCCGAATCCCCAAGAGCGCACCGAATGGCATGAACAGCCACCCCGCCCCGTTCGTACAACCGGTCATCGAACATGTTCTTCCGCCCAGGATCGGCGAGCCGAAGATCCTGCGGCAGGGACGCCAGCAACCGGTACGCGGCGGCAGCATGCTCATGCGCGCTACGCCCCCCGGACCGCTCCGACCACAGCCACTCCGCGTACTTGGCGAGCCCTTCGTTGAGCCAGATGTGCCGCCAGTCGGCGACGGAGACACTGTTCCCGAACCACTGGTGGGCGAGCTCATGCGCGACAAGCCGCTCCGAACCCCGGTTCCCGTCCACGTGGTTGACGCCGAACAGCGACAACCCCTGCGCCTCCACGGGAACATCGAGCTCTTCCTCGGTGACGACGACCGCGTACTCGTCGAACGGATACGGCCCGAACACCTCCTGGAACAACTCCATCATCGCCGGCTGCCGAGCGAAGTCCCGCGAGAAGCGGGGCAGCAACTCGGCCGGAATGTGCGCGTGTTGGGGCACACCGCCCACTCCGAGGTCACCGAGCAGCACGGTCTGGTACTTACCGATGGCGAGCCCGACGAGGTACGTGGAAGTGGGCGCGGACTGGTCGTAGACCCAGGTGGTGGTGGAGGCCCGGGTCGTACGGGTGAGCAACCGCCCCCCGGTGACCACGGAGTACGCGGACGGCACCGTCACGGACAGCAGGTACGCGGCCTTGTCGGCGGGCCGGTCGTTGCAGGGGAACCAGGACGGCGCCCCCACCGGCTGGCTGGCGACGAGCGCGCCGTCCCCCAGCTCCTCCCAACCGATCCCGCCCCACGGGCTGTTGACCGGCTTGGGATTCCCGGACCAGTGGACCTCGACGGTGAACGCGGCGCCGCCCCGCACGGACTTGGGCGGCCGGACCCGCAACCGCCCACCGCGGTGGGTGTATTGGGCCTGACGCCCGTCGACCCGCACCCGGCCGACCCGGAAGTCGGCCAGGTTCAGGTGGAATTCGGCGAGCGCCCCCCGCCCGGCGATCGCGTTGATCCGTGCCGTCCCGGCCAGTCGGTTCGGCCCGGGACGGTAGTCCAGCGTGATCTCGTAGCGATGCACGCGGTAGCGAGGGTCGCCGTTGTCCGGGAAGTACGGGTCCGGACCCACTCTCTGCTGAACTGCCACTACCGCGTCCGCTCCCTGCGCCGTGCCACTCGAACCGTCGCCCGCGGGCACCGAGCGGCCTGCGCTCACGGGCGCCATGCCTCGATCGGGTTGCCGAGCCAGCGGGTGTCGTCGGGGACGGACTCCGCGGCCATGACGAGCGACGCGGGACCCAGTGTCGTACGGGCCCCGATCGTGCTGCCGGGCAGCACGATTCCGCCAGGGCCCAGTGTGGCGCCCTCACGGAGTACCACAGTATCCGTCCGCAAGATCCGGTCGTGGAAGAGGTGAGTCTGAAGCACACAGCCCCGGTTGACCGTCGACCCCTCCGCGAGCGTCACGAGATCGGCCTCCGGCAGCCAGTACGACTCCAGCCAGACCCCCTTCCCGATCCGCGCCCCGAGCCCCCGCTGGAACGCCGTCATGACGACCGTCCCGGGCACCGCGTTCGCCAGCCACGGCACGGCGACGACCTCGACGAACGTGTCCGCCAGCTCGTTGCGCCACACGAAGGAGCTCCACAGCGGATGCTCCCCGGCCCGGTGCCGCCCCACCAGCGCCCACTTCGCGGCGACGGCCAGCAGCGACCCCAGCACCCCCGCGCCCAGCAGCACGACGCCGCCCGCGAGGAACGCCCACGGACCCAGCAGGCACAGCGCGGCCACGACCAGCACCGCGAGCCCGGCCGAGCAGAACACCGGCACGATCCGGCACAGCTCGACCAGCCCACGCGCCCACAGCAGCCGCGCTGGCGGCTCGTACGTCCGGCTCTGATCGCCGTCCGAGGCACTGCGCGGCAGCTTCACCGGCGGCAGGCCCAGGTACGAGGTGCCCTTCTTCGCCTTCTTCGGCGTCGCCGACAGCACCCCGACGAGCCCGCCCTCGGGCACCGACCGGCCCGGCGCCGTCATCCCCGAGTTCCCCAGGAACGCCCGCCGCCCGATCTCGGCCCGCCCGATGTGCACCCAGCCGCCACCGAGTTCGTACGGCGCCGTCAGGGTGTCGTCCGCGAGGAACGCGCCCTCACCGACCGTCGTCAGACTCGGCAGCGCCAGCACCGTCGACACCTCGGCGCCCCGCCCGATCCGCATCCCGAGCGCCCGCAGCCACACCGGCGTGACCAGCCCCGCGTACAGCGGGAACAGCGTCTCGCGCGCCTGGTCCATCAGCTGCGTCACGGTCCACGCCTGCCACCCGACCCGGCTGTGCGTCGGATACGTGCCCTCACCGAGCCGGACGCTCAGCAGCCGGACGCCCGCCAGGATCAGGAACGCGTAGACGAGCCCGTACGCCAGGGTCGCCGGGACGAGCGCGTACAGGACACCCGGCCACACCGCCCCGCCGGGCCGCACGAACACCGACACCACCAGCAGCGCGACGGCAGCCGCGGCCACCGGCAGCAGCCCGAGGGCGCCGCCCGTCACCCCGTACATGAACCGCCAGTACGTACCGCGCGCCGGACGCTCCTTCGGCCAGCTCCGCTTCGCCTTGCCCAGCTTCACCGCCGGAGCACCCGCCCACCGCTGCCCGGTCGGCACCTGCCCCGCGACGGCCGACCCGGGAGCCACCTCGGCCCGCTTCCCGACCCGCGCCCCGGGGAAGAGAATGCTGCGCGTGCCGACGACGGCATGCGCGCCCACCTTGATCGCGCCGATCTCGAGCCGGTCCCCGTCCAGCCACCACCCGGACAGGTCCACCTCCGACTCGACGGCCGCCCCGCGCCCCAGCTTCAGCATCCCCGTCACCGGCGGCAGGGAGTGCAGATCCACATCGGGACCCACCTTCGCGCCCAGCGCCCGCGCGTACCGCTCCAGCCACGCCCCCGTCAGCGAGGTCGCCCCGCTGAACTCGGCCAGCCGCTCCGCCGTCCACAACCGCAGATGCACGCTCCCGCCCCGCCGGTACCGGCCGGGCTTCACCCCGCGCAGCAGCAGCCGCGCCCCGCCCGCGCCGATCGCCAGCCGCCCGGCCGGAGTGAACAGCAGCAGAGCGAGGACGACGATCAGCCACCACGGCGCCGTCGGCAGCCACGCGTACCCCGGCAGCAGATTCCCGGCGGCCGCCAGCAACGTCGTCCACCGCAGCCCCGTCAGGGTGAACAGCGGCAGCAGCACCAGGAGTTGGATCACCTGCGCGCGCACCGGCACCGGTACGACGACCCGCTCGGCGCCGTCGTCCTGCGCCGACTCCTCAAGCAGGCGGGCGAGTTTGCGCAGGACCGGCTGCTGGTAGATGTCGAGGACGGCCGCCGTCGGGTACCGCTCGCGCAGCCGGGTCGTGAGCTGAGCGGCGGACAGGCTGCCACCGCCTATGGCGAAGAAGTCGTCCGAAGCGCTCGTGACGGTGGCGCCCAGCACCGCCGTCCACTGCTCGGCGAGCCAGGCTTCCGTGCCGTACAACTCCTCCTTAGCCGACGAGAGTTGCAGGTCCGGCAGCGGCCAAGGCAGAGCGTTGCGGTCCACCTTCCCCGAGGTACGCGTGGGGAGTTCATCGACAGGTGCCAGCAACGGCACCAGCGCGGCGGGCAGTTCGGTCCGCAGCCGCGCCACGGCGGCGGCCTGGTCCCAGCCCTCCTGCGTCACCACATAGCCGACGAGGAGCTGGTTGCCGCTGCGCGCGGTCCGGACGGCGGCGGCGCCCCCGGCCACTCCGGGCAGCGCCTGCAACGCGGCGTCCACCTCGCCGAGTTCGATGCGCCGCCCGCCCAGCTTGATCTGCTCGTCCGCCCGCCCGAGGAACAACAGCCCCTCGGGATCGGCCTTCACAAGGTCACCGCTCCTGTACGCCCGTTCCCAGCCCAGGGATTCGAGAGGCGCGTACTTCTCGGTGTCCTTCTCCGCGTCGAGATACCGCGCGAGACCGACCCCGCCGATCACCAACTGCCCGGTGCCGCCCATGAGTACGGGCTCGCCGGCGTCGTCCACGACGGCCAGCTCCCAGCCGTCCAGCGGCAGTCCGATGCGGATCGGCTCCTCGCCGGTCATCAGCGCGGCGCACGCCACGACCGTCGCCTCGGTCGGACCGTACGTGTTCCACACCTCCCGCCCCTCGGTCACCAGCCGCTGCGCCAGCTCCGGCGGGCACGCCTCGCCGCCGAAGATCAGCAGCCGGACGTCGTTGAGGGTCTCGGGCTCCCACAGCGCGGCCAGCGTCGGGACCGTCGAGACGACGGTGATCTCCTGCTCCACCAGCCACGGCCCGAGGTCGGCGCCGCTCCTGACCTGCGAGCGCGGCACCGGCACCAGACAGGCGCCGTACCGCCAGGCCAGCCACATCTCCTCGCAGGACGCGTCGAACGCCACCGACAGGCCCGCCATGACCCGGTCACCGGGCCCGATCGGCTCCTCGGCGAGGAACATCCGCGCCTCGGCGTCCACGAAGGCCGCCGCGCTGCGGTGCGTCACGGCGACGCCCTTGGGCTTGCCGGTCGAACCGGAGGTGAAGATGATCCACGCGTCGTGCTCGACCCCCGGCCGCCCGGCGGGCCCGCCCTCGCCCCCCTGGACGGCGATCGCGTTCCCGGCGGTGATCACGGCCCGCACCCCGGCCTCGCCGAACACCAACTCGGCCCGCTCGTCCGGGTCCTCCGCGTCCACCGGCACATACGCGGCGCCCGCCGCGAGGACGGCCAGGATCGCGACGTACAGGTCGTTCGTGCCCGACGGCACCCGCACCCCGACCCGGTCGCCGAGCCCCACGCCCGCCTCCACGAGGCGCCGCCGCGTCCGCTCGACCTCGGCGGCCAGCTCGCGGTAGGTCAGCTGGGTGTTTCCGTCGTCGAGCGCGGGCTCGTCGCCGTAGAACCGCACAGTGCTGTCGAAGACGTCGACCAACGTGCGCGCCGGGGCGGCAGAACCCCCCGAGAACCGCGCGAACGCCGTCTCTTCCTCCTCCAGCAAGGCCGTGCTGACCTCGTGTATGGCCGCCATCAGGTCCCTCGCGTCTCGTGCCCGGAAACCTCCGGGGCGCTGGCGGGCCCGCAGGTATGCCTGGGGTTGTCCGGCTCCAGCCCGTAACAAGCCGGAAATTTTAGTACGACGCTATGGATCAACCACTTCGACTGCCACCGGAGTGGGCTGTTCGAGCCACCGACCACCGCTCCGGGCACCGCTCTGACCTGCATGATCTTGATGCCGGGGAGAGATCCACCACAAAACCCGCGAAGGCCCCGACCAAGTGGTCGGAGCCTTCGCTCACAGTGTCCGAGGGGGGACTTGAACCCCCACGCCCGATAAAGGGCACTAGCACCTCAAGCTAGCGCGTCTGCCATTCCGCCACCCGGACAGGGTGTGTGTTCCGCGTGGGTTTCCCCCGCGGCGACGTCGTAAACATTAC
>DATCQX010000323.1:0-12119 GCA_036569285.1 Streptomyces sp.
GGCCCGCCCCAGCCCCCCGGCCGCCCCGGTCACCAGCACCCGCAACCCCGTCAGATCCATCGGGCTCCGCGACATCCCAACCTCCAACATGCTCAACTACACGTCCGCCCATCCGACCACGCCCTGTCCGGGCCGGTTCACTTGGGTGGGGCGAGAGCAGACCGACCTGAACAGGCCCGATCCCGCGGATCGCACCACGCGGACCGGAGGGCGGACCGAAGCACACCGAACCCGACGCCGGGCCAATCCCCCAAGCCGAACCAAGAGACAGGCCGCCCACGCGAGCCGAGCCCACCGAGGACCGTCCGCGCAGACCCGACCGAGAAGCGAACCGACGGTGCGAACCTGTCGGGAGGGAACCCCCGACGCCGGCCCAGTCGGGAAACGAACCGGCCACGCGTGCCCCTCTGGGGAGCAGGACCACCCGGACCAGCGCGCCTGGGCGGCGAACCGGCCTCGTAGGTCCAGCCAGGAGGCGTGCCGTCCGAGTCGGTGCAGCCGGGAGGATCCTGCCGGGGCGTCGGGGGTCGCGGGCCCGACCGACGTGGTCGGCCGGAGGGGCGAGTCGCGGCGCCCGGACTCCGTGGCCCCGCCCCACTCCCGTCCAGCCCCCGCCCCGTCCAGCCGATCTTCCCGGGCGGTCCCGGCGGAGCCCTGTACCAGCGCTCTCCCCGGCCTCCCTCCTCCTACCGCGCCACCCCACGTCACTCCCCCGCCCCCGCCGAAACCTCAGCCCCCAGCTCCCGGTCCAGCCGTTCCGCCAACCCCCTCAGCACCGAGTGGTCGAAGACCAGGGTCGCCGGGAGGCGGAGCCCTGTGAGGGTGCTCAGGCGGTTGCGGAGTTCTACGGCGTTGAGGGAGTCGAGGCCGAACTCTTGGAGGTCGGCGTCGAGGGAGAGGGAGGTCGGGTCGTCGTGGCCGAGGAGTTGGGCCGCGATGGAGCGGACCTCGGTGAGGAGGCGTTCGGCGCGTTCGGCCGGGGGGAGGGTGCGGAGGTTCAGGGCCGGGGTCGTGGCCGGTGTGGGCGGGAGGAGGGCGCGGAGAAGGGCCGGTGCCCCGCGCTGGCGGAGCTTGGCGAGGTCGAAGGAGGCGAGCGTGAGGGTGGGCTCGTTCTGGCGGAGGGCCTCGTCGAAGAGGGCGAGGGCGAAGGGGGTGGGCAGCGGCAGCGTGCCGTCGGGGAAGTCGCGGTCGCGGACGACGGCGGTCATCCCGGAGATCTCCTCCCAGAAGCTCCACGCCTGGGCCTGCACCGGCAGCCCCTCGGCCCTGCGCCGCTCGGCGAACGCGTCGAGGAAGGCGTTGGCGGCGGCGTAGTTGCCCTGCCCGGGACTGCCGAGCACCCCGGCGACGGAGGAGAACAGCACGAACGCGGCGAGACCGGCGTCCTTCGTCAGCTCGTGCAGGTTCAGCACCCCGTCGACCTTGGGCCGCAGCACCTCCTCGACCTGGTCGGCGGTCATCCCGGTGACCACCCCGTCCGCGAGGACCCCGGCCGCGTGCACGACACCGACGAGCGGGAACCCGGCGGGGACGAGGCTCAGCGCGTCGGCGAGGGCCTCCCGGTCGGCGACGTCGCACGCGGCGACGACCACGTCGGCGCCCAGCTCGCGCAGTTCCCCGGCGAGCGCCTCCCCTCCCCCGCGCCGACTGGTCAGCAGCAGACTCCGCACCCCGTACTCGGTCACGAGATGCCGTGCGACGAGCGACCCGAGCGTCCCGGTGCCACCGGTGACCAGCACGGTGCCCCCGCTGAGGTCCGGCCGCTCGCCCCGCGCGGGTGCCACCCGGGCCAGCTCCGGTTCCTGGAGCCTCCCTCCGGCGATCCGCACATGCGGCCGGCTCACCGCGACCGCGTCCCCGACACGCCCCGCCGAGCGCGGATCGTCGTCCGTCTCCACCACGAGGAACCGCCCGGGATGCTCGGCCTGCGCCGACCGCACGAGCCCACGCGCCGCCGCGTGGGCGAGGTCGTCGGTTCGGGTGAGGACGACGAGCGGGCCGTCCTCGTCGGCGAGCCACTGCTGGAGCCGCGACAGCGTGTCGAGCGTCGCCTTGCGGACGTCACCCGCCGGCGGCGCGTAGACCTCGACACCCCCGGCCTCGACACCCGAAACCCCGGCGCCCGGCCCCCCGGCCTCCCCCGCGACCTCCACCCACCGCACCCGCAGCACCGAATCCGTCGGCACAGCCCCGGTCAGCTCCCGCAGCGCCACCGTCCGCATCCCGAGCGTCCCCCGGAACATCGGCTCCCCGTCGAGGCTCGACACCTCGACGACGACGTCCTGCCCCTCGGGCACGAGCCGCGCGTAAGCTTCCGTGTCCTGCCGGTCCCCCGCCCACACGTCCCGCCACACGAACGGCAGCCGGACCTCTCCCTCGGCGGAAGCGGGGCCCGTGAACGCGAGGGCGTGCAGGGCGGCGTCTCCGAGGACCGGGTGCAGCCCGGCCCCCGCGAACCCGCCCGGCGCCTCCTCCGGCAACCGCAGTTCCGCGAAAAGCTCCTCACCGCGCCGCCACAGCGCCCGCACCCCCTGGAAGGCGGGCCCGTACTCGTAACCGAGCCCGGCGAGCGACGCGTAGTCGAAGTCGAGCCGCTCGGCACCGGCGGGAGGCAACACCGGCGAGAACGGCCCGGGGACGTCACCGTGGACGGTGCCGTGGGCGTGCCGCTGCCACCGGCTGCCGGGCCGCCCGGACCGGCTGAACACCTCGACCGTCCCCTGCGCCGGATCGAGCACCACCTGGAGCTGCGCCGTGCCCTGCCGGGACAGCACCAGCGGCGCCTGGATGACGAGTTCACCGACGGTCCCGCCCGCCGCCCGCAGCGCGAGGTCCAGCAGGGCGGTCCCCGGCAGCAGGCAGGTGCCGCCCACCGCGTGGTCGGCCAGCCAGGGCTGGTCGACGGGCGAGATCCGGCTCGTCGCGACCAGTTCGCCGCTGCGCGCGGACTCGACCGGCACCCCGAGCAGGGGGTGTCCGCCGCCGGTCCGGGGCGCGGCACCGGAGGTGAGCCAGTAGCGGCGGCGCCGGAAGGGCGTGGTGGGCAGGGTCACCGGCCGCCCGGTGGCGGGGGTGAGGCGTACGCCGTCCACGCCCCGGACGTACAGCCGCGCGGCCGAGGCGAGGAACCGCGCGGGGCCGCCGTCGTCGCGGCGGAGGGTGCCGGTGACGACGGCGGTGGTGCCGGTGTCGTCGAGGGTCTCCTCGATCGCGGGAGTCAGGACCGGGTGGCCGCCGGACTCGACGAAGACGCGGAAGCCGAGTTCGGTGAGGTGGTCGACGGCGGGCCGCAGGCGGACGGGTTCGCGGAGGTTGCGGTACCAGTAGGCGGCGGTGAGACAGGAGGCGTCGGCCCACTCCAGGTCGGTGGTCGAGTACATCGGGACGGTCGGCTCGGCCGTCCGCACCTCTCCCAGCCGGGCGAGGAACTCCTCGCGCAGGGGCTCCATGCGGGGCGAGTGGGAGGCGTAGCCGATGCGGACGCGGCGGGCGTGGACGCCGTCGAGGGCGCACTCGGTGAGGAGGCCCTTGAGGGCGAGGTCGTCCCCGGCGACGGTCGTCGAGTTCGGCCCGTTGAGCCCGGCCACCCACAGCCGGTCCGGCCACCTCTCGACGAGCCAGTCGACCTGCTCGGGCGGCGCCGAGACGGCCACCATGCCGGTGCCGCCGCCGAGGCCCGCGATGACCTGTCCTCGGACGGCGACGATCCGCGCGGCCTCCTGGAGGGTCAGCGCTCCGGCGACGCAGGCGGCGGCGATCTCCCCGACGGAGTGTCCGAGGACGGCGTCCGGTTCGACGCCGTGGGCGCGCCACAGGGCGGCGAGGGAGACGCCGACGGCGAACAGGGCGGGCTGGACGACGTCCGTGCGCTCCAGCCGTTCGGGGTCGGCGAGGACGTCGGTGAGCGACCAGTCGACGTGCGGGGCGAGGGCGCGTTCGCAGGCGAGGAGGGACTCGGCGAACACGGACTCGCCCATGAGCCCCGCGGCCATGCCGGCCCACTGGCTGCCGTGTCCGGGGAACACGAACACGGTCTTGCCGTCGATGTCGGCGGTGCCGGTGACGACGTTCGGGGCGGGGGTGCCGTCGGCCACGGCCCGTACGCCGGTGAGGAGTTGGCCGTTGTCGGCGCCGATGACGACGGCGCGGTGGGGGAAGCGGGTGCGGGTGGTGGCGAGGGAGTGGGCGAGGGCCGCGGGGTGGGTGGCGGCGGTGGCGGGCAGGAGGCGGGCGGCCCAGTCGCGGAGGCGTTCGGGGGACTTGGCGTGCAGCGGGAGGGCGACGGCGTCGGGTGCGGGGGCGGCCGTCGTCGGCCCGGGTTCGGCGGGCGGTTCCTCCAGGATGACGTGGGCGTTGGTGCCGCTGATCCCGAACGAGGAGACGGCGGCCCGCGCCGGGCGTCCGCGCTCGGGCCACGGCATGCTCTCGGTGAGGAGGCGGACGTCCCCGGCCGTCCAGTCGACGTGCGGTGTCGGGGCGTCCACGTGGAGGGTGCGGGGCAGGGTGCGGTGGCGCATCGCCTGGACGACCTTGATGACGCCGCCGACGCCGCCGGCGGCCTGCGCGTGCCCGATGTTCGACTTGAGGGAGCCGAGCCAGAGCGGTTCCCG
This sequence comes from Streptomyces sp., assembly GCA_036569285.1. GTDB lineage: Bacteria > Actinomycetota > Actinomycetes > Streptomycetales > Streptomycetaceae > Streptomyces. The sequence goes on from DATCQX010000323.1 coordinate 4,611, forward strand.
GCGGCCCTGCCCGTACGTGGCGAGGAGCGCGCCCGCCTCGATGGGGTCGCCGAGCCGGGTGCCGGTGCCGTGTGCCTCGACGGCGTCCACGTCGTCCGGCTGGAGGCCCGCGTCCTTCAGGGCGAGCCGGATCACCTCGCGCTGCGCGGTGCCGCTCGGGGCGGTGAGGCCGTTGGAGGCGCCGTCCTGGTTGACGGCCGAGCCGCGCAGCACGGCGAGCACCGGGTGCCCGGCGCGGCGTGCGGCGGAGAGCCGTTCGAGGACGACGAGCCCCGCGCCCTCGGCCCAGCCGGTGCCGTCGGCCGCCGCCGCGAACGGCTTGCACCGCCCGTCCTCGGCGAGCGCCGCCTGTTTGCTGAACTCCAGGAAGCTCTGCGGGGTTCCCATGACGGCGACTCCGCCGGCGAGGGCGAGCGCGCATTCGCCGCGCCGGATGGCCTGGGCGGCGAGGTGGAGGGCGACGAGGGAGGAGGAGCAGGCGGTGTCGACGGTGAGGGCGGGGCCGCGCAGGCCGAGGGTGTAGGCGATCCGTCCGGAGGCGACGCCGCCCTGGACGCCGGTGGCGAGGTAGCCCTCCAGTTCGCGGGGGATCCTGGAGGTGTCGCCGATGTAGTCGTGGAGCATCAGCCCGGCGTAGACGCCGACCTGTTCGCCGCGCAGGGTGGCGGGGTCGACGCCCGCGCGTTCCAGGGCTTCCCAGGCGAGTTCGAGGAGCAGCCGCTGCTGGGGGTCGGTGGCGAGGGCCTCGCGGGGCGAGATGCCGAAGAACTCGGCGTCGAAGTCCCCGGCGTCGTGCAGGAATCCGCCCCGCCCGGTGGCGGAGCCCGCGGTGAGCCGCTCCAGGTCCCAGCCCCGGTCCTCGGGGAACCCGGAGGTCGCGTCGGTCTCTTCGGCGACGAGCCGCCACAGGTCGTCGGGGGTGGTGACGCCGCCGGGGTAGCGGCAGGCGAGGCCGACGAGGACGACGGGGTCGTCGTCGGGGGCGGTCTCCGGTGCGGCCTCGGTCGGCTCCTCGGAGGCGCCGGTGAGTTCGGTCTTCACGTAGGCGGCGATGGCCCGCACGGAGGGGTGGTCGAAGACGAGGGTCGTGGGCAGGCGCAGGCCGACGGCGGCGGCGACGCGGTCGCGCAGGCGGACGGCGTCGGCGGAGGTGAGGCCGTACTCGCGCAGGGCCAGGTCGGGGGCGACGGGGGTGGAGTCGGCCAGCACCACGGCGGCTTCGCGGGTGACGACGTCGAGGAGGGTGCGGTCGAGGTCGGGGCCGGTGAGGTCGGCCCGCTCGGGCAGTTCCTCGGGCGCGGCGGACCGCAGGGCGGTGACGAGGGTGGCGCCGGGGCGGCTCAGGGCGACGTCGAGGGCGTCGCGGATCCGGCGGTCGGTGAGCCCTTCGGCGAGGGTCAGGGTCGTCTCGGCGACGGTGACGGTCGAGCCGGTGACGGTGACGGGGGTGCCGTTCTCGGTGAGGTGGGCGCCGTGGCCGTCCGTCAGGTGGGCGGCGAGGAGGCCGACGAGGCGGGTGTCGTCCCCGGTGACAGTCACGTCCTGGCCGGCGTACGAGCGCAGCGGGGTGGCGCCCGGCACGGGCACCGGCTCGCCGCCCGGCTGGACGAGGTGGAGGCCTTCGTGGGCGCCGGGGACGCCGAGGAGGCGGCCGGGGAGGTCGGGCAGGAGGCGGCGCAGCACCTTGCCGGTGGTCGTCTTGGGCAGGGCGGCGGTGGCCCTGACCTCCACCGGCACCTTGAAGTAGGCGAGTTCGCGGCGGCAGCGGGCGAACAGGTCGGCGCAGTCGACGCCGTCCGGGCCCGGCACCACGAGTGCCACCGGGACCTGCCCGAACTCCTCGTCGTCCCGGCCGAACGCGGCGGCGTCGCGCACGCCGGGGACCTTGAGGAGGACGGCCTCGATCTCGGTGGGGTGGACGTTCTCGCCGCCCCGGATGATGACGTTGTCGCGGCGGCCGGTGATCCACAGGTAGCCGTCCGTGTCGCGGCGGGCGAGGTCGCCGGTGTGGTACCAGCCGCCCTTGAGCGCCTTCGCGGTGGCGTCGGGCCGGTTGTGGTAGCCGAGCATCACGTTGGGGCCCTTGACCCAGACCTCGCCCTCGGCGCCCGTGGGCACGTCGGTGCCGGTGCCGGGGTCGACGACGCGCACGTCGAGGCCGGGCAGGGGCCGGCCGCAGGAGCCGGGGCGGGGTGCGTCGCCGGGCCGCATGGTGGCCATGGGGCCGCTGGTCTCGGTGGAGCCGTAGTGGTCGGTGAGCTGGATGCCGAACGTGCTGCGGAACGACTCGGCGAGCGCGGGCGCGGTGACGCTGCCCGCGACGAGGCAGACGCGCAGCGCGGGCAGGGTGAGCCCTTCGGTGCCGGCGGCGTGGACCAGGTTGTGGTACATCGTGGGCACGCCGACGAGGAAGCTGTAGGGGCGGGCGCGGAGTTCGGTGAGGACCTCGGCGGCGGAGAAGCCGGGGACGAGGTGCGCGGACGCGCCGACGGCGGTCACGGCCAGGACGCCCAGGCTGTGCCCGAAGGAGTGGAACAGGGGCAGCGGCCACAGCAGCGTGTCGTCCGGGGACAGTTCGATGATCGGCCGGTAGCAGGCGGTGGTGTTCCACAGGGCCGCGCGCAGCGTCGACAGGACGCCCTTGGGGAGGCCGGAGGTGCCGGAGGTGTAGAGCAGGAACGCGGGTTCGTCGAGGCCGAGGTCGTCGCGGGGCGGGGTCGCCGGGTCGCGGGTGACGACGTCCTCGTAGTCCTTGTGTCCGTCGTCGACGACGATGACGTGCCGCTCGCCCGGCGGGAGGACGGCGTGGACCTGGGCGGCGTGGGCGGTGTCGGTGAGGACCGCGAGGGCGTCGCTGTCGGTGAGGACGTGGGCGAGTTCCGCGTCGGAGAAGTGCGGGTTGACGGGGACGGCGACGCAGCCCGCCCGGTTGACGCCGAGGTAGCTCTCCACGATCTCCACGCGGTTGCCGAGGAGGATCGCCACCCGGGAGCCTCTCGGCAGTCCGAGTCCCGCGAGGTGGCCGCCGAGGCGGGCCGTGCGGCGCTCCAGGTCCGCGTGGGTCACCGCGCGCCGCGCGTCGGAGTACGCGATCTTCGTCCCGCGCGATTCGGCGTGCCCGCGCAGCAGTTCGGGCAGCGGTCGGACCAGGTCGCTCGATGTCGCGGGCATCTGTGTCTCTTCTCGCGGTGTGTTCAAGGATGTGCTCCCGTCAATGATCCGGCACTGGCGGACGGAGCGTGCGGGGAGGATGCGGCTGGAGGCCGGGGTCGGTGCGGGGGTGGCTTCGAGACGGCGCGTGGGGGTGGGGGCGGAGCCGGGGAACTCCCCGTCGGGGTGCCACCAGAAGAGACGGTGCCCCTTCGTGGGTCACGCCGCTGTGCCACAGGGTGGCACGGTGAACGCGTGGCTGCCCGGGGGGGCGTCGTCAGGCGGTGAGGGTGCGGGAGGCGGCGTGGGCGACGCGGCGCAGGGCGGGGGCGTGGCGGGCGGGGTCGAAGCGGTGGCCGGCGACGGCGACGGAGAGGGCGGCGACCGGCCGTCCGGCGGGGCCCATGACGGGGACGGCGACGCAGGTGAGGCCGAGGGAGCCCTCCTGGCGGTCGTAGGCGATGCCCTCGCGGCGGATGCGGCCGACGCCGGTGCGGTAGGCGGGCAGGCGGGCGCCGATCCGGGAGGGCGAGCGAGTCGTGCGGTGGCCGTGGATCTTGTTGACGTAGACAGGTCGGCGAGGTGAGGCAGGAGCTGTTCCTGGAGGAGCTGCGGGGTGGGGCCGTACACGCGGTTGCCCATGTCGTGGAGCCGGGTGCCCAGCCGGCGGAAGGCGGTGGACTTGGTGAGGCGGGCGTGTCGGGCCAGTTCGCTGACGCCGACGTCCCCGTCCTGCTCGGCGAGGGACGTGAGGAGGAACAGCGCCTTGTCGACCGCGGTCTGACGGCCGGGCGCGGGGCGGGAGGGGGCAGCAGGCATGGGGGACTCCAGAGGAAGCACCTGGCGACCATTGAAGTGGACGCCCGTCCAACCTATGAGACGCATGCGGCGCTTGTAAACGTCTTGTGTTCATGCCCGCGCGACAGCTCCACCGGAACGCGTCCGCGCAGGCGGGACCCCTTTTCACTGGGTGAAAAGCCGGGCGCGGCACGGTGCATTGAGGCGGGTTCCGCGGATTCGGGGTACCGGGGACAGGGGATGCCATAGAGTGCGGCCACTGTTTCCGGGGGATGGGGGAACCCCAGTGTCCTTGTCTCGGTTACGAATCACGGGTCCGTCGGGTGCGTCGGGGCGTCTCCTTCTGCTGGCTCTGCTGGTCGTCGCGGGCAGCCCGTGGGCGCAGAAGCCCGTCGTGGAGCACTACTACGAGCACTACACGGACGACGACTTCGGCGCCTGGCTCACGCAGGCGGCGTTCACGCCGGCGTGGCAGTACGACCCGGACAAGACGGGCGGCGCCGGTTACCTCTTCTCGAACGACCTGCTCGTCGCGCTGGTGTTCGCGGGCGTCCTGTTCCTCCCGGCACGCATGCCGGCACGGCTGTCGGGCTGGCTGCGCTGCGTCCTCGGGGCGGTCCTGGCGGCGGAGCTGACGTACCTGCTCCAGTGGGCCGCGCCCGATCTGTTCTACGCGCACTCCGAGCATCTCGATCTCGACGGGAAGGTCCTGAGGCAATTCCTGCGCGCCGGGCTCTTCTTCGGGCTCGCCGCCGGGCTGCTGCACGCACTGCTGACGAGAGGGTCGCCGGGAACGCGCGTGCGGGCGTCGTCCGGCCCAAGGATCCGAGGGACGAGGAAGGGGCTGGGTGTGAAGACGACGGTACCGATGAGCATGCCGCTCGGGCGTACACCGGGGGACGTCACCAGGTATCTGTGCGCGGCGGCGTACACGGACGAGATCTTCGCCCGCCGGGTGGTGGACGAGGTGCTGGCGGACGAGGCGAGCGCGGTCGCGCCGTCGCCCGGGGTGGATCTGGTCGCGGTGACGCTGCACTGCCTCCAGGCGGAGAGACTGCGTCACGGGCGTGACCTGCGGCTCTCGGTGGCCTTCGCGGTCGTCGCGGTCGTCGCGCCGCTGTGGCTGATCCCGGCCGCGATGATCACGGGGGTCGTGCAGCGTCCGGTGCAGCCGAGCCTGTCGACGCGCGGCCGGCACCATCCCGACGGCAAGGTGCTGGTGAGCGCGGGCATCTCGGCGGGTGTGGTGGCGCTGGTCGCGATCTACTTCGCCGTCCTGCTGTCCTCGCTGCCCGTGCCGGGTTTCATCGCGTGGCTCCTCGGCGCCTACGCGGGGGGTGTCCCGGCCGCGCTGGCGTCGCTGGGCGCGGTGGCGTTCGCGTACGGGATCGTCGTCCAGCACGACACGAAGATCGACCAGTTGCTGCGCTCCACGATGACGCGCCAGACGTTCGGGACGGTGCCGCCGCCCGCGCCGCCGCGCAAGGACTGGATGACGAAGCGGCTCGGGGCGATCGGCGAGGCGCAGAACGGGAACGTGACGATCTACAGCGGCTACGAGCCGTGGATGGGGTACGGGGCCACCCAGTCCAAGTACCCGCTGACCGTGCCGCTGCTGCCGGCCGACGACCCGACGGGCGCGGGGCGTCCCGCCGAGCCGAGACCGTTCGCGGTGACCGAGCTGATCGACCACGTCCGCCGGCGCCTTCAGTCGACCGCCGGTGAGGAGGGGCTCGGTTCGCTGACCATCGAGGACCGGGTCTTCGTGAACGGGACGACCCTCACGGACGACGTCCGGTTCATGCGGGCCGACACGCTCGTGCCGGTGACCCGGCTGGCCGACGACACCGTCCGGCAGATCATGCTCCAGCCCAGCGGGCACGTCCGGCACTATCTCGCGGTCCATGTGCCGCTGTGGGGCGGGGACGTCGTCCCGAGTGTGCTGCTGCACTTCTCGACGGCGAGCCAGACGCTCCAACTCCACATCGACAACCATGTGATGAGCCCCGTGTTCGCGGCGTACCACGCCGTGGACCGGCTGCGCGGGCGGGGGCTCGGGGCGGACGCGCGGCGCGGGGTGCTGGTGAGCGCGATCGGGCGGACGGGCGGTGCGCTGATGGCGGCGCCGATGCGGGCCCGGCACCACGCGCAGTTCGCCAAGCGCCACTCGCGGCGGATGGCCGACGAGTTGAAGGCGATGGAGCAGGACCCGGGGTACGACTACGGGGCGCGGATGAGCGTGCGGGAGATCGCCCTGGGGCCGGAGTACCAGAACTACTTCCAGGTCCTGGACGCCGAGCGGGTCACGGCCCTGATCCAGCGTCACACCTTCGCGGCGATCCGGGAGTTCCTCGACGAGCGCGGCTACGACACGACGGACTTCCGCGCCCAGCAGCAGACCATCCTCAACCAGGGCGTCATCCAGCAGGGCGGCATGAGCTTCGTCGGCAACCAGGCGATCGGCCAGAACGCGACGGCCCTCCAGGGCGTCCCGAAGCAGCAGGGCGGCCCCTCCGCCGCCCCCAGCCCGGCCGCGGGCTCGGCCAAGTAACCTCACCCCAGGGGGAGTTCCACCCATGAACGACGAGCAGCGCCCGCCCCTCAACCAGGGCGTCATCCAGTACGGCGGCACCAGCAACGTCGGCAACCAGGCGATCGGCCCGGGCGCCACGGCCTACTCCGGCACGGTCTCCTTCCAGCCCTTCGACGCCACCCGCACCGCCGGACTCCTCGCCCAGGTGGAGGCGTTGCTCACCGAACATCGTGAACGGCTCGCCGATCCGGCCGCGACGAGCCGTGAACTCCAGCGCCTGCGCGACGAGTTGGAGGAACCCGAGCCGCAGGTGGGGGTGGTACGGCGGGCGCTGACCCGCCTGAACGAGTTCGTCCAGCCGGTGACACCGCTGGTCGTCGCGGTGGGCGAACTGGCGCGGTCGGTGCAGGGGTTGCCCGGATTCTGAGCGGCCCTTTCGCCGTTCCCCGGACCGCGCGCCCGCCCCCGGTCTACCGTACGGACACGAGGCGTTACCCACCGTGGCCATCCGAGGAGGCTCCCGTGCCCACTCCCTGTGACCCCGCGCAAGCACCGATCGGTGACGTCGGCACCGCGGTCATGATGATCGACTCCCGGCTCAAGACCATCCACTCGGGCCGCACGACCATCGACCCCGAGCAGCAGGAACTGATCGACCAGTACACCGAGTCGATGACGCTGCAAGGGGTGTACGACGTCCTCGACGGCGCCTGCACCCTCGTCTACGTGTACATGAAGTGGCTGCGGCTCTCCCACGAGGAGCACGACCGGGACGTCATCGAGTACGTCGTCCCGAACCTGGTGACCACCCTGCGCGTCATGACCCGCTCCGTCGCCCCCGAGGCCATCCCCACGATGGTCGGCCTCGTCGTCTCCTCCGCGATGGGCCTGAGCCCGACCCTGTGGCGCAAGCAGTACGGGACGTGGACCCAGGCGGAGATGACCGCGCTGGAGGCGACGGCGCTCCTGCTCGCGGAACACATCAACCGGCTGACGGACGACAACGACTTCGCGACTCGGTTGATCAC
>DATCQX010000324.1:0-3788 GCA_036569285.1 Streptomyces sp.
GGGCTCCTTGGGTGCGGGTGCGGGTGCGGGTTCGGTGGGGCTGGGGTTGTGGGGTGGGTGCGGGTTGGTGGGTGGCTGAGGTGGGGGGCGTTGTCGCTTGCCCGCGCTTGCGGGGTGCCGCTGCGCCCACCCGTGCCGCCCCTAGCGGCACGACTGCCCGCAGCTGGGGCGAGGGAGGAGACCGTGGCTGCGGGTGGGTGGGGGCGGCGCGGCTGGTTATGGCGGCGTAGCCGCCTTTTAGGGGCGCGGGGCTGTGTTTGATTTGCGGCTCCGCCGCGTGGGCGCGAACAGCCACGACGGGCCCGCAGTCGCCCACTCACCGGAACCACCCGAGCTGGTTGGCGTAGCTCCCCACCTGTGGTGATCGCCCTGCGTGACACCCCCGAGTGGCGGACGCGGAGCGGGCGGGTGAGGCTGGCCGGGAAAGATCTGCTCGGGGAGGACATCCCGGAGGACCCCGTGGCCGTACCGATACGGCGCCTCATCGTGGCGCTGAGCGTGTGTTGTGCCCTGCTGGTGGGCGGGACCGCGTGTTCGAGCGAGGGGAGCGGCTCAGCACAGGGCACTGTGCAGGCGGCTGTCGCTGCGGAGCCCAGTCCTACCACCACCGCCGAGCGGCAGCGGCTCGCCAAGACGCGGTTCGTGGCGAACGCGGGCCTCGCGGCCGGGGCGACGTACCAGTGGATCGTGAAGCCCTGGAAGGCGGGGAAGTTCAAGAAGGGCACGAAGGGACGGACGTTCGCCCTCGTCAAGGCCGGTCTCGCGGGAACCTTCGCCTACAACCGCCTCAAGGCGGCCAGCCGCAACGCCCAGGGCGACCCACTGCTCTCCAAGGCCATGGCCCCGCTCACCTCGGGCATCGACGCCCTGAAGGACCTGCCCTCCAAACTCCGCAAGGGCGACGACTCGGCGGCAAGCTCTTTCGACGACATCATCGGCAAGGTGAAGGACGCCGGAAAGAGCGCCGGCGCGACCGTCACGGACAAGGTGCCGTCGGCCGGTCAGCTCGCGGGAGGCTGAGCGGAGCCGGCAAGCCCTAAGCCGAGTTGAGCGCGGCCAGCACCCGCATGCTCTCCGGGTCCGGTGACATGGCCAGCAGGTCTGTCACCGGACCCTTCCGCCACAACTCCAGCCGCTCGGCGATGCGTTCACGGGGACCGACGAGCGAGATCTCGTCGGCGAAGGCGTCCGGGACGGCGGCGATCGCCCCCACGCGGTCCCCGGACAGGAACAACTCCTGGATCCGGCGGGCCTGTTCCTCGTACCCCATCCTGGCCATCAGGTCGGCGTGGAAGTTCCGCCGGGCCGCCCCCATGCCGCCGATGTAGAAACCCAGCATCGCCTTCACGGGCGCCAGCCCTTCGGACACGTCGTCGCAGACGCGGACCTGGGCCATCGGCGCCACCATGAACCCCTCCGGCACAGCCAACTCCCCATACGCGTCGGGCCGGTTCGGCGACCAGTACAACGGCAGCCAGCCATCGGCGATCCGCAGCGTCTGGGCGACGTTCTTCGGCCCCTCCGCCCCCAGCAGCACAGGCAGCCCGGCCCGCAGCGGATGCGTGATCGGCTTCAGCGGCTTCCCGAGCCCCGTCGCGTCCGCCCCCCGGTACGGGAGCGGGTGATAGTCCCCGTCCACCTCCACCGGCCCCTGCCGGCGCAGGACTTGCCGCACGACGTCGACGTACTCCCGGGTCGCGGTCAGCGGCGACTTGGGGAACGGCCGCCCGTACCACCCCTCGACGACCTGCGGCCCGGAGAGCCCGAGGCCGAGCAGCACCCGCCCCCCGGAGAGATGGTCCAGGGTGAGCGCGTGCATCGCGGTCGCCGTGGGGGAACGGGCGGCCATCTGCGCAACGGCAGTACCGAGCCGGATGGTTGAGGTGTGGGCGGCGATCCAGGTGAGCGGCGTGAAGACGTCCGACCCCCAGGACTCCGCCGTCCACACCGACGTGTATCCGAGCCGCTCCGCCTCCTGGACCAGCGGAAGATGCCCGGGGTCGGGGCCGCGACCCCAGTACCCGAGCGCGAGACCCAGCCGCATGGCGCCTCCTGACGGTCCGTCAAGCACGGTCGGCCGTGCGACTGTACGGCAACGGCCCCCCACCCGGAAGGGTGAAGGGCCGTGTGCGTGAAGGGCGTTGGGATCGGCCGCCCTGGAGGATCGGCCGTCAGCCGCGCTGGATCCCCGAACTGTCCCGCAGGACACCCCGGCGCCCGTCCTGCGTCTGCGCGATGAGCCCCTGACCGCTCTGCTCGACCGCCAAGTACCAGGTACCCGGCGCGAGTTCGGCGATCGGATTGGGCGTGCCGTCCTCCGCGAACAGCGGACGCGGCACCGGCACCGCGAACCAGAACGGCGAGAACTCCGGCGCGGGCGCCGGCGCCGGGGCGGGCGCTCCGGGCTGGGCGCCGAACGGCGGCTGCCCGCCGAACGCGGGCGGCTGCTGCGCCCCGGGGTAGCCGTAACCGGCGGGCGGCTGCGCCCCGTAGGGCTGCGGGGCCGGCGGCTTGGGGGCCGGGATGAGGCCCGCCTGGAGCACCGGCACCAGCGGCGTGGCGATCGCGCCGCCCGCCATCACCAGCGACGCCACGAGCAGCAGGATCAGCCCGGTGCCCGCGTCGATCGTGTCCCGCGCGCCTTCCAGGTTGTTCATGGCGCTCGTCGGGTCGAACACGTTGCCCAGCGCGCTCCACGCCGCGAACACCGTGAACGCCACACCGAATTGGCGCAGATCGAGCCCGGCGACCTTCGGCACCTGCGGCAGCACGCGCGAGACGACGACCAGTGCGGCGCCGATGAGACCGGCCAGCACCACGCCCAGCAGGATCGGGCCGCTCGCCCAGGAGCTCGGGAAGTCGTAGCCGTCCGGGGCCTGATCGGCCGAGTAGACGTCGAGGAACGACGCGATGAACAGCAATACCGCTGCTCCGATCACCACGCCGTCGCCTCTAGTGAGGGAGCGGATATTCACTTCAGGTCCTTCGTCGGTCGGCTGTCGTCAACGTAGCGACGACCCTATCGTCCGCGCGATCGGCCTGTCCGCCCGGAGAGGTCCGGTGAAGCTACCCGCGCAGGAAACTCACGATTCCCTCAGAGATCCCTTGCGCGGCCTTCTGCCGCCAGGCGGCGCTCGTGAACTGGGCCGCGTCCTGCCGGTCGCGCATGTTGCCGCACTCGATGAACACCTTCGGAACCTTCGAGAGGTTGAGTCCGCCCAGGTCGGTGCGGGTGACCAACCCGGTACCGGAACCGACGTAGTTGGACGGCGCGCTGCCCGTCGTACGACGGAAACTCTTCGCCACGAGTTCACCGAGCCGCTTCGACGGGCCGACGATCCGACGGGTGTCCGCCGCGCCCTCGCGCACCGTGCCCGGCAGGATCACGTGGTAACCCCGGTTGCCCGCGCCCGAGCCGTCCGCGTGGACCGACACGACCGCGTCCGCCTTCGCCGCGTTCCCGATCCGCGCGCGTTCGTCGATGCACGGGCCGAAGGGCCGGTCGCCGTCCTGCGTCAGCTTCACCGTCGCCCCCTGCCCCTCCAGCACCGCCCGCATCCGGTGCGCCACGTCCAGCGTGAACGAGGCTTCCGTGTAACCGGAGTTCGTGGACGTCCCGGTGGTGTCGCACTCCTTCTTGCCGGTGCCGATGTCGACCTTGCGGTTGATCTCGGCGGAGTGCCGGTAGTTGGCGGGGTTGTGGCCCGGGTCGATGACGATCACCTTCCCGGCGAGGGGCTTCGCCGGTTTCGCGTCGGCGGGTGCCGCCGCGGGGGACGCGGACGACG
>DATCQX010000325.1:0-11658 GCA_036569285.1 Streptomyces sp.
CCCCAATCCACCCCGAGCCCGCACCCCCGAATCCCCACGCGGAACACCCGAGTTACCCGAAACCCCATCCCCCTCAACCTGCCGCTGCACAACAGGCAACCCCGCCCCAGCACCACCCACCGCCGCATCCGGCGTCAACGGCACAGCGGTAGAAGGCATTTCCCCCAGAGGAGCCCCCAAGGAAGCCCCCGCCGACCCACCGAGCGGCCGACTCTCCTCACGCACCTCAGCCCGCTGCACAGGCACATCAGCAGCAGCCGAAGACGCCGCCCTCTGGACCCCCCGCACAACCCCAACCCGCCGCACAGGCCCCACAGGCCGCCGAGCAACGGTCAACGAGGCCCCAACAGCCCGAGCCTGAACCGGAGGAACAGAACCCGAGGAAGACACCTCTCCCTTGGAGCCCCCCTTGGCGGAAGTCCGAGACCTCTCCCCAGGAACCACAGCAACCCGCCGCACGGGCGCAGACCTCACCCCGTCGACAACCCGCTGAACAACAGCAGTCCCCTCGCTCTCCCCCTCCCCTTCCGATGAACCCCCCTCACGAACAGCCCGCAACAACAACGGCCCCCCACCAACCCCACCCGTCGGCCGAGGCCCCGCCACCGGCGCAACCCCCCGTATCACTCCCCCCGGCGCCGAAGGCAACACCGCATGCCCCAACCCCGCGTCGAAGGAAGGGTTCTGCCAAGAGGCCAACCCCGACCGAAACGTCAGCCCATCACTCACACCAAGCGGCGCCCGGGAAACGGTCAACGAGGGAGGCGCCGTACGACGCCACCCCCCGTCCCAGTCCGCAGGCACACTCGGCCCACTGTCGGCACCCGAACCTACGGAACCCGCATCGGCAGAACCCCCACCGACGGCACCCCTGCCAGAGGCACCCTCACCGCCGGAGGCCCCAGCCCTCCCGAACAGCCAGTCCCGCCAACCCATCCCCTCAACCGCCTTCGTTCACACGGGTGTTGATCCGAGCAATCTCGGCCACCCACTGTCGCCGCTCCTCATGGGTCAGATCGAGGATCTCCTCGCGCTGCCAGTGGAAGTGATAGGCGACGTACGCGACCTCCTCCCGCAACCGGGCGGGCGCGTACGTCACGATTCCCCCAGGCGCCCACCCGAGAGGTCGACCTCGAAGCCGCCCTCGCAGTGCGGACAGGTGACGGCCGCGCGGGTGTGCCCCTCGCTGTTGATCCGCCGGTAGAAGTCCTGGAGGAAGGCGACGTCGGTGGCGTACATCCGCTCGACGACGCCCGCGTGGACGTCGCTGATGGTGCCGAGCCGGGTGATGACCTGGCTCAGCAGGACGACGCTGAGGTACGCCGGGTTCTCCTTGACCCGCAGGTCGATCTGCGGACGCAGCTCGTCGCGGGCCGTGGCCAGGCGCATCACGCCGTGCCGGTGGACCGTGCCCGACTCGTCGACGTACCCCCGGGGCAGCTCGAAGTCGAACTCGGTGCGCAGCCCGTTGTCCGCTACGACAGCGGCGGACGGAGCAGGAGGCGGCGGGGAAGACACCGCCTCCTGCCCGGGCGTCTGGGTGGGTGCGGTCGCCTGGAGGATCTCCTCCAGGTTTCCCGCGGTGACCGTACGACGCCTCATTCGACGATGATCTCCTCGAACACGATCGTCACGGACTCGGTGGCAGCCGCCGACTCGCCCGCCTTGAGGGAGGGGCCCTCCCACTTGGACGCCCAGCCCTGCATGAGCTGGATGCGCCGGACCGTGTTGCCCTCGGTGTCCTTGATCTCGATCGTGAGGTTCTGCCGCGCGGAGTTGACGGCCCCGTTGTTCAGGGTCTCCTTGATCCACGAGGTGAACTCGCTGCTCTGGTCGAGCCCTCGGGTGATCGTGATCTCGCCGGCCTGCCGGGCACCCGGCTGCTTGCGGATGATCTGCTTGCCCTCGGCGCTGACCTGGCGGACCTCGACGACCTCTTCCTCGACGGTCAGCCCGCTGATCTCCTGGATGGACTCCACGAGGTAGCCACCGAGCTGCACGCCGAAGACGTGGGTGGAAAGAGCGTCACCTGTTGCCATGATTGTCTGTCAACCTTCCTGAAGCTGGCCGCTGGTCACTCGTCGATGAGGCTGGTGCTGTCCGAGAACTGGGCCAGCCGGAAGATCACGAACTCGGCGGGCTTGACCGGCGAGACACCGATCTCACAGACGACCCGCCCTTGGTCGATGGACTCCTGCGGGTTGTTGTCGCGGTCGCACTTCACGTAGAAGGCTTCCTCCGCGGTCCGCCCGAACAGCGCGCCGCGGCGCCACTCCTCGGTGAGGAACGCGGTGACGTTGCGCCGGATCGACGACCACAGCCGGTCGTCGTTGGGCTCGAAGACGACCCACTGCGTGCCCAACAGGATCGACTCTTCGAGGTAGTTGAAGAGTCGGCGGACGTTCAGGTAGCGCCAGGCCGGGTCGGACGACAGGGTGCGCGCACCCCAGATCCGGATCCCGCGCCCCGGGAACGCGCGGACGCAGTTGACGCCGATCGGGTTGAGCAGGTCCTGCTCGCCCTTGCTGAGCCGCAGTTCGAGGTCGACGGCGCCCCGGATCACCTCGTTCGCGGGCGCCTTGTGCACGCCGCGCTCGGAGTCGCTGCGCGCCCACACCCCGGCGACGTGGCCGCTCGGCGGGACGGTCGTGTTGTGCCCCACCGCCGGGTCGAAGACCCGCACCCACGGATAGTAGAGGGCCGCGTACCGGGAGTCGTACCCGGCCTCGTCGTTGCGCCAGGTCCGCACCTGCTGCGCGTTCAGGCCGGGCGGGGTGTCGAGGACGGCGACCCGGTCGCCCATCTGCTCGCAGTGCGAGATGACGGCGAGCTGCACGGTCCGTACGCCCTCGGCGTCGATGTCGCCGCGCTGGTAGGCGCTCATCAGGTCGGGGACGGCGACCATCGTGATCTCGTCGATGGTCTCCAGGCCGCCGAACCCGGTGCGGGCGCCGGCGTCGCCGACGTACTCGGACGGGTCGAGGCGGGCGACCGTGCCGTTCGGCGCGGGCGCGGCGGCGGCGTCCGGGACGGCGATCGTGCCGCTCGCGGGCCGGGTCTGCGCGGCGCCGCGCTGCTCGGTGACGTCGATCAGCTTGGAGGCGCGGGCCTGCGTGGCGAGGTAGCCCTTGACGTTCTTGCGGGAGGACGCCTCGTACGTCTCCACGACCTGGTCGCCCTTGCGGACGAGCAGCTTGAAGCGGTCCTCGGGCGGGTTCTCGCCGTCCGCGTCCGCGACCTCGACGCTCACGCCGGTCACACCGGGCTTGGCGGCGACGAGGAAGCCGCCGACCTCGACCGGCTCGACGGCCTTCGGCTTCTCGGGAGCGGCCGAGCCGCCCGCGTCCGCCGCGCCGCCGATGCGGACGATGTAGGCGGCGCCGCCGCCGTTGGAGAAGTACCCGTAGACCGCGTGCGAGAGGTACGTCCCCTCGACGAAGCCGCCGAAGAGCTGGGTGTACTGGTCCCAGCTGGTGACGAGGGTCGGGGCGTGGAAGGGCCCCTGCCCGGCGAACCCGACGAACGCGGCGACGGCGGTGCCGACTCCTTCGATCGGTCGGGCACCGGACTGCACCTCCTCCACGTACACGCCCGGGGTGAGGTACGTCGGCATGCTGGCTCCTTCGCGTTCCGTACGGGGTCCCTGCGGGAAGTTCTTACGGGCACCTGTGTCCAGGCCGATTGTTCCGACGGAAGGGAAGGGGCGGCAGGGACACCAGTCCACACCCGAGGGCAGTCCCGCTGCCTTTCCGGACCGTCCGCACGCCCCCACGGACTCCCCTGCGGACCTGGACAGCCCTGCGTGCGCGGTCCACGCTGAACGCCTACCGTTCCGACGCCTCTGTGGGAGACAGCGGATGCGTACGTCCAGGGGTCACGACGACGAGCGCGAGGTGTCGCGGCGCTCCGCCTCCGCCGCCCGCCGGGAGACACCGTCCGCCGGGGCCGCCGTGCCGCCGCCGCTGACCGCGGGGACGCTCCAGGCCGCCCAACGCGCTGTCGGCAACGCGGCGGTGGCCGCGATGATCGCCCGCCGGGTCCGTCCGGACGTCGGCCAGGAGCAGCCGCAGCAGCAGGACCCCGGGGTCCACAAGGTGCTGGCCTCGACGGGCAGGCCGCTGTCCGCGCCGGTCCGTGAGGACATGGAGGCCCGTTTCGGCACCGACTTCTCCGACGTGCGGCTGCACACCGGGCCCGCCGCGGCCGACTCGGCCGGCGCCATCGGGGCCCGTGCCTACACCTCGGGCAGTCACGTCGTCCTCGGTGCAGGCGGTGGCGACCGGCACACCCTGGCGCACGAGCTGACCCACGTCGTCCAGCAGCGCAACGGGCCCGTGGCGGGCACCGACCAGGGCAACGGGCTCCACATGTCCGACCCTTCGGACCGCTTCGAACGCGAGGCGGAGGCGAACGCGCACCGCGTCCTGGCGGGCCCCGTCCCCGAACCGGACCCCGCCCCCGCCGCGCCCGGCCGGGCGCCGGTCCAGCGGACGGCGGTACAGCGCGCCAAACTGGACGAGGTACTGCCCCGCGAGGAGTGGTACCGCGCCTACCTCGACCCCCTGCACCACGAGGAAGCGCGCCAGAAGTTCCCCGACAACCCGGGGGAGTTGTACGACCACGACAAGTCGCCGGGGTTCCAGGGCGGTATGACCGCCGCCTACGACAAGTACCTCAACGACCCGGCGACCATCAACGACCGGGTCGACTTCTCCATGTACGAGGCGATGCACAACGTCGTCGGCTCCCAACTGAACGAGACGACGGACAAGTCGGGCACCGGGAACTTCGTCACCAGCTATCCGCTGCGCGCCAACTCTCCGACGCCTTCCGTGCTCAACGAGGAGGTCGGCGGCAAGAAGCTCATGGTCAAGGCCGACATGCTGCTGGCCTACGGCATCCGGCCGCCCGACGCGCTCACCTGGACCGGCCACCACGAGCCGGGGGTGGACATCATGCTCAACCAGACCCTCTACAAGGGCGAAGACGTCCCGGCGCTGGTCGACGAGGTCCTCGGCCGTTTCTACACCAAGCTCGACGCGGCGAGCACGCTGCGCGACCGGCTGAAGGCCATCGGCTGGGTGGTGCGGACCATTCACATCATCCACCCGTACGACGACACCAACCGGCGCCTGAACGTCCATGTGCTGCTCCCCCGGCTGCTCCTGGCGTCCGGTCTGCGGCCGGTGATCTTCAAGGACATGGAGCAGCTGTTCCAGGGCGGCCGGTCGCTGGAGGACATCGCCGACGCGCTGGAGTCCGGCCAGGCCATGGACCTGCTGTCCAACGAGATCGTCGCGACGGCCCCCAAGTACGAGGCCCCCTGGTGGGAAAAGAACCAGCCGCCGGCCAGGGCGCAGACCACCGGCACCATCCACATCCCGGACTTCGGGCCGACCGAGGAGGACGACACTCCCTCCCGGCTGTTCGGACAGCAGGCCAGGGAGCAGGACGACTTCTTCATCCCGGGCCTCGGCGGCCCCGGCCCCGACCTCGGCGACTACGACTTCGACCCGGACCTGGGCGGCCCGGGCCCGGCCATCACCATGGAACCCAGCGGACGCGACGAACTGCGGCAGTACCTGACCGAGACCCTCCGGCAGGCACAGCAGGAGGACGCCGCGTAGCCCCGGCTCAGGCCTCCAACGCCTCTGCCAGGTACGGCCCGAACTCGCTCCCCAGCACCAACCGCCCCAGCTTCCGGTACTCCTGGGCGATCGCGGTCACCAACTGCCGCATGGTGAGCGCCCCTTGGGCCTCCGCCGCGAGGTAGGCGGCGGTGACGGCACAGGCCCGGATGGAACCGCCGGCGAGTTCGAAGCGGTCCGCGCAGAACGGGAGATCGAGGTCGGCGGCGCGGGGCAGCCGGTTCCCGAGGCACCGTTCCCACAGGTCGAGCCGCTGGCCCGCGTCCGGGACGGGGAAGTCGGCGACGACGTCGAGGCGCCGGGTGAACGCCTCGTCCAGGTTGGCCCGCAGGTTCGTCGTCAGGACGGCGATGCCGTCGAAGGACTCCATCCGCTGGAGCAGGTACGCGGACTCGATGTTGGCGTGCCGGTCGTGCGCGTCCTTCACCTCGGACCGCTTCCCGAAGATCGCGTCGGCCTCGTCGAAGAGGAGCACGGCGTTGACGGCCGACGCCTCGGTGAAGATCCGCTCCAGGTTCTTCTCGGTCTCGCCGATGTACTTGTCGACGACGGTGGAGAGGTCGACGACGTAGAGGTCCATCCCGAGGTCGGCGGCGACGACTTCGGCGGACATCGTCTTCCCGGTCCCCGACTCCCCCGCGAACAGCGCGATCACCCCGCGCCCCCGACCGCCCCCGGGCCTCATCCCCCACTGCCCGAGCACCTGCTCCCGATGCCGTGCCCGCAGGGCGAGTTCGTGCAGCCGCCGGTAGGTGGCGGGCGGCAGCACCAAGTCGTCCCACCCGACCCCGGGCTCCACCCGTCGCGCCAGCCTCTCCAGCCCGGCCCCGTTCTGCGCCCGCACAGCGGCCCGCAGGTCATCGGGGGCGACGGGACGGCCCGCAAGGGCAGCGGTGCGGACGGCGACGTCGGCGGCGCGGCGGACCTGGCCGGAGTCGAGGCGGTGGGCGGAGACGGCGTCGGCGAGGGCACCGGGGTCGTCGTGAACGCCCCCCGCCCGCTCCAACGCGTACCTCCACCGCTCCCCCTGCCGCTCGACGGAAGGCACCGGCACGTTCAGGACCACAGGCGTGTCCGCCGCCCACCCCGGATCCCACCCCCCGCTCCCGTGCACGAAGAACGGCACCCCCCGCAATACCCCGCACAACTCCCGCAGAACCCGCGCCCGTTCACCGGGCTCGTCCGGCAGCGCCTCCAGCGGCCCGAGCACCACGCCCGCCCCGACGAGCCGCGCCTCCCGGCCCAAAGCCCTTGCCAGCGAGGCCACTTCACCGGCCCGCCGCCCCAACACGCCCGCGTCCACCACGAGCGCCTCCAACCCTCCACTGCTCAGGGCGGAAACAGCCAGCCCCTCCGCGTCGCCCCCACGGGTCCGCAGCTGAACCAGCCCGCCCCCGGTCCCGGCGGCCACCGCCGCCCGCTCGACCTGCTCCTCCTCGGCGGTCGGATCGACGCGGGCCTCACCCAGCACCCCGTCGAGCCGGGCATCGCACCGCGTACCTCCCAGGAGATGTGCGGTGACCCGGTCCGGCACCACCAACAGCCGTGACAGCGGCGGCCGTTCCGCGTCGGCGATCTCGATCAGCCCGCCGTCCACCAGCGGCCCCCCGGCGGCGAGCCGGAACCGCGCGGCCGACGCCCCGGGCAGCCCGCACAGCTCCAGCGCGAGCCCGACGGTCGGCCGACGGCGCGTCAAGTCGTCGTTGAGATAGCCGTAGAGCCGCTCGAACCGCGCCTCCAGATCAGGCGCGACGGCGACGAGCAGCAGATCCAGGTCGAGCGGCGACAGCCCGAACCGCCGCGCGAGCAGACCGAGTACGGATCCCTCCTGCGGCAACCAGGGCTCGTGCGGGGGCACTTCGAGCCCGCCCGCCCCGTCGAGGATCCGCTCGACCGCTTCCGGGGTCAGATACTGCCCCCGGTACGGGTCGTCCGGCTCGGGATCCCCGGCCCGCCGCTCCGCGACAGCGATCCGCACCCGCTCCTCGACGAGCCGCAGTCGATCCCACAACTCACCGCCGCCGAAGCCGATGTCGCTCTCGGCCTCGGCGGTCTCCACGTACGTCACGGCTGCCGATCCCCCCGACGGCGCCGGGCCGGCGCCGCCCCTCGTTCCCTGGGCCCGGAGAACCCGTCGGCCCCCGGATCACTCGTCTCCCGATACCGCAACCGGCGTCCGGGCACGGCCTCTTCGCCGGGGCCCGCGCCTCGCGCGGCGGACCGCACGACCAGCCCCTCGGTGACCGGCGGCGCGGACGCGTGGACCGCCCCGGCGAGCGGCGCCCGCACCCGCAGCCCGAGGGACGCCTTCAGCTCCCCGCCGAGCGCCGACCACACGTCGGACGCGGCGGGCCCGTCGAGGCCGGTGCCGCCGGTGTCGAGGCCGACGGTCAGGCCGAGTTCGGCGAGGGTGCCGGTCAACAGGCGGGCGGGCAGGACGTCGTGGGCGACCAGCGTCGTCAACACCTGCGAGAGCAGCCGGTGTTCGTCCTGCGGCCGGTTCGCCCACGCCGTGACGAGGTACGTCAGGTCGAACCAGCGGGGCGGGGAGCGCCGGGCGACGAGGTATCCCTCGTCGTCGTACACCTCTCCGGCCCCGCTGCCCCTGCGGGTCGCGTCCTCCCGGATGTCGTACAGGAAGACGCAGACCGTGGGGGCGCTGCGGCGGGCCGCCCAGTCCTTGGTGGGCGCGTCGAAGGCGACCTCGACGCCGGACGCTTCGAGCCCGGACTCGGCGAGCAACTGTCGTAGCCCCTCGTCGACTTCGTGGATCACCGGCGGATCACCTCGTCGGGCGGCTGGATCGTGCCGACGACGACGAGGAAGTCCGTCGTCACCGGCGAGAACCCGGGTCCGCTGGCCGTGATGATCCGGGGCCCGGTCTGGTCCTTGGCGAGGATCAGCAACTGCCCGATGAACGTGCCGTTCCGGAGCGGGATCGTGGGCGCCGCGGCGGCCGTGATCCCCGGCTTCCAGGTGAACTTCACCGGCACCCCGGGCGGAAAGTCCTTGCCCCGCACGGACGTCACGAACCCGGGCTTCCCGATGTCCGGCACCGCCACGATCTTCGGCTGCAGAATCCGCAGCCGCTGCCGCGCCGTGTTGTCCTTGAGATCCGCGTCGGTCCCGGTCGTCGTCAGCGTCCCGGTGAGCGTCGCGGTGAGCGCCTTGTTCGGGCTGAGCACGACGCGGACGACGGTGCTGGCACCCTGCGCGAGGTCGGGCAGCGCACAGTTGAAGCTCGCGTCGCACCCGGCGGGCGGCCCGTTGTTCGGTATCCCGGAGGGCAGCCCGATCTTCAGCCGCAGCCCGGTCGCGAGGGCGTTGCGCCCGTTGCGGACGGTGTAGGTGACGACGACCTGCCCGCCGACGTACCCGGGGTTGGGCTGCGCGGTGAGGCTCAGTCCGGGCCCGGCCTTGGGCGCGGGCGGCGCCGGCGTCACCGGGGGCGTCGTCGAGGGAGACGCGCTGGGCGTGGGCGTCGGTGTCGGCGTGGGGGTCGGTGTGGGTGTGGGCGTGGGGGTCGGTGACGACGGCACCTCGCCGACCGGCACGACCGTCCGCCCGTTGTTGTCAGTGGGGTTGGGGTCGAGGACCGTGCCGGTGACGGACCAGTCGATGGGCGCGTCCCCGACGGTGACGCCGGTGAGGGTGACGGTCACCGGCACGGTCTCGCCGGGCGGCACGACTCCCACGTTGCACTGGAGGGACGAGGCCGTGCAGGTGCCCCCGGGGTAGGTGATTCCCGTGATCTGCACGCCAGTCGGGGGCGCGATCGTCAGCGTCGTCCCCGGCGAGGCGGCGGGGCCGTTGTTGACGAGGTCGACGCGGATCGTCGTGGACGTCCCGACGGTGACGGTCGGCACGGTGGCCGGCGCCTTGACCGTGAGGTCCACGGACTGCTGGACGCTGGGCTCCTTCTGACGGCCCGCCAACTGTGAGGTGAGGTCCGCGACTTCGCCGGTCGCGATGGTCAGCGTCCGCAGTTTCTCGGGGCTGTTGGGGGCGACCGTCTCGCGGGAGGAGAAGACGAGGGACTTGCCGTCGGCGGTCCAGGCGGCGTCGCGCGGCTGGAACGGGCCGGTGAGGGTGGTGTCCGGGAGCTGGGAGGTGCAGCCGGGGGCGCCCGCGGGGAGCAGGACGCGGCAGCCCGTGCCCGTCGCGGAGATCAGCAGGAGGCCGTTGCGCTCGTCGACCTCACCGCCGCCGTTCTTGCGGTTGAAGGCGACGGAGAGTCCGTCCGGGGAGAAGGCGGGGCTGTCGTCGATGACCTTGCAGGAGGTGGGGCAGGCGAACTTACTCAAGTCCTGTTGCTTGGTGAGGTCGTTCACCGGCACGGTCCAGATGTGCTTGTTGCCGCCGCCCCCGTCGATGATCTCGCTGCGGGTGAAGGCGAGGAGCGTGCCGTCCGAGGACCAAGTGGGCTGTGCGTCACGGCCGCTCTGCTCGCCGTCGGGTGGGGTGATCTCTCCGGTGATCGCGCCGCTGGTGGCGTTCGCGATGAGGATACGGCTGGGTGCGCCGACGCCGCCGGAACTGCGGGTGAAGGCGAGGAACTTGCCGTCCGGGGAGAACGTCGGGTCGGTGTCCCAGTCGTTGGGCCCTCGCCCGTCGAGCTTCATGACCTGCTCGTGTGTGCCGTCCGCGTCGGCGATCCAGATCTGTTCGACGCGGTTCTCACCGGTGCCCGTGAAGCGGGTGACGACGATCTTGCGGCCGTCCGGCGTGTAGTTCTGGCGTTCCGTCCACGGGTCGAAGCCGGCGCCGGGCTGGAACAGAGGGTCCTTGGCGGGATCGGTGTTGGTGTCGGCCGCCGGGTCCTCGTTCAGGATCGTCAGGTTGTTGAGGGCGCGCGGGTCGACGCCGTCCGAGCGGATGTCCTGGAGGACGACGGTGTTCGCGGTGGCGGCCGTGGTGTGTTCGAGGATCGCGTGGCCGGTGTCCGTGGGGCCGGTCCACGTCGGGGTGGCCAGCTCGCGGTCCTCCTGGTTGAGGACCGCGGGGACCTGGTCGGAGTGGGCCTGCGTGGCGAACAGGTGGTCCCGGTTGCCCTCGCAGTCGCAGGTGACCTCCGGGCTGAGGAAGATGATGCCGTCGCCGTCCGGCTTCCACGCGAGCGAGTGGGCCCGCCAGTCGGCGAAGTTGCCCCCGAGGATCGTCTCGTCGCCGCCGCCGTTCGCGTTGACGACGCGCAGGTGGGGCTTGCGGTCCAGTGTCGCCGTGTATGCGATCCAGTCCCGGTTCGCGTCGTCGTCCTTCGGGTTCCACGCGGGCTGGGTGGCGGTGCCGTTCGTGGGGGACGTGATCTGGGTCGCGGCGCTGCCGCCGTCCAGGTCGCGGACGAAGATCTGCGTGCCGTCCAGCAGGGTGTCGCCGACGTACGCGATGCGCTTCCCGTCCGGGGAGACGGTGGGGTCGGTCTCGTTGCCGGGGGTGTTGGTGAGCCGCCTCGGCTCGCCGCCGCCCGTCCCCACGATCCACAGGTCCCGCTGGGTCGTTCCCGCGTCGAACACCACGGACTTGCCGTCCGGCGTCAGCTGCGGATTCGCCGCGTTCATCCCCACGGTGAGGCGGTGCGTGTTCCCGTCCGCCGTCCTCAGATAGATCTGGGGCGTCTTCTCGTCCCGCAGGCTCGCGAACACCAACTGGTCGCCGAGTGCGGAGGGTTGGGTGTCGTAATGCGCGGCCCCAGCCCCGAACACGGGCGTACTGGACTCACGCCCCGTCACATCCCCCAGGCTCCGATGCCGAGTCCCGGCGTACGCGACCCGCGTCTCCCCAGCGGCAGTCACCCCCACCCGGGGCTCGGCACTGCCCTGCCCTGAGGCGGCGGTAAGAGCCAACAGCGGCACGAACAACACCAACGCCGCCCCGACCCTCCCCAGGCGATACCGCCCACCCGAGCCAGCGGTACTCGTCACGTCCACCTCACAGTCCCGTCCAACACTGCTCCCACCCCACCACCTTCCCCCACCCCCCACCCCCACCAACAGGCCCCACAGTCCGTACC
>DATCQX010000326.1:0-3350 GCA_036569285.1 Streptomyces sp.
GACCCGCCAGGGCCGCGAGCACGCCCATGTTCAGGAAGACAAGGAAGGTGACCTTCTTGTCCTTGACGCCGGACAGCTTCGCCGCCGGGAGGTTGCCGCCGATCGCGTAGATGTGGCGGCCGAAGACCGAGTTGCGCATGAGGTAGCCGTAACCGACCACCAGGACACCGAGGATGAGCAGGATGATCGGCGCGCCCTTGTAGCTGGCCAGCAGCATCGTAACCGCGAGGATCGCCGCCGAGATCGCGACCAGCTTGAGCAGGAACAGGTTGCGCGGCACGACGTCCAGCGAGAACTCCTGCTGCCGCTTCCTGTCGCGGACCTCCTGCAGGACCGTGAAGACGATCAGCGCGAGGCCGAGCAGCAGGGTGATGTTGTGGTAGTTGGTGTCCGGGCCGACCTCGGGCAGGAACCCGTTGCCCATCTTCTGGAGGCCGTCCGGGAACGGGCCGAGGGTCTGCCCCTTCAGCAGGATCTCCGTCAGACCGCGGAACAGCAGCATCCCCGCGAGGGTGACGATGAACGACGGTATGCCGAAGTAGGCGATGAGGAAGCCCTGTACGGCGCCGGCGACCGCCCCGATGGCCAGGCACAGCAGCAGCGCGACCGGCCAGGACACACTGTGCTGGACTGTCAGCACGGCCGCGAAGGCACCGACGAACGCGGTGATCGACCCCACCGACAGGTCGATGTGCCCGGCGATGATGACCAGCATCATCCCGATCGCCAGGATCAGGATGTAGCTGTTCTGGAGCACCAGGTTGGAGACGTTGCGCGGCAGCAGCAGGTCGCCGTCGGTCCAGATCTGGAACAGCACGATGATCAGGCCGAGCGCGATCAGCATGCCGTACTGGCGCATGTTGCGGCGCAGGCCGTTCAGCACCAACTGGAGGAGATTGCTCCCGGTTTGGGAGCCTCCGCCCCCGCCGGGCGGCGCCGCTGCCGGGCTCTTGTCGGTCACGTCGGTGCTCATCGCGTTACCTCTTTGTCCTTCGTCATCTGACGCATCAGCACTTCCTGCGTGGCCTCGGCCCGCGAGAACTCGCCCGTGAGGCGCCCCGCGGCCATGGTGTAGATGCGGTCGCACATGCCGAGCAGTTCGGGCAGCTCGGAGGAGATGAAGACGACCGCCTTGCCCTGGGCCGCCAACTGGTCGATGACCGTGTAGATCTCGTACTTGGCGCCCACGTCGATACCGCGCGTGGGCTCGTCCAGGATCAGCACGTCGGGACCCGCGAAGATCCACTTGCTGAGGACGACCTTCTGCTGGTTGCCGCCGGACAACTTGCCCACCGGCTCGAACACCGTCGGCGCCTTGATGTTCATCGACTTGCGGTAGCCCTCGGAGACCTGCTGCTCCTCGTGCTCGTCGACGATCCCCCGCTTCGCCACCTTGTTCAGCGCGGTCAGCGAGATGTTGCGGTTGATGGTGTCGATCAGGTTCAGCCCGTAGTGCTTGCGGTCCTCGGTGACGTACGCGATGCCGTGCTCGACGGCCTCGGCGACCGTCTTCGTCCGGATCTCCTTGCCGTCCTTGAGGACCGTCCCGCCGCCGTAACGGCCGTACGTGCGGCCGAAGACGTTCATCGCCAGCTCGGTGCGGCCGGCGCCCATCAGGCCGGCGATGCCGACGATCTCCCCGCGCCGTACGTGAAGTGACACATCGTCAACCACCTTGCGCTGCTGGTCGATCGGGTGCCCGACCGTCCATCCCTTGATCTCCAGGGCCGGCGCGTCGCCCACCTCCCCCTCGAACGTGCTGCGTTCGGGGAAGCGGTGGTCGAGGTCGCGGCCGACCATGCCGCTGATGATCCGGTCCTCGGTGGTCTCCGCCGCCTTCACGTCCAGCGTCTCGATGGACCGGCCGTCGCGGATGATCGTCACCGAGTCGGCGACCTTGCGGATCTCGTTCAGCTTGTGGGAGATGATGATCGAGGTGATGCCCTGGTTCTTCAACTCCAGGATGAGATCCAGGAGTTTGTCGCTGTCCTCGTCGTTGAGCGCCGCCGTCGGCTCGTCGAGGATCAGCAGCTTCACCTTCTTGGAGAGCGCCTTCGCGATCTCCACCAGCTGCTGCTTGCCGACGCCGATGTCGGCGACCCGGGTGTCCGGGTGGTCCGACAGGCCCACCCGGCGCAGCAGTTCGGTGGCGTGCCGCAGCGTCTCCCGCCAGTCGATGAACCCGCCCCGGGCGTGCTCGTTGCCGAGGAAGATGTTCTCCGCCAGCGAGAGGTACGGCGACAGCGCCAGCTCCTGGTGGATGATGACGATGCCGCGCTGCTCGCTCGCCCGGATGTCCCTGAACTCGCAAGGATCACCCTCGAAGAGGATGTCCCCCTCGTAACTCCCGTGCGGATGGACGCCGGAGAGCACCTTCATCAAGGTGGACTTGCCGGCGCCGTTCTCCCCGCAGATGGCGTGGACCTCGCCCTGACGAACCGTCAGAGTGACGTCGGAGAGCGCTTTGACACCGGGAAAGGTCTTGACGATCGAGCGCATTTCCAGGACGGGTCCCGCCATGGTCGTGCCTTCCAATCCTTAAGGGCCGACGCTTACTTGAGCTGGTCCGCCGTGTAGTAGCCGCCCTGCACGAGTTCCTTCTCGTAGTTCGACTTGTCGACGCTGACCGGCTGCAGCAGGTACGCCGGGACGACCTTGGTGCCGTTGTCGTAGGACTTGGTGTCGTTGATCTCCGGCTTCTTGCCGTTCAGCGACGCGTCGACCATGTCGGTCGCGACCTTGGCGAGCTTGCGCAGGTCCTTGTAGACCGTCATCGACTGCTGGCCCGCGATGATCGACTTCACGGACGCGATCTCGGCGTCCTGACCGGTGATGACCGGCAGGGGCTTGGCGGCCGTGCCGTAACCGTCGGAGCGCAGCGCCGCGATGATGCCGATCGAGATGCCGTCGTACGGCGAGAGCACCGCGTCGACCCGGCCCGAGGTGTACGTCGAGGTGAGGATGTCCTCCATGCGGCGCTGGGCGGTCGCGCCGTCCCAGCGCAGCGTGGTGACCTTGGTCAGCTCGGTCTGGCCGGACTTGACGACCAGCTTCTTCGAGTCGATGTACGGCTTCAGGACGCTCATCGCGCCGTTGAAGAAGTACCGGGTGTTGTTGTCGTCGTTCGAGCCGGCGAACAGCTCGATGTTGAACGGGCCCTTGCCGCTCGCGAGGCCCAGCTTGTCGACGAGGTACTGCGCCTGGAGCTTGCCGACCTTCTCGTTGTCGAACGACGCGTAGTAGTCGACGTTCTTCGTGCCGAGGATCAGGCGGTCGTAGGAGATGACCGGGATCTTCGCGTCGGCGGCCTGCTGGAGCACGTTGTTCAGCGACTTGTTGTCGATCGCCGC
>DATCQX010000327.1:0-4788 GCA_036569285.1 Streptomyces sp.
AGCACTGCTGACGGACGACTTCGCGGTCATTCTGCTGGACGTCCAGATGCCGGGAATGGATGGATTCGAGACGGCCGCGCACATCAAGCGTCGGGAGCGGACCAGGGACATTCCGATCATCTTCCTCACCGCGATCAACCATGGGCCGCATCACACCTTCCGGGGGTATGCGGCCGGGGCGGTGGACTACATCTCCAAGCCGTTCGACCCGTGGGTGCTGCGGGCGAAGGTCTCGGTGTTCGTCGAGCTGTACATGAAGAACTGTCAGCTTCGGGAGCAGGCCGCGCTGTTGCGGCTCCAGTTGGACGGGAGCGGGCGGCCGGGGGTCGACGGGGGGAAGGAAGCGCCGGGGCTGCTCGCCGAGTTGTCCGCGCGGCTCGCCGCGGTCGAGGAGCAGGCCGAGGCGTTGTCCAAGCAACTGGATGACGATTCTGCGGATGCTGCCGCTGTGGCTACCGCGGCGCATCTTGAGCGGAAGCTGACGGGGTTGCGGCGGGCGTTGGACGCGCTGGAGCCCGGTACGGGGGGAGCTACGGTGCCGTCGCAGGGCTGACGGCCGGTGTGTTCGGTGCGGGTTCGGGTGGGTTGGGGTGGGTGGGGTTTCGCTCACCCGCGCTGGCGGGGTGCCTCCTCCAAGCTCTTCGAGCAGGGGGTACCCCCAGCCCACCCGTGCCGCCCCATGGGGGTACCTCCCAGGCCTTTGAGGCACTGGGGGAGGCACGACTGCCCGCAGCTAAGTAGCGGCAGTGGAATGGGTGCGGGTTTTAACTTCCTTGCGGGGAGGGGCTTCAGGCCCGGTGTCAGTTTTGGGGGTTCGGGGAGGCGACACGGACGGGTGAAGGTGTAGGCACACGTGTCCTGTTGTGTTTCCGCCGGTACTCTCACACCCATGGCCTCACGTCCCTCCGCAGCCAAGAAGCAGCCCGCCAAGAAGGCCGCTGCTCCGGCGAAGGCTCCGGCGAAGAAGGCCGTGGCGAGGAAAGCGCTGGCGAAGAAGGCGCCTGCCAGGAAGGTCGCGGCGAAGAAGGCCGCGCCCAAGCCGGCGCCGAGCCCCACGGGCGGTGTCTACCGCCTCGTCCGCGCCCTGTGGCTGGGGCTCGCGCATGCCGTGGGGGCCGTGTTCCGGGGGATAGGGAACGGGGCGAAGAACTTGGATCCGGCGCACCGCAAGGACGGCGTCGCGCTGCTGCTGTTCGGGCTCGCGCTGATCGTCGCGGCGGGTACCTGGGCCGACCTGAGAGGGCCCGTCGGAGACCTCGTCGAGATCCTGGTGACCGGCGCCTTCGGGCGGCTCGACCTCCTCGTGCCGATCCTGCTCGCGGTGATCGCCGTCCGGTTCGTGCGGCACCCGGAGAAACCGGAGGCCAACGGTCGTATCGTCATCGGGCTGTCCGCGCTGCTGATCGGCGTCCTCGGGCAGGTCCACATCGCGTGCGGGTCGCCCGCGCGCAGTGACGGCATGCAGGCCATAAGGGACGCCGGCGGGCTCGTCGGGTGGGCGGCGGCCACCCCGCTGACGTTCGCGATGACCGAGGTCCTCGCCGTCCCCCTCCTCGTCCTGCTGACGGTCTTCGGGCTGCTCGTCGTCACCGCCACCCCGGTCAACGCGATCCCGCAGCGCCTGCGCCTCCTCGGCGTCAAGCTGGGGATCCTCCATGACCCGGACGAAGACGACTACGACGAGTTCGGTGACGACGACGCGCGCTACGACGAGCAGTGGCGCGAGGCACTTCCGGGGCGACCGCGCCGACGGACCGCCGGGGGCGAGGCGTACGACCCCGAGGACGCCGAGGAACAGGCCCTCTCGCGGCGTCGCGGGCGGCCGAGGCGCTCCGGGGCGCCCCAGCCCTCCGCGGACCGCCAGCCGGACGCCGTGGACATCGCGGCAGCCGCCGCCGCGGACCTCGACGGCGCCGTCCTGCACGGCATGCCGCCCTCCCCGCTCGTCGCCGACCTCACCCAGGGCGTCAGCGTCGGCGACCGTGAGCCGACGAGGCCGACGCCCGTCCCCGCGGCCCGGCCGGCGAAGCAGGAGAAGCTCACGCCGGGGATAGTGCCTGACCTCACCAAGGCCGCGCCGGAGGAGATCCGGGACCTGCCCCCGCGCGCGGAGCAGCTCCAGCTCTCCGGGGACATCACCTACTCGCTGCCCTCCCTCGACCTCCTGGAGCGCGGCGGCCCCGGCAAGGCGCGCAGCGCGGCCAACGACCTCGTCGTCGCGTCCCTGACGAACGTCTTCACCGAGTTCAAGGTCGACGCCGCCGTCACCGGCTTCACGCGCGGGCCGACGGTCACCCGCTACGAGGTCGAGCTGGGGCCCGCCGTCAAGGTCGAGCGGATCACCGCGCTGACCAAGAACATCGCGTACGCCGTCGCCAGTCCCGACGTCCGGATCATCAGCCCGATCCCCGGGAAGTCGGCCGTCGGCATCGAGATCCCCAACACCGACCGGGAGATGGTCAACGTCGGGGACGTGCTGCGGCTCGCGGACGCCGCCGAGGACGACCATCCGATGCTCGTGGCGCTCGGCAAGGACGTCGAGGGCGGGTACGTCATGGCGAACATGGCGAAGATGCCGCACATCCTCGTCGCGGGTGCCACCGGGTCCGGCAAGTCGTCCTGCATCAACTGTCTGATCACGTCGATCATGTGCCGGGCGACCCCCGAGGACGTCCGGATGGTGCTCGTCGACCCCAAGCGCGTCGAGCTGACCGCGTACGAGGGCATCCCGCACCTGATCACGCCGATCATCACCAACCCCAAGCGCGCGGCCGAGGCGCTCCAGTGGGTCGTCCGCGAGATGGACCTGCGCTACGACGACCTCGCGGCGTTCGGGTACCGGCACATCGACGACTTCAACCAGGCCATCCGCGAGGGCAAGCTCAAGACGCCCGAGGGCAGCGAGCGGGAGCTCAAGCCGTACCCGTACCTCCTGGTGATCGTCGACGAGCTGGCCGACCTGATGATGGTCGCGCCCCGGGACGTCGAGGACTCGATCGTCCGCATCACGCAGCTCGCGCGCGCGGCGGGCATCCATCTCGTGCTCGCGACGCAGCGGCCGTCCGTGGACGTCGTCACCGGTCTGATCAAAGCCAATGTGCCCTCCCGGCTCGCGTTCGCGACGTCCTCGCTCGCCGACTCCCGGGTCATCCTCGACCAGCCCGGCGCCGAGAAGCTGATCGGCAAGGGCGACGGGCTGTTCCTGCCGATGGGGGCGAACAAACCGGTCCGTATGCAGGGGGCGTTCGTCACCGAGGCCGAGGTCGCGGCCGTCGTCCAGCACTGCAAGGACCAGATGGCGCCGGTCTTCCGGGACGACGTCACGGTGGGGTCGAAGCAGAAGAAGGAGATCGACGAGGAGATCGGCGACGATCTGGATCTGCTGTGCCAGGCGGCCGAGCTGGTGGTGTCCACGCAGTTCGGGTCGACCTCGATGCTCCAGCGGAAGCTGCGGGTGGGGTTCGCGAAGGCCGGGCGGCTGATGGACCTCATGGAGTCCCGGGGGGTCGTGGGGCCGAGCGAGGGGTCCAAGGCGCGGGACGTGCTGGTGAAGCCGGAGGATCTGGACGGCGTGCTGGACGTCATCAGGGGCGGTGGCTGAGGGCGACGGGGCCGGTGTGGCGGGGGTGCCGGTGGTGGCGTGACGGGGTTGTGGCCGTGACGTGACGGGGGTGCCGGTCGCGCGATCTTCGTGACTCACCCGTTAGAGATCGCCGGGCAACCGTTTCCCTTTGTCGCACGTCCAGTTGAGCGGAAGACAGATACGGGCCTCACCCTGGCCCGGTCCGTCCCGCTGTCGGCTTGTCCGGCCATACCGATGGCGTACAAAGTCCGACCGCCCGGTTGCCCCACCCTTTTGCACCCCCCCTAGACTGTATTTCCAGCACAGGCGGCTACACGCTCGAAAGGCGCCCCCGTGTCCATCGGCAACTCCCCTGAAGACGAGCGTCCCTTCGCAGACGTCTCCTCCGAGGAAGCCCACTCCATCGGCCATGTGCTCCGGCAGGCGCGTATCGCGGCCGGTATGACCGTCGACGACGTCAGTACCGCCACCCGCATCCGCATCGCCATCGTCCACGCGATCGAGGCCGACGACTTCACGCCCTGCGGCGGCGACGTCTACGCGCGCGGGCACATCCGTACGATCGCGCGCGCCGTCCATACCGATCCCGCCCCGCTGATCGCCCGCTTCGACGCCTCGCACGGCGGGCGCCCCGCACCGACCCCGGCCGCGCCCCTCTTCGAGGCGGAACGTATCCGCCCTGAGCGGAAGGGGCCGAACTGGACGGCCGCGATGGTCGCCGCGATCGTCGCCGTGATCGGTTTTGTCGGTTTCACCGCCTTCAAGGGGGGCGGCGACAGCGACAAGACCGATCAGATCGCCGGCGGCGCGTCGTCCACGCCGTCCGTGTCCACCACGCCGCCCACGCCGAAGAGCGAGAAGCCCCCCACCGACGTCCAGCCGACCCCGTCGGACGACGCCATCGCCGCCGCGCCCCTGGACAAGGTCACCGTCCGCGTCAGCGCCACCCACGGGCGCAGCTGGATCTCCGCCAAGGACCACAACGGCCGCCTCCTCTTCGACGACCTCCTCAAGCAGGGCCAGTCCAAGACCTTCCAGGACAACAGCAAGATCAACCTCGTCCTCGGTGACGCGGGGGCCATCGAGCTGTGGGTGAACGGTAAGAAACTGGACAACGACTTCAAGGCGGGAGCCGTGGAGCGGCTCACCTACACGAAGGGCGATCCGCAGGCCGGGTAAGGGGACGGCGGGGGTGGTGATCTTGG
>DATCQX010000328.1:0-7354 GCA_036569285.1 Streptomyces sp.
CGGTGAGTCAGCCGACCTCATTGCTCAACTCAAGGACAGCACCTGATGAACAACGTCATCTCCGACGCCTCCACGCTCGATGCAGCGTGGACCAAGTCGTCGTTCAGCGGCGCGCACAACGACTGCGTGGAGGTCGCCCTCGGCGCTCTCCCCGCCGCTCTCCCCGTCCGTGACAGCAAGAACCCCTCCGGCCCGGCGATTGTCGTCCCCGACTCTCACTGGGGCGTGTTCGTCGACGCCGTGAAGCACGGCACCGTCTGACGTCAGCACCACCGCAAGGAGCCCCGCAGGGACATCCCTGTGGGGCTCTGCTGCGTGATCAGTCGAGGGCCCCCTGGCGGACCGGTCACCGCCCTCTTCTACCTTGATGAACTCGTCGGGGTCCCGCTCCAGCAACACGTCCTTGAGCCTCTCGAAGGTCAGGCCCCAGGTCTGCCCCTCCGGTGGGGTGAAGACGTACAGGGTGCGGAGCCCGGAGTCCTTCAGGGCGGCTGCGCCCAAAGGCGCTCACCTCCTCCGAGGCGATGCCAGCAGGCACCGCCCCCGCGACCGCGCCTCCGTATGCTCGCTCACCTGCCAGCCGGCCGCCTCCAACACCCCGGCACAGGCGGGCAGTTCCGCCCCGTGCACGGCGACCGCCTCCGGCTGCGGAGTCGCCCGGACCCGGTACCCGGTGTCGTCCGGATCCGCTCCTGCGGGCCGCTGGCCCGCCGCCTCCAGCGCGAGTGCGGCGGCCCGCACCAGGTGTGTGCGCTCCCACTCGCAGGGGCGCCCGGTGTCGCCGTCCGGATTGGTCATCCGCCGCAGCTCCAGCAGCCCCTGCCACGCACTGTGGACCTCCCGCATCCGGGAAGCCCCGACCGGTTCCTCTTCGCCGCCGATCCGCGCGAGGAAGACCCCGTCGGCGGCCGGTGGCTCCGGGGCCGTCTCCCGCGGACCCTCCTCCCGCGTCCGGTGCCCGGCGGGCGTCAGGAAGAAATCGTGCGGCGGCCGGGGGTGCCGGAACGCCAGCCCCTTCTTCACCAACGCGTCGAGCTGCGCGGCCGTCCCCTTCAGCCGTCCGGTGACCGGCTCGGCGGCGTCGATCACGCGCCGCTGCGCGGCGGTCGGCGGTCGGATCACGTCGCACCTCCTCTCTTGCTGGGAAGGCTACGACGCGGGTCTGACAACCGCCCCCCGGACCGGCTACTGCCGGTACCCGCTGAGGAACCTCCCGATCCGCCCGATCGCCGCCTCCAGATCGTCCGCGTACGGCAGCGTGAGGATGCGGAAGTGGTCTGGAGTCGGCCAGTTGAAGCCCGTTCCCTGGACGACCTGGATCTTTTCGCGGAGGAGGAGGTCGAGGACGAATTTCTCGTCGTCGTGGATCGGGTAGACCTTGGGGTCGAGGCGGGGAAAGGCGTAGAGGGAACCCTTGGGGCGGACGCAGGAGACGCCGGGGATCTCGTTGAGCTTGCGCCAGGCGACGTCGCGCTGTTCGTAGAGGCGTCCGCCGGGAGCCGTGAGGTCGTTGATGGACTGACGGCCGCCCAGGGCCGCCTGGATGGCGTACTGCGCGGGCGCGTTGGCGCACAGGCGCATGGACGCCAGCATCGTCAGGCCCTCAAGGTAGTTCTTCGCGTGCTGAGTCGGACCCGTGACGACCAGCCAGCCCGAGCGGAAGCCCGCCACGCGGTACGTCTTGGAGAGGCCGCAGAACGTGAGGACGACGAGGTCGGGGGCGAGGGCGGCGGCGGAGTGGTGGACGGCGTCGTCGTAGAGGATCTGGTCGTAGATCTCGTCGGCGAAGACCATCAGGCCGTGGCGGCGGGCCAGATCGAGGATGCCCTCGACGATCTCCTTCGGATACACCGCGCCCGTCGGGTTGTTGGGGTTGATGATCACGACCGCCTTGGTCCGGTCGGTGATCTTCGACTCCATGTCGGCGAGGTCGGGGTTCCACTCGGACCGCTCGTCGCAGATGTAGTGGACGGCCTTGCCGCCGGCGAGCGTGGTGACGGCCGTCCAGAGGGGGAAGTCCGGTGCGGGGATGAGGATCTCGTCGCCGTCCTCGATGAGCGCCTGGACGGCCATCGAGATCAGCTCGGAGATGCCGTTGCCCAAGTAGACGCGGTCGACGTCGACTTCGAGGCCGAGGTTCTGATATCGCTGGGCCACCGCGCGCCGCGCGGAGAGGATGCCGCGCGAGTCGGTGTAGCCGTGCGCCTGCGGGAGCATCCGGATCATGTCCTGGACGATCTCCTCGGGCGCCTCGAACCCGAAGAGCGCGGGGTTCCCGGTGTTGAGACGCAGGACGCTGTGGCCCGCCTCCTCCAGTGCGTTGGCGTGCTCGATCACCGGCCCGCGGATCTCGTAGCAGACCTCGCTGAGCTTGTTCGACTGCCGGAACTCCATGCGTCCCTCCGGGAACTCGTGTTGCTTGGTTTTACCAAGCTCCCGCTTGGAAAGTCCAACGACATGTCTAGACTGCGTCGCATGTCACCTCGCCGAAGCTACGACCAGTACTGTTCCGCCGCCCGCGCCCTCGACGTCGTCGGCGACCGCTGGACCCTGCTGATCGTCCGGGAGCTGCTCGCCGGCCCGCGCCGCTACACCGACCTGCACGCCGACCTCCCCGGCGTCAGCACGGACGTACTCGCCTCCCGGCTCAAGGACATGGAACGCGACGGCCTCACCGCCCGCCGCCGGCTCCCCCCGCCCGGCGCGGCATACGTCTACGAACTCACCGCACGCGGCCGGGAGTTGCTCCCGGTCCTCCAGGCCCTCGGCGAGTGGGGACAGGCCGACCTGGGAGAGCGCCGCCCCACCGACGCGGTCCGCGCCCACTGGTTCGCCCTCCCGCTGCTGCGCGCGCTGGAGGGCGAGGGCGTCGTCCAAGTACGGCTCGACGAAGGGGAGTTCCACCTGTACGTCGGCGACACGACGGATTCCGTGTACGGCGACGGCCCCGCCCCCGGCGAACCCGACGCCCGCCTCGCCCTCGACACGGAGACCTGTACGGCCATAGCGCAGGGCGAGTTGACGCTGGACGACGCCGTCCGCGCCGGCCGCGTCGAGGTGAGCGGCGAGGGGGCGATCGCCAAGGTGCTGCGTGAGGCGTGAACTTTCCCGGGCACGAGAAGGGGCCCACCGGTCGCTCCGGTGGGCCCCATCTCAAGCAGTTGACGATCCGTCAGGCGCCTGGCGGCACGCGGGACGGCCGTCCCGACCCCCGCGTCAGCGTGTACCCCCAGATCCCCGCGAGCGCGGCCAGGATCGCCCCGACCCCGGTCCACACCCAACGGCTCGACCACCAGCCGGACGCCCACCCGTCCTCGGGCTCCAGGCTGAACAGCGTCGCCTTGGAGTCCTTTGCCTTCGTCACCGAGATCCCCGGCACGAGCGGCTCGGACAGCGACCCGTCGACCGCCGCCGCGCCGCCGATCTCCTTGGAGTCCACGCGGAGTTCGGCCGAGACAGGGAGGCCGAGGTCGGCGGTCTTCACCCCGACGGTCGTCAGCCGCACGTAGTACGTGCCGGGCAGCGGGTCGTTGGCCCACGCCTCCGACCAGGCACGCACCGTCCGCAGCACACAGGCGAGTTCCAGCGAGGTGTCACCCTGCCCGGCGGTCCGCGTCTGCGCGCCGTACTGGCACGCCTGGCGGCGGCGCAGACCGTCGTACACGTCGAGCTGCCAGGTCTGGCCGGTCTGGGCCTGGGGCAGCTTCAACGTGGCCTTGACAGTGGGGCGTTGACCGGCGTCGGCCGGGAACGACCAGTACATGTAGTCACCGGTCGAACCGCTCGCCGTGGCCGTCCGCCCCTGCTCGATCTCCGCCGCCGTACGGAACGACGTACCCGCCGAGACCGGCACCTTGACGTCGCCGGAGGCGCTCGGGGAAGGCGTGGAGTCGGCGACCGCCGGGGCGGCGGCCAGGCCCAGCGTCAGCAGGGCGGCACTCAACACTCGGACGATACGCATCAGTTGGTCCTCCACACCGCGAAGCGCCAGCGCGACAGCCAGCCCCAGAGCAGACCCGCCAGGAACCCGACGAGCACCAGCACACCGAGCAGCCACCAGCCACGGCCCAGACCGAACGACGCGACGTCGCTCGCCTGCGACGGGGCGTCCACGACGTCCACGGTCAGTTCGAGCGGCAGACCGGGCGTCGTCTTGACTCCGGCCGCCGGGGAGAAGGAGTTGGTGATCTGGAGGCACACGGTCTCGGCCGGAGCGTCGTCCTCGTCACTGTCCGCCTTCGGATAGCGAAGTCCCGTCGACAGCACGTCCGTCCGTCCCGTGCCGGACGCCTCGCCGCGCACGATCTCCCGGCCGCTGCGCGTCACCGCCCGCACCAGCAGACCGTAGTTGGGGTTCACGGCCCGGTCCGCCGAGACGCTCACCGAACTCCGCAGCTCCTGGCCCGGCTTGACGTCGACCTTGTACCAGCGCTGCTGCGCGAACTCCGTACGGTCCGTGTACAGGCCGGACTTCAGCGCCGGGGCGGTCGCGCACGACGTGCCGCCCTCGGTGGCGACCGGTGTCACCACGGGCGTGGCCGCGCGGTCCACCAACTGGTTCACCTTGTCGGTGAGTTCGGTGGTGTGCTCCACCGACGTGTACGTCCCGCCGGTCGCCTCCGCGATACAGCTGAGCTGCTGGCGCATCTTCGTGTTGGGCACCAGGCCCAGCGTGTCGATGGTCAGCCCGATGCCCTTGGCCGCGATCTCCCGGGCCACCACGCAGGGATCCAGCGGGGGACAGGTGTCCTCGCCGTCACTGATCAGCACGATCCGCTTCGAACCGGTGCCGCCCTCCAGGTCGTCGGCCGCCGCGAGCAGCGCCGGGCCGATCGGCGTCCAGCCGGTCGGGGAGAGCGTCGCCACCGCCGCCTTCGCCTCGGTGCGGTCCAGCGGGCCGACCTTGTACAGCTGCGAGGTGTCCTTGCAGCCCGTCTCGCGGTCGTCGCCCGGGTAGTTGGCGCCGAGGGTGCGGATGCCGAGCAGGACCGTCTCCGGGGTCGCGTCGAGGACCTCGTTGAACGCCTGCTTGGCCGCGGCCATCCGCGTCCCGCCGTCCATGTCCTTCGTCCGCATGGAGCCGCTGACGTCGAGCACCAGGTCGACCTTGGGCGAGAGGGCGGTGGTTTCGTCGGCCGCCGCCGCGGTCGGGAACGCGAGCCCGACCACGAGCGAGGCGAGCAGAGCGCAGACTCCCGCCGCCAGCCGTTGTGTTCTGATCATCGACGGATCTTATGGACCAGGGGGGTTCCGCTTCAAAACGGGTCCGGCCCGGGGACGGGGAGACGGACGCCGGGGAACACCCCTGGAAACCGGGTCAGTTCCTCAACGGGTTGGGCAGCAGCGTCCATTGGTCCCCGCTCACTCCGGGGGACAGTCGCATCAGCGTCAACGCCTTCGTGGGGAGCGGCTGTTCACGCAGCGCTGCCAGGTCGGGGGTGAGCGGGAGGTGCGGGAACGCCGACTCCAGTGCCGTCGCCAGCGTCGTCCGGCTGCCCGCCGTCGAGCCGAGCGCGCCCGCCACCAGCGAGCCGAACAGCTTGCCGCGCAGGGCCGTCACGTCGTCCGTGAGGATCCGCTCGGGGAGGCCGGGGAGCCGGATTCCGTGCCGGGCCAGGCGGGCCGGGCTCACGCGGATGTCCGCGAGGTCCCGGTACACGAGCCGCAGCGGGGTGCCGTCCGGCGACAGGACGACCAGGAGGTTCTGGCCGTGCGCCTCCAACGCCACGCCCAGGTCGAGGAGTTGGAGGCCGACGGTCAGGCAGAGGCGCGTGAAGTCCGTCAACCAGGCTGCCCGGGAGGGGAGTTCGGTGGTGGCCAGCGCCGCCACCGGGACGATGTGCTCGCCCGGCGCCGCGTACCGCTGCGGTGACTCGCGCCAGACGGCCGCGAGATCGGGGGAGTCGGCCGTCGCCGCGCCCGGGGTGCGGGTGATGTGCAGCAGGCCGTCCGTGCGCGCGGCCACCGTCTCCGCGAACGACGAGAGGACCGCCGACGCGAGGACCGAGCCGACGGAGATGTCCCGCACGGACGAGGTCAGGCGCGCGCTGAGCGCCGTCTTCACGTGCGGGCCGCCGTCGGGCAGGGCGAGCGTGCGCAGGGACATCAACGGGTGCGCGGCCAGGCCCGCGTCACCCGTCCGCTTCAGGACGTGCCGGGCCTGCCACGGGTGCACCGGGATCAACAGCCGTCCGCCGTCCCGCATGTCCTGCGGCCACTCGCCCGCCACGAGACACTCCCCGGCCGGCACCGGGACGAGGCTCAGCCGCACCTCGGCCCGGTGCTCCGGGCCGTACGCGAGCTGCTCGGCCACCGAGAAGCCCGGACGGGAACGGCAGTTGGGGTGGTAGGGGTGGCCGTCGACGACCCGCTGCTCCCACTCCCAGTCCGACCCGGGCCAACCGGCCGCCGGTTCCGGCTGGTTCGCCCGCGACAGCGCCAACGACGCCGTGCTGTGCGCGAGTTCGGCCGCGAAACCGGCCGAGTGCGGCACCCCGAGGTCCGTCATCAGCCGCGCGGGATCGTCGTACGCGGTCCCCGCCAGGTCGACGGCGGTGACGTACCCGTCCGTCGCGAACGGGTCCGGGCGCGGGCCGTGCAGGCGGCGGCCGTCCGACAGGCGCAGGGCGAGGCCCTCGGCGGTCGGCTCGTGGGCGGTGATCCACGGCAGCGGCTCGTGCGTGAGCGCGCGCCACAGCCGGGTGAGGACGGCGGCGC
The DNA here is from genome assembly GCA_036569285.1 of Streptomyces sp. GTDB lineage: Bacteria > Actinomycetota > Actinomycetes > Streptomycetales > Streptomycetaceae > Streptomyces. The sequence continues at coordinate 6,718 of DATCQX010000328.1, forward strand.
GCGCGCCGGGCAGCCCGGCCGTGTACCGGGGGCCGAGGTCCGGCCGGTGGACGGCCAGCTCGGCCGCGATGTCGGCCTCGGCGGCGGGGGGACGGGGCACGGACGGGCTCCTCGGTGCGTGACGGTGAGTGCGGGTGATACGGACGGAAGCGTACGGAGGGTGTCATGGCAGGCCGCGGGGGCGGCGATACTGGTCGTCCCTGCCCGAAACGGACCGTAGAGAACGAGTGGAACGCGTGCCTTACGACCCCCCGTCCGCGGACGCGTACGCCACCGCGCCGCTGCTCAACTGTCTCCTGCGGGAGATCGCGACGCCGACGGCCGCCCCCGGCGTCCACCGCCTGCCCAGCGGACGGCTGCTGAGGGTGCACGGCACACGCAGGCCGAGGGACCCGGAGCTGATCGAAGACCCTCGCCCCGGGGCCGCTCAGCCCGGCTCCGGCGGCTCGGGTTCCGCCGTGCTCGCCGCTCCCGCCTCGGAGGACTTGCGGGGCGCCGAGCCCGCGGCCTCTGATCCGGTCGGCTCCGGCGGCCTGGGCACCGCCGCTTCCGCGGAGGGCTTCCGCGGCCTCGGATCCGCGGCTTCCGGTCCGGTCGGCCCCGCCGCCCCTGACTCCGACGACCCCCACACCCAGGC
>DATCQX010000329.1:0-2892 GCA_036569285.1 Streptomyces sp.
GTTGGAGAGGGGGTGGGTGGGGGGCATGGGGGCTCCTTGGGGGGTGGTGGTTGGCTGGGGTGGGGGCGCAGCGGCACACCGCCAGCGCGGGTGAGCGACAACGCCCCCCACCCCAGCCACCCACCAACCCACACCCGACCACCGCCGCACCCAGCCTCACCCCTCGCCCACCACCAACCTCGCCGTCCCCGTCACATGCCGGCCCAAGTTGTTGTCACCGGTCACCCGGACCGTCAGTTCGCAGCCGTCGACGTGTTGGACCTCGCCGGTCAACCGGAGGGTGTCGCCGGGGTAGTTGGGGGCGCCCAGGCGGATGGACAGGGCGTGGAGGCGGGTCGTCGGGCCGAAGTGGTCGGTCAGGTAGCGGCTGACGAGGCCGTTGGTGGTGAGGATGTTCATGAAGATGTCGGGGGAGCCTTTGGCGCGGGCGGCGTCGGGGTCGTGGTGGACGTCCTGGTAGTCGCGGGAGGCGATGGCGCCGGCGACGATCAGGGTGCGGGTGATGTCGATGTGCAGCGGGGGGAGTTGGGTGCCTTCAGAGGGTGTCGTCATGGCAGGTCCTCTCCCGCCCGGAACACCGGGAGCGTCAACTCGTCGTCGTACGTGTGGAATTCGAGAGTGACCGGCAGACCGATGCGGACTTTGTCGTAGGGGATGCCGATCACGTTGCTCACCAGCCGTACACCTTCGGCGAGTTGGATCAGAGCGACGGCGTACGGGGGGTCGAAGGCGGGGAACGGGGGATGGTGCATGACGACGTAGGAGTGGACCGTGCCCTCACCGCCCGCCTCGACCGTGTCCCACTCGGCCGAACCGCACTCGACGCACCCGGGGATCCAGGGAAGGCGGAGGGTGGCACAGCGGGTGCAGCGCTGGATGAGGAGACGGTGGTCGTGAACGCCTTCCCAGAAAGGGGAGTTGTCGCGGTTGATCACGGGGCGCGGGCGTCGCGGTGCCTCATCGGAACGGCTCGACTCCGCCGGGTACTTCAGGCTCCCGGAACGCCCCCGCACCGGCGCGTACTTGAGAATGCGGAAGCGGTGCGTACCGGCCAACTCCCCGTCCCCGCCCCGGACATCGGTCCGGGTCGTGACGAAGTACCCCCACCCCAGCTTCGTCGACTTCCGCCCCGACACCGACTCGATCACGGAGTCGAAGGAGACACGTTCCCCGATCCGCAGCGGACGGACGTACTCCTGCTCGGAGTCGGTCGCGACGACGGCCGTGCAGCCCAACTCGTCAAGCAGCGAAAGGAGTTGCTCGTACGCCTCGGTGCGGGACGAGTGCCCGGAGAGCCCGCCCATCGTCCAGACCTGGAGCATCGCGGGCGGGACGATCGCGTCGGGCCCGGCGTATGCGGGGTTCGTGTCGCCGAGCGCCTCGCACCAGTGGCGGATCATCGCGGCGTCGACGGGGTCCTTGGCGATCCCGGCGACGGCGGCGGGCTGCCCCTCGTACGCCTTGAGCCGCCGCTCGTACGCCCTGAGGCGGCGCTCGGCGTCCTCCTCCGGCATGGCACCCTCCCCTCCAGAGACAGTTTCTGACTGTCCGTCAGATGACGTGGACTGTCAAGGACGGAAGGGAGGTCGGCCCACTTGGACACCCCCTGCAACACCCCCAGCCACCCTCCGCGCCCCACCCTCCGGACCCACGCGAAAACGCCTGCGCGGCGAAGCCCGAAAGCCTCGCCGCGCAGACGCTTCACCACCCCGGTGAGCACACCCCCGTGAGCACACCCCACACCCGTCCGGGGGGCCGGTACCGGTGTTCCGGCCCCCGTCGGTCAGCAGGTCACCACCACAGCGGCGCGAAGGTGACCTGGACGTTGTGGTTGCCCTGGTTGATGGACGTGAACGCGGACCCGTTCACCTGAGCGGTGTTGCTCTGGTTGCTGGCGCCCGAGCCCACGGCGTTCTGCCCCGTGGTGGACGAGTTGCCGTTGTTGTCGTGCCCGACACCGCTGCCGATGATGCTGGCGACGCCCGCGTTCGATCCGTCGTCCGCGAAGCCGCCGTTGTCCGCCGCCGCGACGCCGCTGAAGAGAGCGGCGGCGAGCGGGAGGGCGGAGACAGCGGCGACGATGCGGGCGGTACGGATGCTTGCCATGTTGTTCCTCCAGAGAACAAGAGAGGTACCGGCCTGGGGCCGGGTCATGCATGAACTACGGCTGTTACCGGGGCAGTTGGCCGACCGCCTCGGTGCTGGTGACGACGTCGCGAGATCAGAGTTGCCCACCGGACCCCCACGGAACCACCCCGGACGGCACGATTAGCACGCAAGCGTGATGACCAGTCGATAAACCCCTTTCACTACCGTTCTTCGCGGAGGTACACGTCCCGGGCGCGTCGAAGCCACCGCATCCCGTACGCCGCTTGGGGCGAAGCGTTCCGGCACCCGTGCCGCCGTCCGCGTCCCGAGGGTCCGCCACATCTGCGCCCCCTCCCGCTTTTCGAACGGGTGTGCGAAACTGGAGGTATGGCCACCACCGACCGGCAGGCCACGACGCTGGCCCTGGCACACGCGCTCTCGGCCGCCGAACGCGGCCTGGCCGTCATCCCCCTGTCCCGCACGAAGCTCCCGGCGCTCCGCTCCCCTCACCGCCTCGATCCGCCCGGCACCCCGCAGTGCCACGGCGAATGCGGCCGTCCCGGCCACGGCGTCTACGACGCGACGACCGAACCCGCCCGCATCCGCGCCCTGTTCGCCGCGGCCCCCTGGGCGACGGGTTACGGCATCGCCTGCGGCCTGGCTCCGCACCACTTGATCGGCATCGACCTCGACACCAAGGGCGACACCGATTCCACCGCCGCGCTACGGGAGTTGGCGCTGCGCCACCTCTTCACGATCCCGCCGACGGTCGTCGTCCTCACCCCCTCCGGCGGCCGTCACCTC
>DATCQX010000330.1:0-10875 GCA_036569285.1 Streptomyces sp.
CCCCACGACTGCCCGCCCCGGAACCGGAAGCCCCGGCCCCGGACGCCCCGGAACCGGCCGCGCCAAGACCAAGACCGGCCGCCCCCGGCCCCCGCCCCGTCCGCAACTGGGCCAGCGCGAACGCCGCCCGAGCCTCCTCCAGCCCGTACCCGAGCTTGGCCAACCGGTCCTGGACGGACGTCAGTTGCGTCAGTGCCGCCTCGACGTCCCCCCGAGCCGCCCGCACCAGCGCCTCGGCCCGGTCGACGACGGCGATGATGCTCTCCCGCCCGAGCCGCAGCGCGTGCGCGCGGGTGACGTCGATGAGGTCCTGCGCCTCGGCGGGTTCCCCGATGCGGACGAGCGCCTCGGCGAGGTCGCCCTGCCAGCGCCCGCGCGCCGGGTCGGTGATCCCGAGCCCCTGCTCCAGCTCACGCACGCGGCGCAGCGACTGGACGGCGCCGGCGGGGTCGTCCGCGACGAGTTGCGCGTACCCGAGGGAGGCGAGCGCCTTGGAGAGGTACATCTGGTCGCCGTCGCCCGAGGCCCGGCCGGCCGCCTCCTGGGCCAGCTCCAGGGCGCGCTCGACGTCACCGCCGGACGCCTCCGCCATGGACGTCAGCATCGCGGACGCGCCGAGCCCGATCCCGGAGTCGCGGGCGAGCCGCAGGGACTCGCGGGCCAGGTCGAGCGCGCGCCCGCAGTGCCCGGAGCGCAGCTCGGTCTCGGCGAGGAAGCGCTGGAAGTGCACCTCGCTCTCGACGACGCCCCGCCGCTGCACCTCCCGCAGCAGCGCGGTGATGGTGGTGCGCGCCTCGGGCAGCTGGTCACTCATCAGCAGCCAGCGGAAGCGGGCCATCGCGGGCCCGTTGTGGTGGCAGGCGACGTCCGCGAACTGGGGTTCGCGCAGGGCCTTCTTGATGGTGACGGCCGCGTCCGGGTGGCCCATCAGGGTCTCGGTGGACGCCTGGAGGGACAGCGCCATCAGCTCCGTGCGCCGGTCCTCGCCGCGCTCGGCCAGCTCGGCGGCGTGCGCGGCCTGCCGGCGGGCCTCGGCGAAGTCGCCGTCCACGACCAGGCCCCGCCAGGAGAGCTGGTAGTGGACGAGCGCGAGGAGCCCGGGGTCGTCGCCCGCGTCCGCGAGGACCTTCGGGAAGACGGCGTCGACCTCGCCGAGGGACTGCCCCGCGGACTCGATGACGACCATCCAGGCGCGCACCCGGTCGGCGGGCGCGGTCGCCCGGGTCAGGACGTCGTGCGCGATGTCCCGCGCGAAGTCGGCCTCACCCGCGGTGATGGCGTCCTCACCGGCCTCCAGACGGCGTTCGTCGGGGGCGGGGGAGGCGTCCGGCGGGGTGTGCCGGGCGGCCAGCAGGCCGAGGGAGGCGGCGACGGAGGGCGCGCCCCGGTCGCGGGCGAGCGCGGCGGCCTCGGAGAGCCGGTCGGCGACCTCCGGGTCGGTGCCGGTGGTCGCCAGCGCGAGGTGCCGGGCGCGCTCGATCGGGTCGGACGCGGCCGTCGACAGCGCGGCGTGCGCGGCCCGCCGGTCCTGCGCGGGCGCCTCCGCGTAGAGGGCGGCGGAGATCAGCGGGTGCGCGAAGCGGACGGCGGGACCCTCGGTCTCCGTCGCGAGCAGGCCCAGCGCCGCCGCCTGCGCGGTCTCCGCCTCGGCGTTCTCCCGCCCGGCCGCGTGCAGCAGGGCGAGCGTCGGCCGGGCACCGGCGCTGGCGACCAGCAGGGTGCGGCGGGCCTCGGCGGACAGCATGTCGAGGCGGGACAGCACCAGGGCGCGCAGCGACGTCGGCACCGGCAGCGGCTCGCCGGGGCGCGGCGGCGTCGGCATCTCGCTCAGGGCCCGGCCCAGCTCCAGCGCGTACAGGGGGTTCCCGCCGCTGGTGCGGTGGATGTCGCGGACGGTGGAGCGCGGCAGCTCGGTGTAGCCGCGGTGGTCGAGGAGCGCGGAGACGTGCGCCCGGGAGAGCGCGTTCAGCCGGATCGCCAGGGTGTCCGGCGGGGAGGCGCGCAGCTGACGGTCGTACTCCTGGCCCTCCGTCCGGATGGCGCACAGGAGCTGGACGGGGGTGTCGCCGAGGCGGCGCGCGGCGAAGCCGAGCAGCTCGGCGCTGGCCGGATCCAGCCACTGCATGTCGTCCGCGACGACCAGGACGGGCCCGCGCGCGGCCAGCGAGCGCAGGGCCGACAGGACGGCGAGCCGCAGGGCGAGGCCGTCACGCTGGAGGGTGGACTCGCCTCGGCCGGTGAGCGCCGATTCGAGCGCGGTGCGCTGCGCGGCGGGCAGGGTACCGGCGATGTCGTCGAGGACCAACCCGAAGAGGTCGGCCAGCGCCAGGAACGGGAGGTGGGATTCGGACTCGGTCGCCGAGCAGCGCAGGACGGTGTGCGCGCTCTCGCCGTAATCCGCCGCCAAAGCGCGCAGGACCGTCGACTTTCCAATTCCGGCCGGCCCGTGGAGCAGCACGCTGCCGCCCCGCGCGAGCTGGTCGCGGGCCGACGTCCACAGCTCGTCCCTGCCGATGACCAGGTCGGGGCGGCATCGGGCAGACTCCTTGAAGTCCCGTCGCACGGTCACCGCTCCCCTCCGAGGTTCGTGTGCGGGGCAAATTCTAGGCAACGCCGCTTTGAAATTCGAAAGGCAGGCATGGTGAGGGTGACAACAACGGGAAGCGCGCAGAAATTCGCTAACCGGCGATCCGAATGACTCAGGGCCGTCCCGGGCCCGGGGAGCGGCTCTGACCAGCGCGAACCCTCCCGTCCGCCATGGTTCACACCGGCCACCCCTTCCTGTCCGGAAATCGACTGCCCCACTCAGGGCAGCAGCCCCGCCCTCCTGGCCGCCACGACCGCCTCGCCGCGAGTCCTGGCACCCAGTTTCCGCATCGCCGATCGCAGGTACCCCTTGACCGTCTCGGGCATCAGTCCGAGCCGTTCGGCGGTCAGGGCGTTGGTCGCCCCGGCCGCCACGCAGGCCAGGACGTCCAACTCGCGCGGAGCGAGTGCGGTACCGCTTTCTACGGTTTCCGCCTGCTCCGTACTCAACGTCAACAGACCGCAGGCGGCAAGGAGTTCCGCCCGTAGTTGCGGGTCCGTGATCCTCGGGGCCAGCGCGCGCAGCGCCGCGTGCGCCTCCCGCACCTGCTCCCAGTGCGCCGCGTCCGCCTCGTGACCCGGCTGCCCCGGCTGCCTCGGCAGGGGCTGCGGCCGTGCGGCCTCCAGCAGGGACCGGGCCTCGTCCTGCACCACCAGTGCCTGCTCGACGTCCCGCGCCACGTCCACCGCCGCGACCAGCATCCGGTCGCCGAGCGGCATCGCGGTGCGCAGCGCCCCGTACAGCACGCCCCGCACCCGCCGGTGCACCACGATCGGCACCGCCAGCACCGACCGGATGCCCTCCTCGGCGACCGCGACGTCGTACTCGTGGCTGATCTGCCGCGAGACCGAGTAGTCGCTCACCGCGATCGGCCGGGCCAGGGCCAGCGTCTTGCCGCCGAGTCCGTACCCGGCCGTCACCGCGAGGCCGCGCAGCGAGGCCGTCGCCGCACCGCACATCTCCGTGATCCGCATCCGCCGCCCGCCCTGCTCGACCGGTCCGCCGAACGTCACCGGCAAGCCGGTGGTCCGCCGCAGCCGGGCGAGCGCGCCATGAATCTCCATCGTTCCCGACGCGTCCGCTGCCACCCTGCATCCGCCTCTTTCTACGGCTCCGCCGCCGCGCACACCCCCGTTCGGGGGTAGTGAGACCTGCATCACGGATTACACGATGGCAGAGTGCCGCCGGGCAATGGACCGGTACGGAGGGGGAGTGAACCGGAGGAGCACTCTCCGCGAACAAAGGGAGTACAGATGGTGACGAAGGATTCGTTTTCTGCGCGGGTTTCTTCCGCTTCCAGCCCGTCTGACGCTTCTGCCGGTTCCGATGCGGATTCGTTCCGCAGAGCGCGGGACTTCCTGCTCGCCCACCGCGAGGACTACGCCGCCGCGTACGCCGGCTTCGAGTGGCCGCGCCCCGAGCGGTTCAACTGGGCCCTCGACTGGTTCGACCGGATCGCGGACGGCAACGACCGCACCGCGCTGCACATCGTCGAGGAGGACGGCAGCGAACGGAAGCTGTCCTTCGCCGAGTTGTCCGCCCGCTCCGACCAGGTCGCGGGCTGGCTGGCCGCGCGCGGGGTGCGCGCCGAGGACCGGCTGCTCGTGATGCTCGGCAACCAGGCGGAGTTGTGGGAGATCGCGCTCGCCGCGATGAAACTCCGCGCGGTCGTCATCCCGGCAACTCCCCTGCTGGGCCCCGTCGATCTGCGCGACCGCGTCGAGCGGGGCCGCGTCCGGCACGTCCTCGTCCGCTCCGCCGACACCTCCAAGTTCGCGGAGGTGCCCGGCCGTTACACGAGGATCGCGGTCGGCGCCCCGGTCGACGGCTGGCACAGCTACGACGACGTCCACAGTGCGCCCGCCGAATTCACCCCCGACGGTGAGACCCTCGCCGACGACCCGCTGATGCTCTACTTCACCTCCGGGACGACCGCCCGCCCCAAGCTGGTCGAGCACACCCACGCGTCCTACCCCATCGGGCACTTGTCGACCATGTACTGGATCGGCCTGAGGCCCGGCGACGTCCACCTCAACATCTCCTCGCCCGGCTGGGCCAAGCACGCCTGGTCCAACCTGTTCGCCCCCTGGAACGCCGAGGCGACCGTCTTCATCTTCAACTACACCCGCTTCGACGCCGGTCGGCTCCTCGCGGAGATGGACCGGGCCGGGGTGACGACGTTCTGCGCGCCGCCGACCGTGTGGCGCATGCTGATCCAGGCCGACCTCAGCACGCTGGCGAACCCGCCGCGCGAGGCCGTCGCCGCCGGGGAACCCCTCAACCCCGAGGTGATAGAGCAGGTACGGCGCGCCTGGGGCCTCACCATCCGGGACGGCTTCGGACAGACCGAGACGGCCGTCCAGGTCGCCAACAGCCCCGGCCAGCCGCTCAAGACGGGCTCCATGGGCCGCCCCAGCCCCGGCTACCGCGTCGAACTCCTCGACCCCGTCTCCGGCGCCCCCGGCGTCGACGAGGGCGAGATCGCCCTCGACCTCTCCACCCACCCCGTCGGCCTCATGACCGGCTACCACGGCGACCCCGACCGCACGGCCGAAGCGATGGCCGGGGGCTACTACCGCACAGGTGACGTCGCCTCCCGCGACGCCGAGGGGTACCTCACGTACATCGGGCGCAGCGACGACGTCTTCAAAGCCAGCGACTACAAGATCTCCCCCTTCGAGCTGGAGAGCGCGCTCCTGGAGCACGAGGCGGTCGCGGAGGCGGCCGTCGTCCCGGCGCCGGACGCCGTCCGTCTCGCCGTCCCCAAGGCGTACGTCGTCCTCGCGGCCGGCTGGGAACCCGGGCCGGAGACCGCCGAGCTGCTCTTCGCCCACTCCCGCAAGGTGCTCGCGCCCTACAAGCGGGTCAAGCGGCTGGAGTTCGCGCCGCTGCCGAAGACCGTGTCCGGGAAGATCCGGCGGATAGAGCTTCGGGAGGCTACGGCGGAGGGGTCGGCGAACGAGTACCGGGAGGAGGATTTCCGGTGAGGGCTCGGGGGAGCGGGGCGGTGGAGTCTTGGGCAACAGGGCGCTTGCGGATGGGGGTTCAGGCTCCGGCTCGGCTGGGGGTGGGAGTTCGGGCTCAGGCTCGGCCGGGGGTGGGCGCGTGGTGAACGAGGCTCTCGCTTCGCGGGCCGACAGTCACGCCCCCGCCTCCCTCTCCTACACCCACGGCACCGGCTCCACCCCCCTCCTCGGTCACACCATCGGCGCCGACCTCGACCGGGCCGTGGCCCGCTGGGGTGAGCGGGAGGCGTTGGTCGACGTGGAGTCGGGGCGGCGCTGGACGTATGCCGAATTCGCGGCGGACGTCGAGGAGTTGGCGTGTGCGCTGCTCGCGAGCGGGGTGGCCAAGGGGGACCGGGTCGGGATCTGGGCGGTGAACACTCCGGAGTGGGTCCTCGTCCAGTACGCGACCGCGCGAATCGGCGCGATCATGGTGAACATCAACCCCGCGTACCGCACGCACGAGGTCGCCTACGTCCTCGAACAGGCGGGCGTCCGCCTGCTGTTCGCCTCGGTCGCCCACAAGGGCAGCGACTACCGGGCGATGGTCTCCCAGGTCGAGGGGCGCTGCCCGGACTTGAAGGAGACGGTGTACTTCGGCGACCCCGGCTGGGACGGCTTCCTCGCCCGCGCCGGCGCCGTCCCGCGCGGTGAACTCCTGGCCCGAGAGGCCGAGTTGTCCTGCGACGACCCCATCAACATCCAGTACACGTCCGGCACGACCGGCTTCCCCAAAGGCGCCACCCTCTCCCACCGCAACATCCTCAACAACGGTTACTTCGTCGGGGAGTTGCTCGGGTACGACGAGCAGGACCGGATCTGCGTGCCGGTCCCGTTCTACCACTGCTTCGGCATGGTGATGGGAAACCTGGCCGCCACCTCCCACGGCGCCTGCGTGGTCGTTCCGGCCCGCTCCTTCGACCCCTCGGCCACCCTCCGCGCGGTCCAGGACGAGCACTGCACCTCCCTCTACGGCGTACCCACCATGTTCATAGCGGAGTTGAACCTCCCCGACTTCGCCGCGTACGACCTCACGAGCCTGCGCACCGGCATCATGGCGGGCTCACCCTGCCCCGTCGAGGTGATGCGCCGCGTCGTCGCCGAGATGCACATGGCCGAGGTCTCCATCTGCTACGGCATGACGGAAACGTCCCCGGTCTCCCTCCAGACCCGCCGCGACGACGACCTCGAACACCGCACCGCGACCGTCGGCCGGGTCCTCCCTCACCTGGAGGTGAAGATCGTCGACCCTGCCACCGGCGTCACCCGACCCCGGGGCCGCACCGGCGAGTTGTGCACCCGTGGCTACAGCGTGATGCTCGGCTACTGGAACGAGCCCGAGAAGACCGGCGAGTCCGTCGACGCCGGGCGCTGGATGCACACCGGGGACCTCGCGGTCATGCGGGAGGACGGGTACGTCGAGATCGTCGGCCGCATCAAGGACATGATCATCCGGGGCGGCGAGAACATCTACCCCCGGGAAATCGAGGAGTTCCTCTACAGCCACCCGGAGATCCGGGACGTCCAAGTCGTCGGCATCCCCCACGAGAAGTACGGCGAAGAGGTCCTCGCCTGCGTCATCCCCCACGACCCCGCCTCCCCGCCCACCCTCGACACCCTCCGCACCTACTGCACCGACCGCCTCGCCCACTACAAGATCCCGACCCGCCTCCAGATCCTCGACGCGTTCCCGATGACGGTCTCCGGGAAGGTGCGGAAGGTGGAACTGCGGGAGACGTACGAGGCATAGGGACCCCCCAGAAACGGCATTCGCGGCCGGTTTCCCCCGTGCGCCCCGGCCGCGAACCCGTCCCCCGTGCGGGATCCGCCGCCCCCGTTCCGGCAGGCCCCGCATGCACTCAATGTGCCCTGTTTCAGCCTCGGTTGAAGCCCCCAGGCTGGACTTCAGAGGTTCATTTGAGGTTGCCGTACGACTGCTACGACCGGTGCGGTAACGCATTTATGCGCCGGTACGACGCTGGTGAGACCGCATACGGCCCTGCCGTGGAAGATCACCGCAGCCAGCCGAAGTCCCCGTCCCCACCTCGGTATTCGAGGCCCACCAGCCCGTCGTACCCCGCCCCCACGAGCCGATCCAGCCAAGCCCCCAACGGCAGCGCCCCCGTCCCGGGAGCACGCCGCCCCGGTGCGTCGGCGATCTGGACGTGGCCGGTGATTCCGGCGTAGCGGTCGATGGCGGCGGGTACGTCCTCGCCGTTCACCCCGAGGTGGTAGAGGTCCATCAGGAGGCGCGCGTTCCCCAGCCCCGTAAGGGAGTTGACCCGTTCGACGACGGTCGCGGCGGACTCCGCGCTCAGGAGGGGGTACCTCGGGGACTCGACCCGGTTGAGCGGTTCGACGAGCAGCACCGCCCCCACCCGGTCAGCGGCCCGCGCCGCGTACGCGAGGTTCTCCAGTGCGAGGGTGTCCTGCTCGCCGGGGTCCACCCCGTCGACCCGGTTGCCGTACAGCGCGTTCAGTGCCCCGCATCCCAGGGACCCCGCGAACTCGGTGGCGACGTCCACGTTGGCCCGGAAGCGCTCGGACTCGGGGCCGGGGACGGACAGGGCGCCCCGGTCGGGGCCGGGGATGCGCCCGGCGTAGAAGTTCAGGCCGGTGAGACGGACGTCCGCGTCCTCGACGGCCCGGCGCAGGGCGTCGAGCCGAGGCCGCGCGGGAGTCGGGTCGTCGACCCACGGCCACCACATCTCGATGTTGCCGAAACCGTTCGCGGCGACGGCCGCCGGGCGTTCGAGGAGAGGCAGCTCGGTGTGGAGGATCGACACGTTGACGGTGTACCGCCGGTCCGTGAGGGCCATCGCCGCTCCCTTTCGTATGCCGGAAGACAGATTCTGGCACGGCACGCGGGGAACCCCGTCTCCGCGCGCTTCCCCAACCCCCTGCGAGCCTCCGCCCCCGTCCGCGACAGTGGACGCATGAGCCTGATGACCGATGGCAAGGCCCCCGGCCCCGTCCGCTTCCACCTCCGCTGCGACCGCCCCGACTGCGCGGCCCGCGCGGTCTTCGAGCTGGTCATCACGGAGCCCCGCCCTGACATCGACAAGGACCTGACCGGCTACCTCCTGCACGAGGCCACGGCCGCGTCCCCCCACATCACCGAACTGGGCTGGACCTTCACCCCCGGCGGCATCGGCTACTGGTGCCCCCGCTGCTCCGGCCACCGCACGGGCCCACCCCCGGCGGTCCTCCAGGACCCGACGGCCCCGGGACGACGGCCTCGGCGACGGCGTCCGAGGTGAGGGGTGCGGGGGGAGCGGGGCGTGTCACAGCTGAGGTGGGGGTTGCTGGGAGAGGCGGGGGTGTCAGGGCGAGGTGAAGGTGCCTGGAGGGCTGGGGTGCCTCGGCGTCGAGGCGGGGTCTGTCGTCTGGGCGCGTCTGCTGCGTTGGTGCTGGGGCGGGGTCTGTCGTCAGAGCGCGTCTGCCCTGTTGGTGCTGGGGTGGGGTCTGTCGTCCGAGCACGCCCGCCGCGCTTGCGCTGAGGCGGGGTCTGTCGCCCCAGCGCCCCGTCGCCCCAGCGCTGAGGCGAGGGCTGCCGCCCAAACACCCCCGCCGCCCCAGCGCTGAGGCAAGGGCTACCCCCCCGAGCATCCGCGCCGCGCCGCACCCCGGACGAGGGCTCACCCCGAGGACCCCTGCCGCGCCAGATCCGAGACGAGCACCTCCACCCCGTCACCCCCAAGGTGAGGGCTGCCCCCCACCCACCCCCGCACGTTAAGTTGACCCCGTGCGATTGAGAGTGGAGTTCACAACCGAACCCTTCGACCTCGACGAAGTCCCCGGACACGCGCTCGCGGCCCGCCGGGTGCTGGACGCGGCGGAGCTGGACGCCGTGGACGTCGGACCGTTCGGCAACACCGCCGAGGGGGACGCGTCCGCAGTGCTCGGCGCCGTGGACGCCGTGCTGCGCGAGGCGCTGGAGGCCGGCGCGACCCGGGTCACGCTCCAGGTGAACGTCCTCGGGGAGAAGGCGTGACCGGCCCGGACGCGTTCATCACGGCCGTCAAACCCCTCGTGGACGCCATCGGCGGCGAACTGCTCCCGGCCGACGAGGCCGGTCCCGACGACGTCGTCCTCACCTGGGCCGGCGCCGACGCCGTCGCCGTCCGGCTCCCCCAGCTCGCCGACTCCCTCGATCACATCCTGGCCGCGATGGAGCGGAAACTCGGGAAACCGCTGGCCGACCTGGACCGCAAGGCCAAACAGGAGGTCGTGCGGACGCTGGAGGCGCGGGGGGCGTTCGCCGTGCGGCACGGGGTGGAGACGGTGGCGAGCGCGCTCGGGGTGAGCCGGTTCACGGTCTACAACTACCTGAACCGGGAGAAGGGGGTCTGAGGCCGGGGCTCCGGGCGCGGACGTAACCCAGAATTTTCAACAAACTGTTGACGCACCCTCCGTCAGAGGCGTTAGCTGACGCCACCCCACCCACGGAGGCCCACGCGTGACGCCGCATCCCCCGCCACCGGGCCTGACCCGGTTCAACACCCTCGCGGAACCCGCCGCGTCCACCGCCCTCCACGAGGTCTGCGCCAGCACGGCCTGGGTGCACCACGTGCTCAAGGCCCGCCCGTACGCGACGGCCGAGGCCCTGTACGACGCCGGCGAGACGGCCGTCCACGATCTGGACGACGCCGGACTGGACGACGCCCTCGCGGGGCACCCGGCGATAGGCCGCCCCCGGCCGGGCGACCCGGCGTCGGCGCGCGAGCAGCGCGGGATGGCCGACGCGGACCCGGAGCTGAGGGCGGAGATGCTCGAACTGAACCTCGCCTACCAGGAACGTTTCGGCCACGTCTTCCTGATCTGCGCGACCGGCCTGACCGGGGCACAGATGCGCGACGCGGCCCGGGAACGGCTCGGGAACACGCCGGAGCGGGAACGCGAGATCGTCCGCACCGAACTGGGCAGGATCAACCGCATCCGGCTCGCACGACTCGTCGAAGGTGACCCCGCATGACCACCACCGTGTCCACGCACATCCTGGACACCTCCGCCGGCCGCCCGGCAGCCGGCGTCCCCGTCCGCCTTTTCGCCCGCGCGGACGACGACTGGCAGGACGCCGGTGTCTCGGTGACCGACGCCGACGGCCGCTGCAAAGACCTCCCCCCGCTCCCCGAAGGGACCACGCACGCCCGCCTCCTCTTCGAGGTCGAGACGGCGTTCTTCCCCGAGGTGGCCGTCGCGTTCGCCGTGGCGCCGGGCGAGCACTACCACGTACCGCTGCTGCTGAATCCGTTCGGCTACTCCGTCTACCGAGGGAGCTAG
>DATCQX010000331.1:0-4582 GCA_036569285.1 Streptomyces sp.
GCCGACGCCCCCGCCCTCGCGGAACTGGACCGCCTCACCTGGTCCCGCCTCCACGCCGTCATGCCCCGCCCGCTCCCCGGCACCCCCTTCTTCGACGACCGCCACCACCCCGACGACCACCTCGTCGCCACCCTCGACGACACCGTCGTCGGCTACCTCCGCCTGCTCCCCGCGCCCCTCGCCGTCAGCGCCCACGTCCGCCAGATCCAGGGCCTCGCCGTCTCCGACGCGGCGCGGGGAAGCGGCGTGGGCCGGGCCCTCGTCCGGGCGGCGATCGACCGCGCCCGCGCGGACGGCGCCCGCCGCATCACCCTCCGCGTCCTCGGCCACAACACACCCGCGCGCACGCTGTACGAGGGGGAGGGGTTCGTGGTGGAAGGGGTGCTGCCGGGGGAGTTCCTGCTGGACGGCGCGTACGTGGACGACGTCCTGATGGGCCGCGCTCTCTGAGCGACCCCTCGTTGTCAGTGGTCGCCCGCATGATGGCCGTATGCGTGCTGCTCGGTTGATCAAGATGGTGCTGCTGCTTCAAGGGCGGGGAGCGATGACGGCGGTCGAGCTGGCGCGGGAACTGGAGGTTTCGGAGCGGACGGTGACACGGGACGCGCAGGCGTTGTCGGAGGCGGGCATCCCGGTGTACGCGGAGAAGGGGAGGGGCGGGGGGTACCGGCTGATCGGGGGGTACCGGACGCGGCTGACGGGGCTGGGGAGGGAGGAGGCGGAGGCACTGTTCCTGAGCGGGGTGCCGGGGGCGCTCAGGGAGATGGGGCTGGAGGACGTCGCGTCGGCGGCGCGGATGAAGGTGTCCGCCGCGCTGATACCGGCGTTGCGGGATGCGCCGGTCGTCGCCGCTCAGCGGTTCCATCTCGACGCGCCGGGGTGGTTCCGGGAGGCCGAGGTGCCCGAGGCGCTCGCCGGGGTGGCCCGGGGCGTGTGGGGGGATCGGCGGGTTCGCGGGGTGTACCGGAAGAAGGGGAGCGCCGTCGAGCGGGAACTCGATCCGTACGGGCTCGTACTGAAGGCCGGCGTCTGGTACCTGTGCGCCCGCGTCGAGGAGACGTTCCGCGTCTACCGGGTCGAGCGGTTCGAGTCCGTGGAGGTGCTGGACGAGGGGTTCGAGCGGGACCCCGACTTCGAGTTGCCCGCGTTCTGGGAGGCGCAAGGGGAACTGTTCGCGAGATCGCTGCTGCGCGAAGAGGTCGTCGTCCGGCTCTCCCCCGAGGGAGTCCGCATGCTCCCGCACACCGTCGACCCGATCGCCGCCCGCCAGGCGCTCGCGGAGACCGGGCGGACGCGGGAGTGGACGACGGTGACGCTCGGCGTCGAGTCGCAGGACGTGGCGTTCACACAGTTGCTGGCGCTCGGCGCGGAGGCGGAGGTGGTGGCACCGGCGGAGCTGAGGGAGCGGTTCGTGGGGGTGGCGGGGAGGCTGGGGGCACTGTACGCGGGGGCGGGCGAGGGGCCGCCGTCCAGCGCCGGCCCCCTCATCGAACCCCCGTCCACCGCACACCCCTCACTCCCAGCCGATCCCGCTACTCCGGGTGCGTCCGGTCCCGCGAAGCACGATGCTGGAGCGGTGATGGATGAGACGGAGTTCTGGGAGCTGATCGACCGCGCTCGCGACGGTGCCGAAGGGGACCCGGAGGAGCAGGCGGACCTGCTGGTCGCGCGGCTGCTGGAGCGGGACCCGGAGTCGGTGCTGGACTTCTCCCGTCACTTCGAGTCGCGGTACAACCGGGCGTACAGATGGGATCTGTGGGGCGCCGCCTGGGTCCTGCTGGACGGCGTGAGCGACGACGCCTTCGACTCCTTCCGCTGCTGGCTGATCGGCCAGGGCAGGGACGTCTTCGAGGGCGCCCTCCACGACCCGGACTCCCTCGCGGACCTCCTCGGCGACTTCGACGAGGAGATCGACGGCGACGGCGAGGAACTGGGCTTCGCGGCGGACGAGGCGTACGAGGGCCTCACCGGCGTCGTCGCCCCGGACCTCGACATCCCGCCCGCACCCCCGGAGCCCGAGGGCACCCCGATCGACTTCGAGAACGAGAAGCTCGTGGCGGAGCGGTACCCGAGGCTGTGGGAGCGCTTCAAGGAATGACGGAACCCGACTCCGACTCCGAGGACCGTGTGACGCGTCGGCGCGCACGGTCCTCGCCCGTTCCGGGGGTTTGAGGCCGCGCCCGGTGCGCATGGTCATACTGTCGGTTTGTCGATCAGTGCACCCTGTCGGTTCGTCGCACTCCAGGCGGGATGTGCGATATGCCACTCAATGGAACCAACGTTCAGGTCCAACCGTTTTCCGAGACACACGTACGCGTGGCCGGTTTCGATCACACGTGCGGGTGCGGCTGATCAAAAGGGCCCTTCCCCCACGTATTCATGGGTTCGAGAGAAAGGCGGCTCCGTGGACCTGCTCGACATCCTGCTGGTGCTGGTCGTACTCGCGTACGCCGCTTCCGGCTACCGCCGCGGCCTGATCGCCGGCTGCGTCTCGCTGGCCGGTTTCGTCGGCGGCGCGGTGATCGGCGTGTGGGTCCTGCCGTGGGTGATGGACCTGGTCACACCAGGGACGGCGGCGGCGACGGTCACCGCGGTGTGCACGGTCCTGCTCCCCGCCGTGATCGCCCACAGCCTCGCCGGCCGCCTCGCCCTGCGCCTGCGCCGCGAACTGGACCGGGGCCCCTTGAGAGTCGCGGACGGCGTGGGCGGCGCCGCCGCCAACGCGGTCGCCGTCCTGATCGTCGCCTGGGTCGCGGCGAGCGTCCTCGGCGCGTCCTCCTCGACGCTGGTCACCTCCGCGATACGGGACTCCAGACTCCTCGGCGCCGTCCAGGACGCCATGCCGGACACCACCCCCGCCTGGTTCTCCGACGCCACCTCCGCCCTCACCCAGGCCGGCTTCCCCCAGGTCTTCAACCCCTTCGAGAACGAGTCCACGGCCGAGGTCGCCAAACCCACCGGCGACAGCGTCACGGCCAGCGCCACCAACGCGGCCAAGCTGAGCACCGTCAAGATCGAAGGCGCCTCCGGCACCCAGGGCCGCGAGGGCAGCGGCTTCGTCTACGCCCGCGAGCGCGTCATGACCAACGCCCACGTCGTGGCCGGCATCGACCGCCCCACCGTCCGCATAGGCGGCGTCGGCCGCTCCTACGAAGCCCGCGTGGTCCTCTTCGACCCCAGCAAGGACGTCGCCGTCCTCTACGTCCCCGAACTCCGCGCCCCCCTCCTCCGCTTCGACGACACCGCCTCCCGCGGCGACCAGGCCGTCGTCGCCGGCTACCCCCAGGACGGCGACCTCAACCTCCAGGCCGCCACCGTCGCCAGCCGCCTGAAGGCCACCGGCCGCAACATCTACAACGACGCCACCGTCACCCGCGAGATCTACTCCATCCGCTCCACCGTCCGCCCCGGCAACTCCGGCGGCCCGTTGCTGACCACCGACGGCCGCGTCTTCGGCGTGGTCTTCGCCCGCTCGACTTCCGACGACGAGACGGGCTACGTCCTGACGGCGGCCGAGGTCGCCCCGGACGCGGAGAGGGGGGCGACGGCGACGGAGCGGGTGTCCACCGGGGACCTCATCACCTCGTGAAGGAGAGGTACGGCGCGCCTGCCAACTCCTCCGTCCCGGACTGCTCGATGGGGCCGTACAGCTGATCGCCGGTCAGGTCGAGGCATCGCGCCGCGAGTGCGTCTACAGTTGCCGCCTACAGGGGAACCCCTCTCCGCATCCACCGAGCCACACCGACCGGTTCACTCCTCACCAGGCGGGATGAGGCGATCGGCGCTCTCGGCGTTGTCCACGTGCGTGGAGCCGTTGATGTCGACGGTGAGGGGTGTGGCGCTTCCCCGCTCCGTGATCAGCCACGTCAGCACCTCCTCGGTCAGCGGCCCTCCGTCGGGTCCCTCGTCCTTCCAGTACGCGCGCCAGCCGCCGCCAGGAATGGCCGCCACCACGCGGTCGGCCCGGGTGAGATGGGAGAAGTCCGGATAGTCGGTTACCGGAAGGCGCCTGCCGAGCTTCGGGTCGACCACCAGAGCGACCCCCGTCGCCTCGTCCCAGGCGTCCACCGCCACCGCCCGAGCCATCGTCGTCTTCGTCCCGTCGAACCTTGCCATCCAGCCTGTGCCGTTGAAGTAGTGCATGAGGTCATCCTCCACGACAGCCGCACAAGACCCCTCCTGAACAGGGGGTTCTCCCCACCCCCGTACGGGTGTTGAAGCCATGCCACCCCACCGCCCCGCCGGGAAGGCTGGGGCACATGAAAAAACGATCAGCGAAGACCGCGGCCCTCCTCCTCGCCGCAGCCCTCTGCGGAACCGCCGCCGCATCCACCACAGCCCAAGCCGCCCAATCCACCGGCAAGCTGAGCCAGCGTCAGCTGACGGCCGAGGTCGAGCGGATGCTCGGGGAGCAGGGGTTCGTCGGGATCTCCGTCGAGGTCAGGGACGGCAGCAAGCGGATCCGCGCCAGAGCCGGGGAGGCCCAACTCGGCACAGGGAAGCCGGTTCCGGTCGGGGCGGAGTTCCGGGCCGACAGTGTGACCAAGACGTTCGTCGCGACCGTGGTGCTTCAACTCGTCGG
>DATCQX010000332.1:0-11722 GCA_036569285.1 Streptomyces sp.
GCGGCTGAGCCGAACCCCCGTATCCCAAATTTCTGTGTGGCCATGTCAACCCCCGGTCCAGGCGGCCGTGCGCCGGTCGTCGGGATGCGGGTGTGGTGACGGGGACCGGCGAAGCGGTGGGTGGCGCGTGCCGTCTCCCAGAGTGCCGAGCGGCTCTGATCGGCGGGGAGGCGGAGAGGAGGCGCACGGAAGGAAGCGAGGGTCGCACACCCCGGCGCCTTGCCTCACGTCTGCCCCGGACAAGCTGCTAACAATCGTTCACTTCGCGGTGATTCTTCCGGCTCGTATCCTGAGGTCGCAGACATTCCACGGCCGTGCTCCGGAGTGTGAACCGGCGTACGCGCAGGCGCGAAAGAGGTCGTACGTGGCGCAGGGCCGCACCCCGCAGCAGATCCCCGTCGTCGTCCTCGCCGGATTCCTCGGCTCCGGCAAGACGACCCTGCTCAACCACCTGCTGCACCGCAGCGGAGGCAGCCGGATCGGCGCGATCGTCAACGACTTCGGGGCGATCGAGATCGACGCCATGGCCGTCGCCGGCGCCCTCGGCGACTCCACCGTCTCCCTCGGCAACGGCTGCCTGTGCTGCGCGGTCGACGCGAGCGAACTGGACTCCTACCTCGCGCGCCTGGCCGCGCCCGCCGTCGGGGTGGACGTCATCGTCATCGAGGCGAGCGGCCTCGCCGAACCCGGTGAACTCGTCCGGATGATTCTCGCGAGCGGACACCCGGCGATCGAGTACGGCGGGCTCGTCGAGGTCGTCGACGCAGCCGAGTTCGACGTCACCCGCGCCAAGCACCCCGAGATCGACCGGCACATCGGCCTCGCCGACCTCGTCGTCGTCAACAAGCTGGACCGCGCGCACGACGGGGAACGTGTGCTCGGGCTCGTTCGTTCACTGGCCGGGAGTGCTGCCGTCGTCCCTGCCCGCTACGGCCGCGTCGACCCGGAGTTCCTCTTCGACTGCCGGCCCAGTGAGGAGCGCGTCGGGCAGCTCTCGTTCGACGACCTGCACCGGCATGACGACCCGCACGGCCACGACGGCGGACACGGCCACGCGGACCACCTGCACGCCGCGTACGACAGCCTCTCCTTCACCGCGACCGCCCCGCTCGACCCGCGCCGCCTGATGGCGTTCCTGGACGGCCGCGCGGAGGGGCTGTACCGCATCAAGGGGTACATCGACCTCGGGCCCAGCGACCCCCTCAACCGCTATGCCGTGCACGCGGTCGGACGGTTCCTCAGGTTCGTCCCGGAGCCCTGGGGCGAGGACGAGGAACGGCGCACACAGCTCGTGCTGATCGGCACCGGGATCGACCGGGAGGCGCTAGAAAAGCAGCTCCACGCGTGCGTGCAGGACGCCCCACAGGCCGACGAGCGCGGCATGTGGGGCGTCCTGAGGTACGTACGCGACCCGGAGGGCGAGCAGGAGGCCGCCGAGGACTTCCCCGAGGACCTCCCGGAACTCGTCGAACCCGACGAGGACTTCTCCGCGCCCGGCGAGGACTAGAACGGCCCCGCGACCACCGCCACCGTCTTCGGCAGCGACACTCCCGACCCGTCCCGCCGGGGATCGACCTCGGGCAGCTCGGCCGGCATGCCGTTCTTCTGCGCCGCCCGCGCGGGCACCGCCCCCGCCCAGGCGACCGACAGGCAGTCCTCGCCCTTCAGGAACCGCTGGCAGCGCACGCCGCCGGTCGCGCGCCCCTTGCGCGGGTACTGGTCGAACGGGGTCAGCTTGGCCGTCGTCTGGACGGAGTCGTCCAGCGTGCCGCGCGAGCCCGCGACGGTGAACACCATGGCGTCCGCCGCAGGGTCGACGGCGGTGAAGGAGATGACCTTCGCGCCGTCCGTCAGCTTGATGCCCGCCATACCGCCCGCCGGACGGCCCTGCGGGCGCACCTGGGACGCCTGGTAGCGCAGGAGCTGGGCGTCGTCCGTGATGAAGACGAGGTCCTCCTCGCCCGTGCGCAGCTCGATCGCGCCGACGATCCGGTCGCCCTCCTTGAGGGTGATGACCTCCAGCTCCTCCTTGTTGGCCGGGTAGTCCGGCACCACGCGCTTGACGACGCCCTGTTCCGTGCCGAGCGCGAGGCCCGGCGACGACTCGTCCAGCGTCATCAGGCAGACCAGCGTCTCGCCGTCCGACAGCGACACGAACTCCGACACCGGGGCGCCGCCCGAGAGGTTGGGCGCCGCGGCCGTGTCCGGGAGCTGCGGGAGGTCGACGACGTTGATCCGCAGGAGCCGGCCCTCCGAGGTCACCGCCCCGATCTCGCCGCGCGCCGTCGCGGGCACCGCGGAGACGATCACGTCGTGCTTCGCGCGCGTGGCGCCGTCCTCGGCCGCGAAGGGCTCGCCGTTCGCCGTGCGGGCCAGCAGGCCGGTCGACGACAGGAGCACCCGGCACGGGTCGTCCGCCACCTGGAGCGGCACGGCGGACGCGGTGGCGCCCGACGACTCCAGCAGGACCGTACGCCGCTCGGTGCCGAACTTCTTGGCGACGGCAGCCAGTTCGGCCGAGACGAGCTTGCGCAGCTCGGTGTCCGACTCCAGGATGCGGGTCAGCTCGGCGATCTCCGTGTTCAGCCGCTCCTTCTCCGACTCCAGCTCGATCCGGTCGAACCGGGTGAGCCGGCGCAGCGGCGTGTCCAGGATGTACTGCGTCTGGATCTCCGACAGAGAGAAGCGCTCCATCAGGCGCTCCTTCGCCTGCGCGCTGTTGTCGCTGGAACGGATCAGCCGGATGACCTCGTCGATGTCGACGAGGGCCGTCAGCAGGCCCTCCACCAGGTGCAGCCGGTCACGGCGCTTGCCGCGCCGGAACTCGCTGCGGCGGCGGACGACGGTGAAGCGGTGGTCGAGGTAGACCTCGAGAAGCTCCTTGAGGCCCAGCGTCAGCGGCTGGCCGTCCACCAGGGCGACGTTGTTGATGCCGAACGACTCTTCCATCGGAGTCAGCTTGTAGAGCTGCTCCAGGACGGCCTCCGGGACGAAACCGTTCTTGATCTCGATGACCAGCCGCAGGCCGTGCGCGCGGTCGGTGAGGTCCTTGACGTCGGCGATGCCCTGGATCTTCTTCGAACCGACAAGATCCTTGATCTTGGCGATGACCTTCTCGGGGCCGACGGTGAAGGGCAGTTCGGTGACGACGAGGCCCTTGCGGCGGGCCGTCACCGTGTCCACCGCGACCGTCGCCCGGATCTTGAACGTGCCCCGGCCCGTGTCGTACGCGTCCCGGATGCCGTCCAGGCCGACGATCCGCCCGCCCGTCGGCAGGTCGGGGCCCGGGACGAACTTCATCAGGGCGTCGAGATCCGCGTTCGGGTAGCGGATCAGGTGGCGGGCGGCGGCCACGACCTCGCCGAGGTTGTGCGGCGGCATGTTCGTCGCCATGCCGACCGCGATGCCCGAGGAGCCGTTCACCAGGAGGTTCGGGAAGGCGGCGGGCAGCGCCACCGGCTCCTGCTCCTGGCCGTCGTAGTTCGGGGCGAAGTCGACCGTGTCCTCGTCGATCGACTCGGTCATCAGGCTCGTCGCCTCGGCCTGGCGGCACTCGGTGTACCGCATGGCGGCCGGCGGGTCGTCGTTGCCCAGGGAGCCGAAGTTGCCGTGGCCGTCGACGAGGGGCACGCGCATGGAGAACGGCTGCGCCATGCGCACCAGCGCGTCGTAGATCGACGCGTCGCCGTGCGGGTGCAGCTTGCCCATCACCTCGCCGACGACGCGGGCGCACTTGACGTAGCCGCGGTCGGGGCGCAGGCCCATCTCGTTCATCTGGTAGACGATGCGGCGGTGGACCGGCTTCAGGCCGTCGCGGGCGTCGGGCAGGGCGCGGGAGTAGATGACCGAGTACGCGTACTCGAGGAAGGAGCCCTGCATCTCGTCGACGACGTCGATGTCGAGGATCCGCTCCTCGAACGAGTCGTCGGGCGGTGGGGTCTTCGTGCTGCGGCGGGCCATCGCTGCCGGCTCCTCTTTTCTGGTCGCTTACCTGCGGGGCGCTCAAGTCGGTGCCGAGCGGGCCGGGTTGC
Source organism: Streptomyces sp. (assembly GCA_036569285.1). Taxonomy (GTDB): domain Bacteria; phylum Actinomycetota; class Actinomycetes; order Streptomycetales; family Streptomycetaceae; genus Streptomyces. The sequence continues at coordinate 4,032 of DATCQX010000332.1, forward strand.
CCGCTGCCCCTAAGAGCCCTGGCCCGGGGAGGGCCGGACTCGCTCGTGCGTGACGTGTCTCAAGGGTCTGACGTCGACCATTGTGGACCGTGGCACTGACAACGCGGGCCAAGGGCCCCGTGCCACGGGCCCGGCCGGGCGAGCACGGGCCGTTCCCCCACGGTCGCCCGCAGGTTACGCGATCCGCTCTCGGCGTACGTCCGCCGGGAACTTCGCCGACCGTCCGCACGCTTGCATACAGTGACAGGACCGGCAGGAAACTCCGCGGTTCGACGACCGCGTCCGCGATCGAAGGGACGTACATGCCCATGGGTCACACGGCCACCGCCCAGGCAGGCTCCGGGGGCCTGACAGCGACCGAGCACCGCCTGGCCAACGGCCTGCGCGTGGTGCTCTCCGAGGACCATCTGACCCCCGTCGCGGCGGTGTGCCTCTGGTACGACGTCGGCTCGCGCCACGAGGTCAAGGGCCGTACCGGCCTCGCCCACCTCTTCGAGCACCTGATGTTCCAGGGCTCCGCCCAGGTCAAGGGCAACGGCCACTTCGAGCTGGTCCAGGGCGCCGGCGGCTCCCTCAACGGCACCACCAGCTTCGAGCGCACCAACTACTTCGAGACCATGCCCGCCCACCAGCTGGAGCTCGCCCTCTGGCTGGAGGCCGACCGCATGGGCTCCCTGCTGGCCGCCCTGGACGACGAGTCCATGGAGAACCAGCGCGACGTCGTCAAGAACGAGCGCCGCCAGCGCTACGACAACGTCCCCTACGGCACCGCGTTCGAGAAGCTGACCGCTCTCGTCTACCCGGACGGCCACCCCTACCACCACACGCCGATCGGCTCGATGGCCGACCTCGACGCGGCGACCCTGGAGGACGCGCGCGCGTTCTTCCGCACGTACTACGCGCCGAACAACGCCGTCCTGTCGGTGGTCGGCGACATCGACCCGGAGCAGACGCTCGCCTGGGTCGAGAAGTACTTCGGCTCCATCCCCGCGCACGACGGCAAGCCCGAGCCGCGCGACGGCTCCCTGCCGGACGTCATCGGCGAGGAACTGCGCGAGGTCGTCGTCGAGGAGGTCCCCGCGCGCGCGTTGATGGCCGCCTACCGGCTCCCCGAGGACGGCACGCGCGCGGGGGACGCGGCCGACCTGGCGCTCACCGTCCTCGGCGGCGGCGAGTCCTCCCGCCTGTACAACCGTCTCGTCCGGCGCGACCAGACGGCCGTGACGGCCGGGTTCGGCCTGCTGCGGCTCGCCGGGGCGCCCTCCCTGGGCTGGCTGGACGTCAAGACGTCCGGGGACGTCGAGGTGCCCGTCATCGAGGCCGCCATCGACGAGGAGCTCGCCCGGTTCGCCGAGGAGGGCCCGACGGCCGAGGAGATGGAGCGCGCGCAGGCCCAGCTGGAGCGCGAGTGGCTGGACCGGCTCGGCACGGTCGCGGGCCGCGCGGACGAACTGTGCCGGTTCGCCGTCCTGTTCGGCGACGCGCAGCTCGCCCTCACGGCCGTCCAGCGCGTGCTGGAGATCACGCCCGAGGAGGTCCAGGAGGTCGCCAAGGCCCGGCTGCGGCCCGACAACCGCGCGGTGCTCGTCTACGAGCCCAAGCACCCCGACACCGCGCAGGACGCGGACGTCCCCGAGGACCCCGCGCGCGAAGCGACCGTAGAGGCCGGCGACGACAACGAGGAGACGGCCAAGTGACCGAGCAGCTCGCCACGATGGACTTCCACCCGCAGCCCCACGCGGGCGAGGCGAAGCCCTGGGCGTTCCCCGCGCCCGAGCGCGCCGCCCTCGCCAACGGCCTGACGGTCCTGCGCTGCCACCGCCCCGGCCAGCAGGTCGTCGCCGTCGAGGTCCTCCTCGACGCGCCCCTGGACGCCGAGCCGACCGGCCTGGACGGCGTCGCGACGATCATGGCGCGTGCCTTCTCCGAGGGCACCGACCGGCACTCCGCCGAGGAGTTCGCCGCCGAGCTGGAGCGCGCGGGCGCCACGCTCGACGCGCACGCCGACCACCCCGGCGTCCGGCTCAGCCTGGAGGTCCCCGCCTCCCGGCTCGCCAAGGGGCTCGGGCTGCTCGCCGACGCCCTGCGCGCGCCCGCGTTCGCCGAGGGCGAGGTCGAGCGCCTGGTGCGCAACCGGCTCGACGAGATCCCGCACGAGCTGGCCAACCCGTCCCGGCGGGCCGCCAAGGAACTCTCCAAGGAGCTGTTCCCGGCCGACGCGCGCATCTCGCGCCCGCGCCAGGGCACCGAGGAGACCGTCGAGAAGATCGACGCCGCCGCCGTCCGCGCCTTCTACGACCGGCACGTGCGGCCCGCGACGGCCACCGCGGTCGTCGTCGGCGACCTGAACGGCATCGACCTCGACGCTCTGCTGGGCGACACCCTGGGCGCCTGGACGGGCTCCTCGGCGCAGCCGCGGCCCGTCCCGCCGATCACCGCGGACGACACCGGGCGCGTCGTCATCGTCGACCGGCCCGGCGCCGTCCAGACGCAGCTGCTGATCGGCCGGATCGGCGCCGACCGGCACGACCGCGTGTGGGCCGCCCAGGTGCTCGGCACGTACTGCCTCGGCGGCACCCTGACGTCCCGTCTGGACGCCGTCCTGCGCGAGGAGAAGGGCTACACCTACGGCGTGCGTGCCTTCGGGCAGGTCCTGCGGTCCGCCCCCGACGGCTCCGGCGCCTCCATGCTGGCCATCAGCGGCTCCGTGGACACGCCCAACACCGGCCCCGCCCTCGCGGACCTGTGGACCGTCCTGCGCACGCTCGCCGCCGAGGGCCTCACGGACGCCGAGCGCGACTTCGCCGTCCAGAACCTCGTCGGCGTGGCGCCGCTCAAGTACGAGACCGCCGGGGCCGTCGCCGGGACGCTCGCCGACCAGGTCGAGCAGCACCTCCCGGACGACTTCCAGGCGACCCTGTACCGCCGGCTCGCCGCCACGGGCACCGTCGAGGCCACCGCCGCCGCCGTCAACGCCTTCCCGGTCGACCGCCTCGTCACGATCCTCGTCGGCGACGCGAAGGAGATCCAGGAGCCGGTCGAGGCCCTCGGCATCGGCCCGGTGCGGGTCGTGACGGCCGAGTAGCGACCGTCGGGCACACGCGCGTGGGGGACGCCGGACATCCGGCGTCCCCCACGCGCGTGTTCACCGTTCGCACAGCGACACGCCTCCCGAACGCGTTTTCCCAGAGGTGACCGTTTTCTCCCGGAGGGTTCGTCTCTGCCCTGTGGTGTGCGCTACAAAAACCGCTGTGCGTTTGGGAATCGACGGCGGCCCCTCTAGCGTCGTCCGGGCTGTTCGTCGGGCAGTACGCCGCACACCGCGGCACCGGACAGCGATCGCCGAGTCCCCCTACGGCGCGAGCCGGGGGAGCCGGGGACCCACACCGTCCCTGGGGTGAATCGGGCGCCCGCGCCCGTAGGAGACCTTCCTGCTCCGAACCCGTCAGCTAACCCGGTAGGCGACAGGGAAGGAAAGGACGAACTCGACCTCATGGCGTTCACCTGCGCCCCCGGCAAGCGCCGCAAGGCGGGCCGGATGCAGCGTACGACCGCCCGCGCGGCGGGCATAGCGGCACTGACGACCTCGGCGCTGGCCGCGGGCTCGCCCCCCGGACCGACCGCCGCGAACACCGTCGTGGCCATGGACGACACCGTCTCCCTGCGCCTGGACACCGTCGCCGCGCACGCCGACGACCACGCCGACGCGCAGGAGCGGGCCGTCCAGCAGGCGGCCACCCGCGCGCGGAACGACGCGATGCGCGCCCGGGCGGCCGAGGACGCGAAGGCCGCGCGCCTGGCCGAGGCACGCGCCGCGCGGGAGGCCGAACGCGCCCGCCTGAACGCCTTCGTCGCGCCCGTCACCGGCTCCTACGTCTCCACCGGATACCGCAGCGGCGGCTCCCTGTGGTCCTCCGGCAGCCACACGGGCATCGACTTCCACGCCGCCACGGGCACCCGGGTGCACGCCGTCGGGCTCGGCACGGTCGTCGAGACCGGCTGGGGCGGCGCCTACGGCAACCAGATCGTCGTCCGGATGAACGACGGGACCTACACGCAGTACGGGCACCTGTCGTCGGTCTTCGTCTCCGTGGGCCAGACGGTCACCCCGGGACAGGTGATCGGCCTCTCCGGCGCCACGGGCAACGTGACCGGACCGCATCTGCACTTCGAGGCCCGCACGACACCGGAGTACGGCTCCGACATCGACCCCGTCGCCTATCTGCGCGCGCACGGCGTCGACGTCTGACACGCGCGACCGTCCAGCCCCGGCCCTCTCAGCCGGGGCTTTCGGCGTTTCGGACGCCTTCCTGTCCAAAAAATATCCCTGGATTCCGGCTCGCCATCGGAAATTCCGGCGTATTGCAATAGAGTCACGGAACACACGTCGATCGGCTGCGTTCGACGGCGTTTCACGGGGATTAAGGCGGAGGTCGGTCATGCGTATTCCGGCGCACTCGGTGTGCACGGCCATCCGGGACGACATCGTCTCGGGTGTCTACGAGCGCGGGAGCCGTCTCACCGAAGAACTCCTCGCGCGCCGGTACGGCGTCAGCCGCGTCCCCGTCCGCGAGGCGCTGCGCACGCTGGAGGCCGAGGGGTTCGTCGTGACCCGCAGGCACGCGGGCGCGTGCGTGGCCGAGCCGACCGAGCAGGAGGCCGCCGACCTGCTGGAGATGCGCCTGTTGTTGGAGCCCCTCGGCGCCGCGCGGGCCGCCCAGCGGCGCACGGAGGCCCACCTGAAGGTGCTGCGCGGACTCGTCAGGCTGGGCCAGGAGCGTGCCAGGAGGGGCAACAGCGAGGATCTGCGCTCCCTGGGCGGCTGGTTCCACGAGACGCTCGCCCAGGCGTGCGGAAGCCAGGCCCTGACCTCGACGCTGACCCAGCTGCGCCACAAGATCGCCTGGATGTACGCCGTGGAGCCCTCGGCCGGCCCCGTCGACTCCTGGACCGAGCACGGCGCGATCGTCGACGCCGTCGCGCGCGGGGACGCCGAGCGCGCGCGGGCGGTCACCGCCCTGCACACCGAACGCTCGACCGCCGCCCACCGGCTGCGCTTCGCCGGCGCGGACCGTGTGAGGACTTCGCAACACGCCGTAAACATGACCGGCCTGCGGCATTAACACGGGCACCGTATACAAAGAAGAGGTAATTAGCGGAGGTCTATTTCCGCTGCCCTTTTCCGGAGCACGCCCTGAATTTCCCGGCGTGCGCCCTCCGCATGCGCGCGTGCGCCCCGCAGTGCTTTGCCGTGCAATTCATTCCGAAGCGCCGCGGGAGTCGCGGGAAACGACGGAGCCGCGCCGCCCGGGAAGGGGCGACGCGGCTCGGTACGCGCGCGTGGAGCGTCGTCAGACGGTCTCGGGAAGCTCGTCGAGACCCTCGGAGACCAGCTTGGCCAGCCGGTCGAGGGCGGTGTCCGCGCCTTCCGCGTCGGAGGCCAGGACGACCTGCTCGCCGGCCTTGGCGCCCAGGCCGAGGACGGACAGCATGGAGGCCGCGTTGACGGGGCTGCCGCCCTCCTTGGCGATCGTGAGCGGGACGCCGGCGGCCGCGGCGGCTCGGACGAAGACGGAGGCGGGACGGGCGTGGAGACCCTCCGCCCAGCCGATGGTGACGTGGCGCTCAGCCATGTGATGCTGCCCTTCGGTGTTCAGGGTTGTCTAGACCATTTTTCCACACGTGAAGCGTTCCCGGAGGAGCCGCGACGGCCCCCTCGGGACGGCTGCCGGACCGCGGCCTCGGTCCGGCTCCCGCCGTCTTCCGTCCCCCAGACTGCCTCGCGCCGTTGTCGGACGCGAGCCGTACGCTGGGCCCCATGCAGAGCGCGCAGCAGCGGCACGAGTACCCCGCCCACTGGGAAGCCGACGTGGTGCTGCGCGACGGCGGCACCGCGCGCGTGCGGCCCATCACCGCCGACGACGCCGAGCGCCTGGTCAGCTTCTACGAGCAGGTGTCGGACGAGTCGAAGTACTACCGCTTCTTCGCGCCCTACCCGCGCCTGTCCGCGAAGGACGTCCACCGCTTCACGCACCACGATTTCGTGGACCGGGTGGGACTCGCCGCCACCGTCGGAGGCGAGTTCATCGCAACCGTACGCTATGACCGCATCGGTCCCGACGGCCTGCCCGCGACCGGACCGGCGGACGAGGCGGAGGTCGCCTTCCTCGTCCAGGACGCCCACCAGGGCCGCGGCGTCGCCTCCGCCCTCCTGGAACACATCGCCGCCGTCGCGCGCGAGCGCGGCATCCGCCGCTTCGCCGCCGAGGTGCTCCCCGCCAACTCCAAGATGATCAAGGTCTTCACCGACGCCGGCTACACCCAGAAACGCAGCTTCGAGGACGGCGTCGTCCGCCTGGAGTTCGGCCTCGAACCCACCGAACGCTCCCTCGCCGTCCAGCGCGCCCGCGAACAGCGCGCCGAGGCCCGCTCCGTACGGCGGCTGCTCGCCCCCGGCTCCGTCGCCGTCGTCGGCGCCGGACGCACCCCCGGAGGCGTCGGCCGCGCGGTCCTCGCCAACCTCCGCGCGGCGGGCTTCACCGGCACCCTCCACGCCGTCAACAAGGCCCTCCCGGACGGCGTCGAGGAACTGGACGGCGTCCCGGCCCACCGCTCCGTGCGCGACATCGACGGTCCCGTCGACCTCGCGGTGATCGCCGTCCCCGCGCACGCCGTGCCCGACGTCGTCGCCGAGTGCGGGGAACACGGCGTGCAGGGGCTGGTCGTCGTCTCCGCCGGGTACGCCGAGAGCGGCCCCGACGGACGCGAGCGCCAACGCGAACTCGTCCGCCACGCGCGCGCGTACGGCATGCGCATCATCGGCCCCAACGCCTTCGGGATCATCAACACCGCCCCGGACGTACGGCTCAACGCCTCCCTCGCCCCCGAGACGCCCCGCCCCGGCCGCATCGGCCTGTTCGCCCAGTCCGGCGCGATCGGCATCGCCCTGCTCTCTCGGCTGCACCGCCGGGGCGGCGGCGTCACCGGCGTGACCGGAGTGTCGACGTTCGTCTCCTCCGGCAACCGCGCGGACGTCTCCGGCAACGACGTCCTCCAGTACTGGTACGACGATCCGGACACCGACGTCGTCCTCATGTACCTGGAGTCCATAGGCAACCCCCGCAAGTTCACCCGCCTCGCCCGGCGCACGGCCGCCGCGAAGCCCCTCGTCGTCGTCCAAAGCGCGGGATCGGCGCCCCAGGGACACGCGGTCCGCGCGACACGGCTGCCCCACGCCACGGTCTCCGCGCTCCTGCGCCAGGCCGGCGTGATCCGCGTCGCCACCATCACCGAACTCGTCGACACCGGCCTCCTGCTCGCCCGCCAGCCCCTCCCGGCGGGCCCGCGCGTGGCGATCCTCGGCAACTCCGAGTCCCTCGGACTGCTCACCTACGACGCCTGCCTCTCCGAAGGGCTGCGCCCCCTCCCGCCCCTCGACCTCACGACCGGCGCCTCCCCGGAGGACTTCCGCCACGCCCTCACGCGCGCGCTGGCCGACGACACGTGCGACGCCGTCGTCGTCACCGCCATCCCTTCGATCGGCGAGGGGTCCACGGACGACGCCGAACTCGCGGAGGCGCTGCGCTCGGCCGCCGCGGAGGTGCCGGCCAAGCCGGTGCTCGTCGTCCACGTGGAGCTCGGGGGGCTGGCGGAGGCGTTGTCGGCGGCCATGAGTACGGGGCCTCAAGGGG
>DATCQX010000333.1:0-5011 GCA_036569285.1 Streptomyces sp.
GGAGGGGCCTGGCCCGGAGCGGTGGGGCCGGTGGGGGCGGACCACTGGGCGGCCGGCGGCTGTTCCTGGGACCACTTCGCGCCGGGGTCCTGCGAGGTGTCCGACGGCTGCTGCGTGGGCTGCTGCGCCGGGTCGGAGGCCGTGGTCGGCTTCGCGCTGCCGTCGGGGGCAGCCGTCTCGGCGGACTTCGCGTCGGTGGGCTCGGTGGGGCCGGACGTGCCGGGCTCGTGCCCGTCGGACGGGGCGGATCCGGGCGAGGCCCAGCCCGGAGTGTCTTTCATCGTCGCTCCTTCACGGTGCCCGTCCGCGGTCGCGGCGGCAGGTTGGCAGTCATCGTGTCATGGGGTGCTCGGCGAAGGACCAGCCGCGGTAGGGCCTGCACGCCTTCAATACTCCGCCGGACAAGGGGCACACTGACGGCATGGCTGATCAGTACGCGCAAACCGGCGAGGACAGCAAGCCCACCGAGATACCGGCGATCCGCTGGGAAGAGCCACCCGAAGGTCCTGTACTGGTGCTTCTCGACCAGACGAGACTGCCGGCCGAGGAGGTCGAACTGGTCTGCACGGACGCGTCCGCGCTGGTGGAGGCGATCAGGTCGCTCGCCGTGCGCGGGGCGCCGCTGCTCGGGATCGCGGGGGCGTACGGGGTCGCGCTCGCCGCCGCGCGCGGGTACGACGTGGACGAGGCGGCGACCGTGCTGGCCGGGGCGCGTCCCACCGCGGTGAACCTGGCGGTCGGGGTGCGCAGGGCGCAGGCCGCGCACCGGGCGGAGCTCGCCAGGAGCGGCGATGAGAAGCAGGCGGCCGGAGCGGTGCTGGCGGCTGCGCGGGCGCTGCACCAGGAGGACGCGGCGGCCAGCTCGGCGATGGCCGAGCGTGGGCTGACGCTGCTGGACGAGCTGCTTCCGGGCGGCGGGCACCGGATCCTGACGCACTGCAACACCGGATCGCTGGTCTCTGGCGGCGAGGGTACGGCGTTCGCGGTGGCTCTCGCGGCGCACCGGGCGGGGCGGCTGCGGCGGCTGTGGGTCGACGAGACCCGTCCGCTGCTCCAGGGCGCCCGGCTGACGGCGTACGAGGCGGCGCGCAGTGGGATGGCGTACACCCTGCTGACCGACAACGCGGCGGGCTCGCTGTTCGCGGCCGGGGAGGTGGACGCGGTGCTGATCGGTGCGGACCGGATCGCGGCCGACGGCTCGGTGGCGAACAAGGTGGGGAGCTATCCGCTCGCGGTGCTCGCGCGGTATCACCATGTGCCGTTCATCGTGGTGGCACCGCTGACCACGGTGGATCCGGACACGCCGGACGGCGCGTCCATCGAGGTCGAGCAGCGGGCCGGGCACGAGGTCACCGAGATCGCGGCGCCCCAGGTCCCGGTGGCGGGAGGTGGCGCGGGCGGCGGGATTCCGGTGGCCCCGCTGGGTACTCAGGCGTACAACCCGGCCTTCGATGTGACACCGCCGGAGCTGGTGACGGCGATCGTCACGGAGGAGGGTGTGGTGTCGCCGGTGACGGCTGAGGCCCTTGCTGAGCTGTGTGCCAGGTCCCGGCAGATGACGATCAGCTGATCGAGGAACGGGGGCGACCCGGTCCGCCGAGGCGCGAAGCGCAGACAGTAGCGACCCCATACGACTATCGTCACAGGTCAGTGACCTCCCTCACCAGCGCCCCGGTCACTGTTACGAGAATGGGATGATGTCGTTTATGAAGGGACGAGTCCTTGTCGTCGACGACGACACCGCACTTGCCGAGATGCTGGGCATCGTGCTGCGTGGTGAAGGTTTTGAGCCGTCTTTCGTAGCCGACGGCGACAAGGCGCTGGCCGCGTTCCGTGAGGCCAAGCCGGATCTGGTGCTGCTGGACCTGATGCTGCCCGGTCGGGACGGCATCGAGGTGTGCCGCCTGATCAGGGCGGAGTCCGGGGTGCCGATCGTGATGCTGACGGCCAAGAGCGACACCGTCGATGTCGTCGTGGGACTGGAGTCCGGTGCCGACGACTACATCGTGAAGCCGTTCAAGCCGAAGGAGCTCGTGGCCCGCATCCGGGCGCGGCTGCGGAGGTCGGAGGAGCCGGCGCCCGAGCAGCTCGCCATCGGGGACCTGGTCATCGACGTGGCCGGGCACTCCGTGAAGCGGGACGGGCAGTCGATCGCGCTGACGCCGCTGGAGTTCGACCTGCTGGTGGCGCTCGCGCGCAAGCCGTGGCAGGTGTTCACCCGGGAGGTGCTCCTGGAGCAGGTGTGGGGCTACCGGCACGCCGCCGACACCCGCCTGGTCAACGTGCACGTCCAGCGGCTGCGCTCCAAGGTCGAGAAGGACCCGGAGCGGCCGGAGATCGTCGTGACCGTCCGCGGTGTCGGTTACAAGGCCGGGCCGAGCTGACATGTCCGGGGACAGTGCCGCGTCGGCGCCCGGCGGGTCCGGGGCCAGGCCGGAGCGGCCCGTTGCCCCGCAGAGCGGCCACAAGGGCCGTACAGCGCCCCGCGACCGCCTCGGGCGGCTCCTGGAGGGCGGGCTGCTCCAGGGCGGCGTACAGGGCAGCCCAGTGCTTCGGCTGCTGCTGCGCTGGGTGCGGCGGCCGTTGCTGCCGGTCATGCGGCTGTGGCGGCGCAACATCCAGCTCAAGGTCGTCGCCACCACCCTCCTGATGTCCCTCGGCGTCGTCCTGCTGCTCGGGTTCGTCGTCATCGGGCAGGTCCGCAACGGGCTGCTGGACGCCAAGGTGCGTGCCTCGCAGAGTCAGGCGACGGGCGGGTTCGCGGTCGCCAAGCAGCAGGCCGACTCGGAGGCCGCCGACAACGACGGGCCGGCCGCCTCGTCCACCGACCGGTCCGCGCAGAGCGTCAGCCCCTGGCTCAGCGGCCTCGTGTCGTCCCTGTCCAGCGGCGGCCAGGGCGCCTTCGACGTCGTCACGCTGCCCACCGGCGGCGGGGAGGGCGGGCCCGGGCCGCGTGCCTCCGGGGGCGTCAGCCCGACCGCGAGCGTGCCGGAAGCGCTCCGCGAGCGGATCAAGGACAGCACCTCCGCCGCCCAGAGCTACACCCGCATCCGCTACGACAGCGGCAAGGAGTCGCAGCCCGCGCTGGTCATCGGCAAGCGCCTGAGCGACCCCAACGGCGCCGCCTACGAGCTGTACTACCTCTTCCCGCTCACCCAGGAGGAGAAGTCCCTCAGCCTCGTCAAGGGCACCCTGGCGACCGCCGGGCTCTTCGTCGTCGTCCTCCTCGGGGCGATCGCCTGGCTCGTCGTGCGGCAGGTCGTCACGCCCGTGCGGATGGCCGCCGGGATCGCCGAGCGGCTGTCCGCGGGGCGGCTCCAGGAGCGGATGAAGGTCACCGGGGAGGACGACATCGCGCGCCTGGGGGAGGCGTTCAACAAGATGGCGCAGAACCTCCAGCTGAAGATCCAGCAACTGGAGGACCTCTCGCGGATGCAGCGCCGGTTCGTGTCGGACGTCTCGCACGAACTGCGCACCCCCCTGACGACCGTGCGGATGGCCGCCGACGTCATCCACGACGCGCGCGTGGACTTCGATCCGATGACCGCGCGGTCGGCCGAACTCCTCGCCGACCAGCTCGACCGGTTCGAGACGCTCCTCGCGGACCTGCTGGAGATCAGCCGGTTCGACGCGGGCGCGGCGGCGCTGGAGGCGGAGCCGATAGACCTCCGGGAGGTCGTCCGCAGGGTCGTCGACGGGGCCGCGCCGCTCGCCGAGCGCAAGGGGACGGCCGTCCGTGTCGTCGGCGATCAGCAGCCCGTCGTCGCCGAGGCCGACGCGCGGCGCGTGGAGCGGGTGCTGCGGAATCTCGTCGTCAACGCCGTGGAGCACGGCGAGGGCAAGGACGTCGTCGTCAAGCTGGCCTCGGCCGGCGGGGCCGTCGCGGTCGCCGTGCGCGACTACGGCGTCGGGCTGAAGCCGGGGGAGGCCACACGCGTGTTCAGCCGGTTCTGGCGGGCCGATCCGGCACGCGCGCGTACCACCGGAGGAACCGGGCTCGGCCTGTCGATCGCCCTGGAAGACGCGCGCCTGCACGGCGGGTGGCTCCAGGCGTGGGGCGAGCCCGGCGGCGGCTCGCAGTTCCGGCTGACGCTGCCGCGGACGGCCGACGAGCCGCTGCGGGGGTCGCCGATACCACTGGAGCCGAAGGACTCGCGCAGGAATCGCGGCGGTTCGGGCGGCGCGTCCCGCGCGCGCGAGAAGAGCGCCACCGTTCCCGTGCAACAGACCGGCGATCGCCTCCCGCGCGTGGGAGGTGCGGTTCCCACAGCCGATCCGACGGCCCTCCCGGGCAGCGGTGCCCGGGTGGTGCCCCGCGCGGGGACGCCGGTTTCCGTGGACACACGACGGGACGGCGCTCCCGACCAGGAAGGGGAGGCCGCTCGTGGGCGGTGAGGGGGGCGCACGGCGCACGACGGGGCGCACGGCGGCGTACGCGGTCTGCGGGGTCGTCCTGCTGGGCGGCTGCGCGTCGATGCCGGACCACGGTGATCTGCGCGGGGTGGAGTCGACGCCGCGGCAGGACACGCAGGTGCGGGTGTTCGCGATGCCACCGCAGGAAGGCGCGCTGCCCGTGGTGATCGTCCAGGGCTTCCTCGAAGCGCTGACCAGCGACGATCCGACATACGCGACGGCACGGAAGTACCTTGTCGGCAAGGCCGCGAAGAACTGGGACCCCGAGAGCTCCACGACCGTCCTCGACGTCGCTCCCCGGGCGACGCCCGAGCGGTCCGGGGGGCGCGAAGGGGGTACGGACGTGTCATTCACCCTGGACGGTACGCGCGTGGCCACCGTCGACCAGGAGCAGTCGTACGCGCCCGCCGAGGGGAAGTACCTTCAGACGCTGCACCTTGTGAAGGACGACAAGGATCAGTGGCGCATCGACGACGTGCCCCAGGGGGTCGTCATGGGGCAGTCGGACTTCTCCCGCAACTACATGTCCGCCAACAAGTACTACTTCGCGTCCCGCGCGCGCGTGGGGACGCCTTCCGCCGCCGTCGCGGATCCGGTG
>DATCQX010000334.1:0-4008 GCA_036569285.1 Streptomyces sp.
CCGTGAACCTGTCGGCCGGACCGCTGAACGCACCCGCCGCAGCGCACCCGGCGTCGGACGCTGTCCGGCGGCCCGTGGAGGCGCTTCGCCGGGGTCCGGTCGTTCGCCGGGGTCCGGTCAGAAGAGCGACATGCCTTCGCCGCTGGTGTCCGCGATGACCGGCCGGGGCGGTACGTCATGCTCGGTGCCTGTCTGGTGGAGCTGGTGACGACGGGCGACGGCCGGTGCGGGGTTCCCGAGGCCGAGGTGCGCCGGGCGGCGGCGGTGTGGAACGCGGTGGAGACGGACGCACGGGACCTGGTCCGTATCGGTCCGTTCCGGGGTGTGCCGGAGCAGGGGCGTACGGCCGGCACCCTGCGCGGCTGGCGCCGCAGCATCTGCCGGGAACTGGAAGAGGGGGAGCGTCCCGGACGGCAGGCCGACGACGGGCCCGGACCGTGGTCCCAGCCGGCAGGGGTCGACTGGCGGCGCCTGTCGGTGCGGCGGTTCCGCGACGGCGCGCGGTCGTGGTGGCTTCCGCGTGCCGTGGTCAGGCTGCTGGACGCGGCCGAGCACACCGAGACCGAGTGGCTGCACACCACACGGTCCGGCGCGGCGGACCCGGCCGTCACCGAACAGCACCGCCGCCCCGTGACGGACGGGAGCGGCCCAGCCGTCCCGCAGCGCCCGTACACGGAGGAACTGCGAGGTCAGCTGTACTCGGCGGTGAGGCGCAAGCCCGGTATCTCCCGTCAGGTGGCCGGGTGGCTGTGTGCCGTCTGCGGTGCGGCGCAGGCCGCCGTACTGGACCACTGCCATGAACACGGCTACGTCCGCGCCCCGGTCTGCCCGTCCTGCAACACGCTGGAGCGCCCCGACCACCTGTACGACAACGACGTCCGCGTCGCCAGTCGATACCGGCGCCTCTTCGACACCGACGCGGCAGGCTGGCTGCGCCACTGGCACCGCTGCCCGGGCTGCCGCACCCGCACCACCCTGCCGCTGCCCCACCTCGCCGCGTGGACCGCCCACACCGCCACCCGCACCCTGCGCCCCACCCATCCCGCATCCGGCGGCCGCAAACCCTGCGGAGTGCTGCGCGTCTCGTGGACGGGCAGTCAGAACACCCCCCGATCCTGCCTGCTCACCGTCTCCGTCGACTTCTGCCCCTCCGGCGAGCACCGCGTCCTGGCACGGGTGCCCTACCGGGAAGCCGTCGAGCGCTTCGGCACCTGGCTCGCCGAAACCGCCCCCACCGTGGCCGCCGAAGCGGGCCCCGACCGCCTGGACGGCCTCCCCGCCGAGCCCCGGCCGGTCATCGCGGACACCAGTGGTGAAGGCATGTCGCTCTTCTGACCGGGCACCGGCGAACGACCGGACCCCGGCGAAGCGCCTCCACGGGCCGCCGGACAGCGTCCGACGCCGGGTGCGCTGCGGTGGGTGCGTTCAACGGTCCGGCCGACAGGTTCACGGTTCGTGCGGGCGCCGCCTCAAGTCAGCCGCCGTGCCGACAGCCTCGCGGTCCACGCAGGCACCGCCGGAAGCCCGACCGCCGCCCCCCTCGAACCCGCCCCTCCAGCCCTGCCCCCCGTTCTTGGGACCACTGCTCAGACTTCCCACCCCCCTTTGTGACTCCAGCGCGATCCCTCAGGACGCGCGACTGTGTTGACTGCCTACCGAATCCTGCTGGTTCACGCGCGGAACGGTGGTCACGTGGGTACGGAGTCGGAGACATACCAACTGGGCATCATGGGCGCCGGAGTCATGGGTTCGGGGATCGCGGCCCTCGCGGTCGGGCACGGCGTGGCGGTGGTGCTCGTGGACACCGATCCGCAGGCGCTGGCGCGTGCGAAGGGTGCTGTTGCCCATCAGGTGCGGCACGCCGGTCTGGTCGGGGCGCTGCCTGCCGGGGTTGCCCGGGGGGAACTCGTCCTCAGTACCTCTCCCGAGGACCTCGCCGGTGTCACGGCTGTCGTCGAGGCCGTCACCGAGGAGTTCGCCGTCAAGGCGAAGGCGCTGGCGGCGGCCGTCGCAGTGGTCGACCCCGGTACACCGTTGCTGACGAACACCTCCGGGATCCCCGTCGACGAACTCGCGGACACCCTGCCCCGCCCCGGTGACGTCGTCGGTACGCACTTCATGAACCCCCCGTACCTGATCAAGATGGTCGAGGTGAGCCGGGGACCGCGCACCGCCGACACCACCCTCGCGGCCACCGAGCGGCTCCTCACCCGGCTCGCGCGGCAGCCCGTGGTGATACGCGACGCGCCGGGGTTCGTCACCAGCCGGCTCCTGCACCCGATGATCAACGACGCGATCAGGGTCGTCGCGGAGGGCACCGCCTCGGCCGAGGCGGTCGACCGGCTGATGCAGGGCTGCCTGGGCCACCCCACGGGACCGCTGCGCACCGCCGACCTGATCGGTCTCGACAACCTCGCCGACGCGCTCACCGCCCTGCACCAGCGGACCGGCGACGAACGCAGCGAACCTTGCGCGCTGCTTCTGGAGAAGGTGCGCGCAGGCGACCTCGGACGCAAGACCGGCCGGGGGTTCTACGACTACGGAGAGGGCATGAAGTGAGCGACACGGAAGCCGCCTTGGCGGACGAGGCGGAGATCTCCGCCTCTCTGACGCGCTATCTCCACGAGAAACTGAAGGTCGAAGTCACCCCGGACGACGACCTCTTCGCCACGGGCCTCGCCAACTCCATGTTCGCCATGGAACTCGTCGTCCACCTGGAGCAGACGTTCGGCGTGATGATCGAGGGCCAGGACCTGAAACTCGACAACTTCCGCACCGCCCGCTCCATGGCAGGACTCGTCGCCCGGCTCCGCTCATGAGCACCGCCGTCACCGAGGAGACCGGCGAACGGGCCCTGATCGCCGGGCTCGTCGGTGACCGGCCCGGTGCCTGGGACCTCGCCGGGGAGATCCCCACGGACGTCCTGCGGGAACTGGGCCGGCGGGGCCTGCTGTGCGCCCAGGTCCCCGAGCGGTACACCGGCCGCGGCTACACCAGCGCCCGAGGCGGCGAGCTGACCGCGTACG
This sequence comes from Streptomyces sp., assembly GCA_036569285.1. Classification (GTDB taxonomy): domain Bacteria; phylum Actinomycetota; class Actinomycetes; order Streptomycetales; family Streptomycetaceae; genus Streptomyces. The sequence goes on from DATCQX010000334.1 coordinate 3,027, forward strand.
TGGGCAGCCTGTGCAGTTCCCTGCGGAGCGTCATGACTTCCCAGGGCATGGCCGCGTGGACCGTCCAGCGACTCGCGGACGCCGCACAGCGCCAGGCGTATCTGCCCCTGCTGACCGGCGGAAAGCTCGCCGCGGTCGCGTTCAGCGAGACCGAGGCCGGCAGCGACCTGTCCGCGATCGGCACCCGGATCACGAGGGACGGGGACGAGGTCGTCGTCGACGGCGCGAAAGTCTGGGTGACCGGGGCGAGTTACGCGGACCTGGTGCTGGTGGTCGGCCGCTGCGGCGACGGCGCCGGTGTCGTCGTCGTCCCCGCCGACGCGCCGGGGGTCCGGATCGAGAAGGTGGCCGACCCGCTGGGCTGCCGGGCCGCCGGACACGCCTCGGTGCGTCTGGACTCCGTGCGGCTGCCGTCGTCCGCGCTGCTCGGCGGGGGCGGGCAGCCGCTGCCCCTGCTGGTCACCACGGCGCTCGCGTACGGGCGGATGTCCGTGGCGTGGGGCTGTGTCGGCATCCTGCGCGCGTGCCTCGACGTGGTCTCCGAGCACGCCCGTACCCGTCGGCAGTCCGGCCGGGCGCTGGCCGAACACCAGCTCGTCGTCCGGCACGTGGCCGAACTGCTGGTGGCCGAACAGACCGCGACCCGCGCTTGCGAGCACGCCGCCCGCCGCTGGGACGACGGCGCCCCCGACCAGGTCACGGCGACCGTGCTGGCCAAGTACGTCAGTTCCGTGAACGCCGTGCGGGGCGCGGCGACCGCCGTGCAGGTCCTCGCCTCGGCCGGGGCGACGGACGGCCATGCGGTGGCCCGCGCGTACCGCGACGCGAAGGTGATGGAGATCATCGAGGGCAGCAGCGAGATCTGCCAGCTGATCCTCGGCCGGCACGCCCTGTCCCGGTGACAGGAACTCAGGAGCGAGGGGAGAGGCGATGTCCGGGTTGGTGAAGTGTCTGGTGTGGGACCTCGACAACACCTTGTGGC
>DATCQX010000335.1:0-14017 GCA_036569285.1 Streptomyces sp.
GCGGGGTGCCGCTGCGCCCACCCGTGCCGCCCCTAGCGGCACGACTGCCCGCAGCTACGCGAGGCAGGTGAGCGGGTGCGGGTGGGTGGGGGTGCGGCGCGGCTGGCCGTAGCTACGTGGGGTGGGGTGCGTGGGTATGGCGGCGCAGCCAGCCATCTCAGGGGCGCGGGGAACTGCGCGAACGGGCACGGCGGGGCCGCAGGCGCGCACGCGCCCGGGGCGCCCGAGTTGGTGGGCGTGGGGTTGTAGCCCGTGCGGGCCTTCTGGACTGCGGGGCTTCCGGTATGGACCTAAAGTGCGTTGAAATCCGGTTTCTTCGTTGCCCTAGGGGCCACTGTGACGTATTCGCCGCCGCCCGGTGCGCCTCGGGCGCGTATTCCTGGTCCGCAGCAGCCGCCGGCGGGGTATCCGCGTATTCGGGTGGGGTTGTGGAGGCATGCGCTCGGGGGTGGGGTGGTGTTGTGGGGGTTGACTGCGGTTGTTACGTATTTGACCCGGAGTACTACGTTGCTGCCCACGCTGATTCTGCTGGGGAGTTTCCTTGTGCCGGTGACGTTCGTGCTGTGGGCGTACGAGCGGCATGGACGGGATCTGGGGGTGAGTGTGTTGCTGGGGGCGTTTTTGACCGGGGGGACGCTCGGGGTGCTGGGGGCGTCGGTCATGGAGGCGTATTTGCTGCGCCCCTCCGCGTGGATGTTCGTCGGGGTGGGGGTGATCGAGGAGGCGGTGAAGCTGGGGGCACTGATGCTGATCGTGCGACGGCAGGTGAGGTTGCGGGGGATGCGCGCCGGACTGGTACTGGGCGCGACCGTGGGGTTCGGGTTCGCGGCGCTGGAGAGTGCCGGGTACGCGTTCAATGCCGCGGTGTCGACCGAGGGGATCGACCTGCGGGCGCTGGTGGAGACGGAGGTGCTCAGGGGACTGCTCGCGCCGTTCGGGCACGGACTGTGGACGGCCATCGCGGGCGGCGTGTTGTTGTCGTACCGGCTGCCCAGCGGGCGGTTCCGGTTCACCGGGACGGTCGTCTGGACGTTTCTCGGCGTGTCGCTGCTGCACGCGGCGTGGGACTCGACGCACGGGATCGCGGTGTGGCTGGTGACGCGGCTGACGAGCGTGAACCTGGAGCGCGGCCTGTTCGAGGTGGGGTACCTGGCGGAGGCGACCCGGCAACAGGCGCACCTGTTCACGCTGTTCTCGCTCGGCGGGATGACCGGCGTCGCGCTGTTCGGAGTGGCGTGGGCGCGGTCGCTGGCCCGCCGGGACCCCTCTTGGAGAAATACCCCCTAGGGGTATAGAGTCGGAGGGAGAAGGAGCACCGTGGGCCCCACTCGCCCCCTGCTCCCCCACGCCTTCCCGAGGAGTAACGACATGACCGCCCCTACTGACACCGTCACCGCCGTCTACAAGGTCAGCGGCATGAGCTGTGGCCACTGCGAGGGCTCCGTCTCCGGCGAGATCTCGCAGATCGAGGGCGTCAGCTCGGTCAAGGCCGTCGCCTCCAGCGGCGAGGTGACGGTCGTCTCGGCCGCCCCGCTGGCCGAGGAGGCCGTCCGCGCGGCGGTCGATGAGGCCGGCTTCGAGCTGGTCGGCCAGGTCTGAGACCCCGTTCCCCCATCCCCCCCGACGGGCCGTACGACCGACCGGTCAGGTACGGCCCGTCGCGCTTTTCTGGAGTACGGAGATGTCCAGCACGCACGCACCGGCGGCACCGGAGACGGCCGAGGTCGAGCTGATCATCGGCGGCATGACCTGCGCCACCTGCGCCGTCCGCATCGAGAAGAAGCTCAACCGGATGGACGGCGTCGAGGCGACCGTCAACTACGCGACCGAGAAAGCCCGTGTGAGTTACCCCCCAGGGGTAGCCGTCACGGATCTGATCGAGACGGTCGTCAAGACCGGGTACACGGCCGAGGAACCCGCGCGCGTGGAGCCCGTTTCGGACAGCGACGCCCTTGAGGACGACGGTAAGGACACCGATCCGGAACTGAGCGGTCTGCGGCAGCGCCTGCTGGTGTCGCTCACCCTCGCGGTTCCCGTGATCCTCCTGTCGATGATCCCGTCCCTCCAGTTCGACAACTGGCAGTGGCTGTCGCTGACGCTCGCGGCGCCGGTCGTCGTCTGGGGCGGCCTGCCCTTCCACAGGGCGGCCTGGACGAACCTGCGGCACGGCTCCTCGACGATGGACACGCTGGTGTCCGTGGGGACGGCCGCCGCGTTCGGCTGGTCCCTGTGGGCGCTGTTCTTCGGCGACGCCGGGATGCCCGGGATGCGGCACGGCTTCGAGTTCACGGTCTCGCGCGAGGGCGCGTCGTCCGCGCTGTACCTCGAAGTGGCCGCCGGGGTGACCGTGTTCCTGCTGCTCGGCCGGTATCTGGAGGCCCGCGCGAAGCGGCGCTCCGGGGCGGCGCTGCGGGCGCTGATGGAACTGGGCGCCAAGGACGTGGCCGTCCTGCGGGACGGGCGTGAGATACGGGTCCCGATCGGCGACCTGAAGGCCGGTGACCGGTTCGTCGTGCGGCCCGGGGAGAAGGTCGCGACGGACGGCGTCGTCGTCGAGGGGTCGTCCGCCGTGGACGCGTCGATGCTGACGGGTGAGTCCGTGCCGGTGGACGTCGGCCCTGGGGACACCGTCACCGGAGCGACCGTCAACGCCGGGGGGCGGCTCGTCGTCGAGGCCACGCGCGTGGGCGCCGATACGCAGCTCGCGCGGATGGCGCGGCTCGTGGAGGACGCGCAGAGCGGGAAGGCGCAGGTGCAGCGGCTGGCCGACCGGGTCGCCGGGGTGTTCGTGCCGGCGGTGCTGCTGATCGCCGCCGCGACCTTCGGGGGGTGGCTCGGGGCGACCGGTGACACGGTGGCCGCGTTCACCGCCGCCGTCGCCGTGCTGATCATCGCGTGCCCGTGCGCGCTGGGGCTCGCCACGCCGACCGCGCTGCTGGTGGGGACCGGGCGGGGGGCCCAGCTCGGGATCCTGATCAAGGGGCCCGAGGTGCTGGAGTCGACGCGGCGGGTCGACACCGTCGTCCTCGACAAGACGGGGACGGTGACGACGGGGCGGATGACGCTGCGGGAGGTGTACGCCGCCGAGGGGACCGGCGAGGAGGAGGTGCTGCGGCTCGCGGGGGCGCTGGAGCACGCGTCCGAGCACCCCGTCGCGAGGGCGATCGCCTCAGGCGCCGCTGAACGGGTCGGGGAGCTGCCCGAGGTCTCCGCGTTCGAGAACGTGCCCGGCAGGGGCGTACGCGGCCGTGTGGACGGCCTGGAGGTGGCCGTGGGCCGGCTCTTCGAGACCGTTCCCGAGGAGCTGGCCCGGGTGCGGGAGGCCGCCGAGCGGGAGGGGCGTACCGCTGTCGTCGTCGGGTGGGACGGGCGTGCGCGCGGGGTGCTCGCGGTGGCGGACGCGGTGAAGGAGAGCAGCGCGCAGGCCGTGCGGGAGCTGCGGGCGCTCGGGCTCACGCCGGTGCTACTGACCGGGGACAACCGGGTCGTCGCCGAAGCCGTCGCGGCCGAGGTGGGGATCGACGAGGTGATCGCGGAGGTGCTGCCCGAGGACAAGGTGGCCGCCGTCAAGCGGCTGCAGGGCGAGGGGCGGGTCGTGGCGATGGTCGGGGACGGGGTCAACGACGCCGCCGCGCTCGCACAGGCCGATCTGGGGCTCGCGATGGGGACCGGGACGGACGCGGCGATCGAGGCGGGTGACCTCACGCTCGTCCGGGGGGACCTGCGGGTGGCCGCCGACGCGATCCGGCTCTCCCGGAAGACGCTCTCGACCATCAAGGGGAACCTCGTGTGGGCGTTCGGCTACAACGTCGCCGCGCTGCCGCTGGCCGCCGCCGGACTGCTCAATCCGATGATCGCGGGGGCGGCGATGGCGTTCTCCTCGGTGTTCGTCGTCACCAACAGCCTCCGGCTGCGTACGTTCCGCTGATAATCAGCGGGAGTTACCATTGGTTACCCGAAGTTGGTTCAATTTGATACCACCGGATATGACAATCCCCCTGGAGTCCGGGCAGCACCTCACATAAGCTCTTCACAAGGCTCGCGCATCTTCACCACGCGAGAGCCTCAGGTCGCCGTATCCGGTCACTTGCGCACCAAACGGGACAAGCGCAAGAGACACAGATCACAGTGATGTGAACGTAACCATCGAAGGGGTTCGAAGGTCTAAGTTGACGGTGTCAGGAAGCGTCTTGGGGGGCGCCGACTGGCATCTGGGGATGTCTTGGGGGACCTCCCCGGAGATGCGTTGCCGGGACACGTACAACGGGAAGCTTTGAGCGGCCCTCCCAGCGTGCGCGTCCCGGCAGATCGCAGAACCCCGACGGCACGGCGACTTTCGCTCGTTCCGCTCACGCACAACCGCATACGCAGTACACAGCACAGCGATTCAGGCGCTGTCCTCTCGAAACGCCCGGCCGGATCCCGTGGGGGGAATCCGCACCGGGACATGGGAAGGCGCCCTGGACGTCGGCCCGTGGGGGGACCGGCGCCAGGGCGCCTTCTGCTGTCTCCGGAGATTTGGCGATTTCTTTAACTCCCGTACACGGAAAAGCTTTTCCATTCACGCCGCGCGCGGAAAGGGCGGAAAGGGCTTTCCACCGTCAGTGCTGAACCAGGCCGCCGACCGTGACACCGGGAACATGACCGGACGCCGGGCGCGTACGCGCCAGTGCGAGGCCGATGTCCACGAGGGACGACCGGCGCAGCCGGACGACCTCGGGAACCGGCGTCCAGACCGACTCCGTGACCTCTCCCCCGGGCTCGGGCCGCAGGTGTCCACCGGTGATGCGTACCTCGTAGAAGACGCCGACGTTCTGATGCGTCACGCCCGCGCGCGCCTGCGCTGCGGGGATCACCCGCGAATCGACGCCCAGAAGGCGCTCGACGACGCCGTCACAGCCCGTCTCCTCGGCGAGTTCCCGGACCACCGCGTCGTACGGGTCCTCCCCGTGCTCGACCCCGCCGCCCGGCAGCGTCCAGACGGGCTCGCCGCGCTGGGGCACGCACAGGGCCAGCAGGAGGTGGTCGTCCTTGATGCACACCGCGTACGCGGCCAGCCGGAAGCTCATGCCCGGCATTGTCTCCGCGTCGCCCCCGCGCGGGGGACTCGTTTTCTAGATCGCGTAGTGCCACACCGTGAGCATGTACGCGCCGTACCAGGAGCCGAACAGGGTCGCGACGGCCAGGGTGATGATCGCTGTCGCCGTGCGTACGCGCGCGAGTGCGCGGGCGACAGGGATCACGAAGACGAGGGCGGGGATCAAGAGGCGCAGTTTCGAGTGGTAGTAGTTGCTTTGCCCCAGGGTCAGCAGGAGGACGACGGTGCCGTGGACGGCGAGCGGGGGCCAGACCCGGTCGCGCCAGGCCACGACGGTGACGGCGACGAGGGCCAGGAGGAGCAGGGCCGTGCTGACCGGGATCCAGCCGTCGGACTTGGTGAAGGTGTCGCCGAGGAAGCCGAGGAAGGATGCGCCGTTGTCCCAGCGGGTGCCCCAGCCGGCCTCCTGGATCTTGAACCAGGCGTCGGGGACGCCGGTGCGGAGGGCGACCCACAGGACGTAGCCGGGGACGCCGCAGTAGGACAGGAGGAGGGCGGTCAGGGGGCGCCAGGCGATGCGGTCCTCGCGGCGGAAGTGGAGTGCCACGGCGACGCCCAGGGCGGCCATCAGGGCGACCGCGACCGGGCGGGTGAGGCCCGCCAGGAGGATCAGGGTGCCGGCGGTCAGCCAGGCCTTGCGGCGGATCGCGAGGAAGGCGCCCGCCGCGAACGCGAGGAACAGGGATTCGCTGTAGGTCATCAGGAAGACGAGCGCCATGGGCTGGGCGCAGGCGACGAGGTACGTCGCGATGTACGCGGTGCGGCGGCCGTAGAGGTCCAGCAGCAGGCGGTACAGGCATATGAGCGCGGCTATGAGGGCGAGGTGCGCGGCGACGAGCCCGGCGGTGTCGTAGTCCAGGAACGTCACCGTGTGGACCGCGCGGACCAGCAGGGGGTACGCCGGGAAGAAGGCGAGGGTGCTGCCCTGGAGGCCGTCCGGGGTGATCGCGAAGTCGTGGGGGTAGCCGCTGCGGGCTATCTCCAGGAACCACTGCCCGTCCCAGGAGTTCAGCCGCTCGCGCACGCCCTGGTCGCCCGGCGGGTTCATGAGGGCGAGCAGGACGAGGTGCGAGGCCAGTGCGACGCCGTACACCGCGAGCGGGAAGCGGGCCACGCGGGCGGCCCGGCGCAGGGGGGTCCACCGCGAGCGGGCGTTCCACGGGTCCGGGGGCGGCGGCGGGGCCGGGACGCGCACCTCGGGCGGCAGGGGGCCACGGGCCGGCAGGGGCAGGGGGGCGGACGGCATGGAGGGAACTCGCCATTCTTTCTTCGGGAAAGCGGTGGTGCGGCGACCGGCGGTGAAATCGGTGTCCTCAGCCGGGTCCCGGACTCGGACACGGGCAGGAATCCGGGGGCCGCTGTGCCGTCGGAAATCCGGGCGGGCTCGCATTCGGCGGGCAATAGCGACGGGTCACGGTCGTGCGACTCACCGAAAACACCGGCGCGACCGCGGCGAGTGACAGCGGGGCGGCGGCGCGCGAGCCGGGAAGAGTGGCCCTGTACGGGTGCGACGGCATGACGGCGTCTCCGGGCGTGGTTCGGTGGGGGGTCCCCAGGAGCCGGATATCGCGCGGCGGCGCGTAATTCGTCTCGCGACCTCGCGATTACCCGTTCGATCTTCTCACGCGGCCGATAGTGGAAATAGACCGGCACCTTACTTGAACTGTAAAGCTTCGATCTCGGTTGTGAATTCACGGTGAAAGGTGGGCGCCGTTCCGATACTGGCCGGTCGGTTTTCCCGACGGCCCGGAATCACGCGTTCACACCCCGTTGTCAGACCCCGCCGGTACCGTCGGATCATGTCCAGTCAGATGACGACCCTCGAAGGCGTGCTGGAGCGCATCACGTACGCGAACGAGGACAACGGCTACACCGTCGCGCGGGTAGACACCGGCCGGGGCGCCGGCGACCTCCTCACGGTCGTCGGGGCGCTCCTCGGCGCGCAGGTCGGGGAGTCTCTGCGGATGGAGGGCCGCTGGGGCTCGCACGCGCAGTACGGCAAGCAGTTCACCGTCGAGAACTACACGACCGTCCTCCCGGCGACGGTCCAGGGCATCCGGCGCTATCTCGGCTCCGGTCTGGTCAAGGGCATCGGCCCGGTCTTCGCCGACCGCATCACGCAGCACTTCGGCATGGACACCCTGCGGATCATCGAGGAGGAGCCGAAGCGGCTGATCGAGGTCCCGGGGCTCGGCCCGAAGCGGACGAAGAAGATCGCCGACGCGTGGGAGGAGCAGAAGGCGATCAAGGAGGTCATGCTCTTCCTCCAGACCGTCGAGGTGTCGACGTCCATCGCGGTGCGGATCTACAAGAAGTACGGCGACGCCTCGATCTCGGTCGTCAAGAACCAGCCCTACCGCCTCGCCGCCGACGTCTGGGGCATCGGTTTCCTCACCGCCGACAAGATCGCCCAGTCCGTCGGCATCCCGCACGACAGCCCGGAGCGCGTGAAGGCGGGCCTCCAGTACGCGCTGTCCCAGTCGGCCGACCAGGGCAACTGCTACCTCCCCGAGGAGCGCCTCATCGCCGACGCGGTGAAGCTCCTCCAGGTCGACACCGGGCTCGTCATCGAGTGCCTGGCGGAACTCGCGGCGCCCCCTGAGGACGGCGAGGATCCCGGCGTCGTCCGCGAGAAGGTGCCCGGGCCCGACGGCGAGCCGGTGACGGCCGTCTATCTGGTGCCGTTCCACCGCGCCGAGCTGTCGCTCTCCGGGCAGTTGCTGCGGCTGCTGCGCACCGAGGAGGACCGGATGCCGGGGTTCCGGGACGTCGTCTGGGAGAAGGCGCTCGGGTGGCTCAAGGGGCGGACGGGGGTGGCTCTCGCGCCGGAGCAGGAGGCGGCCGTGCGGCTCGCGCTGAGCGAGAAGGTCGCGGTGCTGACGGGCGGGCCGGGGTGCGGGAAGTCGTTCACCGTGCGGTCGATCGTGGAGCTGGCGCGCGCGAAGAAGGCCAAGGTGGTGCTGGCCGCGCCGACCGGGCGCGCGGCGAAGCGGCTCGCGGAGCTGACGGGGGCCGAGGCGTCCACCGTCCACCGGCTGCTGGAGCTGAAGCCGGGCGGGGACGCGGCGTACGACCGGGAGAGGCCGCTGGACGCGGATCTCGTCGTGGTCGACGAGGCGTCGATGCTGGACCTGCTGCTCGCCAACAAGCTGGTGAAGGCCGTCGCGCCGGGCGCGCATCTGCTGTTCGTGGGGGACGTCGACCAGTTGCCGAGCGTCGGCGCGGGTGAGGTGCTGCGGGATCTGCTCGCCGAGGGCGGGCCGGTGCCGGCCGTCCGCCTGACGCAGGTGTTCCGGCAGGCCCAGCAGTCGGGCGTGGTGACCAACGCGCACCGGATCAACGCCGGCCGGCATCCGGTGACGGACGGGATGGCGGACTTCTTCCTGTTCGTGGAGGACGACACGGAGGAGGCGGGCAAGCTCGCGGTGGACGTCGCCGCGCGGCGGATACCGGCGAAGTTCGGGCTGGATCCGCGCCGGGACGTCCAGGTGCTGGCGCCGATGCACCGGGGGCCTGCAGGCGCCGGGAACCTCAACGGGCTGCTCCAGCAGGTCATCACGCCCGGCCGGCCCGACGTCCCCGAACGGCGGTTCGGCGGGCGGGTGTTCCGGGTCGGCGACAAGGTCACGCAGATCCGCAACAACTACGAGAAGGGGGCGAACGGCGTCTTCAACGGCACCGTCGGCGTCATCACCTCACTCGACCCGGTGGAACAGTGCCTCACCGTGCTGACGGACGAGGACGAGGAGGTGAGCTACGACTTCGACGAGCTGGACGAGCTGGCGCACGCGTACGCCGTCACCATTCACCGCTCCCAGGGCAGTGAATATCCCGCCGTGGTGATCCCCATCACGACGGGGGCATGGATGATGCTTCAGCGGAACCTGCTGTATACGGCCGTCACCCGCGCGAAGCGGCTGGTCGTGCTCGTGGGGTCACGCAAGGCGATCGGGCAGGCGGTGCGGACGGTGTCGGCGGGGCGCAGGTGCACCGCGCTGGACTTTCGGCTGGCGAACGGGTGACGGCGCGGGTCCGCCGGCCGGGGGCGGACCTCCTTGTTCGTCTGCCCTGTGAAGTCGCGGGAAAAAATGATCGATCAAATGAGTCACGAAGGTCACAGAGCACTTCCGGAAGCGGAACAAAGGCGGCAGGATGGGAAAGCTGGCGGCACTGAGTGCCGCCGACACGCCCGATGGCCGACCCCGAGTGCACTCTCCTGCGCCGAATGGGGGATGGTAGAGACAGTCAGGGCAACCTCGAAGATGAGGCACAAGTCGGTGAGGGAAGACGTGAGCGACAACTCAGTAGTAGTGCGGTACGGCGACGGCGAGTACACCTACCCGGTGATCGACAGCACCGTCGGTGACAAGGGCTTCGACATCGGGAAGCTCCGCGCCCAGACCGGTCTCGTAACGCTCGACAGCGGCTACGGCAACACCGCCGCCTATAAATCCGCGATCACCTACCTCGACGGCGAAGCGGGCATCCTGCGCTACCGGGGCTACCCGATCGAGCAACTGGCCGAGCACTCCACGTTCCTGGAGGTCGCTTACCTGCTGATCAACGGGGAGCTGCCGACCGTCGACGAACTCGCCGTCTTCAAGAGCGAGATCACGCAGCACACCCTGCTGCACGAGGACGTCAAGAACTTCTACCGGGGCTTCCCTCGCGACGCCCACCCGATGGCCATGCTGTCCTCGGTCGTCTCCGCGCTGTCGACGTTCTACCAGGACAGCCACAACCCGTTCGACGAGAAGCAGCGCAACCTCTCGACGATCCGGCTGCTCGCGAAGCTTCCGACGATCGCCGCGTACGCGTACAAGAAGTCCGTCGGGCACCCGTTCGTCTACCCGCGCAACGACCTCGGGTACGTCGAGAACTTCCTGCGGATGACGTTCTCCGTCCCCGCGCAGGACTACGACCTCGACCCCGTCGTCGTCGCGGCGCTCGACAAGCTGCTGATCCTGCACGCCGACCACGAGCAGAACTGTTCGACCTCGACGGTCCGCCTGGTGGGCTCCTCGCAGGCGAACATGTTCGCCTCCATCTCCGCCGGCATCAACGCGCTGTGGGGTCCGCTGCACGGCGGTGCCAACCAGTCCGTGCTGGAGATGCTGGAGGGCATCCAGGCCAGCGGTGGTGACGTCGACTCCTTCATCCGCAAGGTGAAGAACAAGGAGGACGGCGTCCGTCTGATGGGCTTCGGGCACCGGGTCTACAAGAACTTCGACCCCCGCGCGAAGATCATCAAGGCCGCCGCGCACGACGTCCTCTCGGCTCTCGGCAAGTCCGACGAGCTGCTGGACATCGCGCTGAAGCTGGAGGAGCACGCGCTGTCCGACGACTACTTCGTGTCGCGCAGCCTGTACCCCAACGTCGACTTCTACACCGGGCTGATCTACCGGGCCATGGGCTTCCCGACGGAGATGTTCACGGTGCTGTTCGCGCTGGGCCGCCTTCCCGGCTGGATCGCCCAGTGGCACGAGATGATCAAGGAGCCCGGTTCGCGCATCGGGCGTCCGCGCCAGATCTACACGGGCGTGGTGGAGCGGGACTTCGTTCCGGTCGAGGAGCGCTAGACGCTCGCTTGAGAGTGTGGGTTCAGGGCCCTTTCGTCTGCGGACGGGAGGGCCCTTCGCCTTTGGGGGGGGTGAGCGGGGGCGAGTGTACCGATGTGATGTTCCGCAAATTCACTACAAGTACGACATTGTGCTAAAACGCTCAAGTACGTTAGGTCCCCTCGGAAAACCGGTGCGTTCCCCCACTGACCGCGCACCCCGCATGGAGATGCAGTGCACCCCCCAGACCTGTTGTGCCCCGATTCGCTGACCGTGGCTCTGGTGAGCCACCACGGGAGCCGGCCGCCCGCCCTGGCGAGCGTCGAGAGCCGGCTGATCCAGGAGCCCCACGAGATACGCGCGGGCGACGACGTCGTCCTGTTCTACGGCCCTGGCGCGGTACGGAAGTTGGCGCGGTTCTCCGCCGAGACGGAGGGTGAGCTGCCGCCGGTCGCGGTGCTGGCGTACCGGCTCGACTGGCAGGACGTGCGACAGGCCCTCGATCACGGCGCCAACAGCTATCTGCTGGAGAGCCGCCCCGCGTCGCGGTGCCTCCCGTGGATGCTGCTGTGGACGGCGCGCGGGGGGAGCTGCCTCGATCCGGCGATCGCCGCCGAGCTGGGGACGGTCGTCAGCCGGGGGCGGGCCCAAGAGCGCGGGGAGCGGCCCGGGTTGTGCAAGCTGTCGGAGCGGGAGCGGCAGGTCATGGAGCTGCTCGTCGCCGGGCACGGCGTGCGCGACATCGCCCGGGACATGTTCTTGACCGAGAAGACGGTGCGGAACTATCTGAGCCGGATCTACGGGAAGCTCGGGGTGCGGGGGCGGTCCGAGGCGATTCTCAGCTGGCTCGGGCATCTGGGGGGCGGGGCGTACGGCGAGGTGACGGCGTCACAGCGCGTTCCGTGACGGCGCCCGCAGGGGCGGGCCCGGTTTCCCGGTCCCGCCCCTTGCCGGTGCGTCGGTCAGGCCTGGCGGCACGCGGCGCCGCTGCCGTCGGACCAACCGCCGTCGGTGCAGACGAACATGGCCCCGTTCGTGACACGGACCTGGACACGCGAGAACGTCCCGTTGCTCGGCTTGGGGCCGTTGTACGACGCCGTGTAGCCGATGCCGGGGGCGACCTTGGCCCCCTGGCAGGCGTTGTCGCTGAACGCGTCGATCGTGAACGAGGTGCCCTCGGACACCCGGAGCCGCGTGTCGATGTTGGCGCTGCGGTCGACCGGACGGCTCGTGCAGAACGCGCCCGTGCCGGAGATGGACACCAGGACGCTGTTGGCGCCGTTGGGGAGGCTGACCGGGCCGCCCTGGACGAAGAGCGGAACGTTGCCGCCGTCCCTGTTGTTCAGCGCGGCGTAGGCGTTGCCGCCGGTCATGGCGACCGCGCCGAGGCCCATTCCGGCGACGGCCAGCAGACCGAGGGACTTGTTCAGGAGGCGACGCCCGTTCGGGCGGCTCGACGTGAGCACAGTGGCTCCTCTCGTTTCGGTGGGTGTTTGCCTGACCAGGATTTCCGGGGGGAAACGTGAGGCGATAGAGGCAAATGCCCTCAATTGAGGAGAGTGGTCGACGCCGGTGAAGTCCTGTCGCGTGGTCTGATGGGCCGCATGCCCGTCACCGTCGCCCAACTCCGCCGCCACCCCGTCAAGTCGATGCTCGGCGAACGCCTCACCGCCGCCGACCTCACCGGCCGAGGACTCACCGGCGACCGCGGGTTCGCGCTGCTCGACGCGGAGAGCGGAAAGGTGGCGAGCGCCAAGTCACCTCGCCTGTGGCGGGAGTTGCTGCGCTGTAGGGCGGTCACCGGGGACCGTGGGGTGCGCATCTCCACGCCGGACGGCCGGAGTTGGAGCGCGGACGACCCTGGAGTGCACGACGCGCTCTCCGCCCACCTCGGCCGCGAGGTCACCCTCGTCGACGTCCCCCCGCCGGCCGCGAGCCTCGAAAGGGACCGCCCCGAAGAGGTCCTGGAACACGGCGTCACTGCCCAAGTCGCCCACGACCTCGTCGAGTTCGGATCGGCCTCACCGCCGGGCACCTTCTTCGACTTCGCCCCCGTCCACCTGGTCACCACCTCCACCCTGCGCTCCCTGGCCGCTCTGAGCCCGCGCGGCACGGTGGAGGTGGAGCGCTACCGGGCCAACCTGGTGATCGACACGGACGGGGAGGGGTTCCCCGAACACGACTGGGTGGACCGGGAGTTGGGCATCGGAGACGACGTCGTCCTGCACGTCGTCGCTTCGACGCCCCGGTGCGCCGTACCGACCCTGGAGCACGGCGGGCTCCCGCGTGATCCCGATGCGTTGCGTATTCCGGCCCGGTACAACCGTGTTCCCGCGTTGCCGGGGAGGCAGGCGGAGGCGTGTGTCGGGGTGTACGCGAAGGTGGTGCGGGGTGGGCGGGTGCGTGAAGGGGATGCCGTGCGCATCTGATGCCGACGGCCCGGGAAAATTGCCGACGGCCCGGAAAAATCTTCAGGAAGCCGTACAACCCTTTGCCGCCCCGCCCTGTCGTACTGTGCGTCGGAACCTTGGAGGGGGATCTGGGGGGATCACGAGGGTTCCGGCACGGAGGGGAAGCACCGAGGGGCCCGGTCGACGGACGGGGCCCCTCGAAGTATGTACGGCTCAGAAGAAGACCCCGCACCGCAGCAACACGTTCGCGTACGGCCGGGCCTCCCCCGTCCGCACCACCAACCGCGCCCCGGCGGACAGTTCCTTCAGCTTCTCGTGCGACACGTAAGCGAGTTCACCGAAGCTCCCCGCCAGCAGCTCGGCGGCAGCGGGGTTCGCGTCCCGCACCTCCTCGGCCGCGACGGCGCCCTCGACCACCAACTCGTCGAGCAGCCCGGCGAGTACGTCGGCGAACGACGGCACCCCCGCCCGGAAGGCGAGGTCCACCACCCGGGGCCCGTCCGGAATCGGCATCCCCGCGTCACACACGAGGACCCCGTCACCGTGGCCCAACTCGGCGATGGCACCGGCGAGATGGCGATTCAGAATCCCACGCCGCTTCACTTGCCCTCGCCTCGCTCGTAGGTACCGGACGCGCTCTCCGACTCCCGGCCGGGGGTCCGGGGGTTGTCCCCCGGGCTAGCACAGCACAGGGCATCGACCTCCTCGGCGGTGGGGAACGACTCCTGCGCCCCTCGCCGCGTCACCGCGACCGCCCCGACGCGCGCGGCATAAGCGGCGGCCTCCGCCAGAGTGGCCCCCTCCCCCAGCTTCCAGGCCAGCGCGGCGGTGAACGAGTCCCCGGCGCCGGTCGTGTCCACGGCGTCGACCTTCACGGACGGCACCCGGACGACGTCACCATCGGCAGAGGCGACCAGCGCCCCCTCCGAACCCAGCGTCACCACAACAGA
>DATCQX010000336.1:0-4218 GCA_036569285.1 Streptomyces sp.
TCCTCCGGGCAGTTTCCCTTCGGTCTTGCGTTTCCGACTCTATCAGATCTTTTTCCGATCCGATTTCCTCGGTGCTTTCCGGTTCCCGCTCTCCGCTTTCGCTTCGGGCGTTTCCCTTCCGGCGTTTCCGACTCTATCAGATCCTTTTCGATCCGATTCCCTGTCGGCGGGAAGTCTCGGGCTTTCTCGCTTTCGCTCGTCGGCCTTTCGACATTCACTACGTTAGCCCATCCTCTCGGCTACTCATAATCGAGTCTCCGTGAGTTCGAATTCAGGCATGCGGGCACGCCGAATTCGACCCCGTCGAGGGATGTTGTAGGTAGTGGGTTGGCCGCTCCCGGCCCTCGGCGAGTGCCGTACCGGGTCAAGCGGCTCGGGCTACATTACGCACCCTCCAGGGGAGCGTCAACTTGAGCGACGGCGGGGAACGTGGGCCCGATAAGGGCTCACCGTGGGGTCGTTGGAGATCCAGAACCGCCAGGGGTGGACGGCGCCGTCACCCGAGACCCCGGTGCGGGGGCCGCTGTTGACCTGGTCGGAGGGGACGGGGGTACCGGTGAGGACGCGAAGCGGGGTGTCCTCGGGGGTGCAGGCGTCGGTGCCGTCGAGGGTGCGGTCGATGTCGAGGGCCGTCGCCAACCGGGCCGGTCCTTTGGCGAGTTCTTTGTCGTTCCGGGCCGAGATTCGACGTTTGCGGGCCGATTCGGCGCCCTCCAGGATCTCGCCGGCCCGCAGCAGGACGGCGCTCGCCTCGCCCTCGGGACCGCAGACGAGGTTCATGCAGTGCCACATGCCGTAGGTGAAGTAGACGTACACGTGACCGGGTGGACCGAACATCACGCCGTTGCGGGCGGTGCGGCCCCGGAAGGCATGGGAGCCGGGGTCGTTCTCGCCGTCGTACGCCTCGACCTCCGTGATGCGCAGGACGATCGGACCGTCCGGGGTCGTGCGGACCAGGAGGCGGCCGAGCAGGTCGGGGGCGACCTCCAGGACAGGGCGGTCGAAGAAGGGCCTGGGGAGGGGCGTACGGTCGGGGGTCGCGATCATGGCCGACGAGCGTAGTGCAGCCGGGGCCGGCCCCGGGGGTGCGGAACTGGACGTGGCCTGAACGCGTTTGTAGGTATAGGCCCGGTCAACCGGTCGTCGAATCACGAGGGAGAGTCATGGCGTTCAAGAGGCTGCTCGCGAGCCTGGGTGCGGGTGGGGCGTCGGTGGAGACGGTGCTGACCGAGGTCAACGTCGTGCCGGGCGGGGTCGTCCAGGGTGAGGTGCGGATTCAGGGCGGGTCCGTCAACCAGAACATCGAGGGGCTATCGATCGGGTTGCAGGCCCAGGTCGAGGTCGAGGGCCAGGACTCGGAGTACAAGCAGAACATCGAGTTCGCGAAGGTCAGCCTCGGCGGGGCCTTCGAGCTTCAGGCGGGTGCCGTGCACGCGGTGCCGTTCGGGCTCGACATCCCGTGGGAGACGCCGGTGACGACGATCGCCGGGCAGCCCCTGCGCGGCATGCACATCGGGGTGACGACCGAGCTGGCGATCGCGCGGGCCGTCGACTCCAGCGACCTCGACCCGATCAACGTCCACCCGCTCCCCGCGCAGCAGGCCATCCTCGACGCCTTCACGCAGCTCGGGTTCCGTTTCAAGAGCGCGGACATGGAGCGCGGGCACATTCGCGGGACGCGTCAGAAGCTGCCGTTCTACCAGGAGATCGAGTTCTTCCCGCCGTCTCAGTACCACGGCCTCAACCAGGTCGAGCTGAGCTTCGTCGCCGACGAGAACGCGATGGACGTCATCCTGGAGATGGACAAGAAGCCGGGCCTGTTCAGTGAGGGCAGCGACACGTTCCGCTCCTTCCAGGTGGGCCTGCGCGACTTCCACGGGACCGACTGGGCCGCTTACCTGAACCAGTGGCTGGCCGAGGTCGGCAGCAAGCGGAACTGGTTCTAGGCTCGGGGTTCTCAGAACCACGCTATTCAGGAGGTACCGAGGTGTCCGAGCTCAAGCGGCGGCCTCTCCCCCACGATTTCCACCCGCCCGTCCCGGCGTTCACGGTGACGAGCGAGGACGTCTCGGAGGGCACCACGCTCAAGGCCGATCAGGTCTACGCCGAGGGCAACGTCTCGCCGCACCTGCGGTGGGAGGGGTTCCCGGAGGGGACGAAGAGCTTCGCGGTGACGTGCTACGACCCGGACGCGCCCACGGGCAGCGGGTTCTGGCACTGGGTCCTGTTCGACATCCCCGCGTCCGTGACCGAGTTGCCGGCCGGCGCGGGCACGGGAGAGTTCAAGGGGCTGCCCGAGGGCGCCGTCCACGTCCGTAACGACTACGGGACGCGGGACTTCGGTGGGGCCGCGCCGCCGGCGGGGGACGGGCCGCACCGGTACGTGTTCACGGTGTATGCCGTCGATCAGGAGAAGCTCGGCGTCGACGGGAACGTGTCGCCCGCGTACGTCGGTTTCAACCTGCGGTTCCACGCGATCGGCCGCGCGCAGCTGATCGGTGAGTACGAGGTGCCGGCCGCGAGCTGACGCGGTTCAAGAGTTCACCCGACGTTTGTCCGCCTCTGGTCTTGGAAGTGATCAGGGGCGGGCATTTTTTATTGCGTTGTCCATCTCGGCGTGCCCGTCCAGAGTTGATCCACGCCCGCCGGGGAGCGGGCCGATGCACACGGGAGGTGGGCTGGATGCGGGACACGCTGGTGCTGAACGCGAGCTTCGAGCCGCTGTCTACGGTGACGTTGAACCGGGCCGTCGTTCTGGTGCTCCAGGACAAGGCCGTCGTCGAGCAGGCCCACCCCGAGCTGCGTATGCGGGGCGCCGAGGTCGACATACCCGCGCCGCGGGTGATCAGGCTGTGCCGGTATGTGCGGGTGCCGTTCCGGAGACAAGCGCCTTGGTCGCGTAGGGGGGTGCTGGTGCGGGACCGCCACAGGTGCGCGTACTGCGGGCGCAGGGCGACGACCGTGGACCACGTGGTGCCACGGGCTCAGGGTGGGCGGGACTCCTGGTTGAACACGGTGGCGTCCTGCGCCGAGGACAATCACCGCAAGGCCGACCGGACGCCGGAGCAGGCGGGGATGCCGTTGCTGAGGGAGCCGTTCGAGCCGACGCCGGCCGACGCGATGCTGCTGTCGCTGGGGGCGGAGGAGTTGCAGGCGTTGCCCGAGTGGTTGAGCCTGGACGCGGCTTAGGTCGTAGGAACGAGATCGGGGTGCGCCTTCGTCCGGAAGGGGCACCCCGTCGTCGTACCGTCATCGGCTCAGTCGATCGGCGGCTTCTCCCGCTTCTCCAGGTTGCTGCCGCCGCCGTTGTCCGAGCCGCCGCCCCCGCCCAGCCCGCCGAGGCCCCCCACCGCTCCCGACAGCCCCTTGAGGGCGTCGCCGATCTCGCTGGGGACGATCCAGAGCTTGTTGGCGTCGCCCGCGGCGATCTTGGGGAGCATCTGGAGGTACTGGTAGGAGAGGAGCTTCTGGTCGGCGTCGCCGGCGTGGATGGCTTCGAAGACGGTGCGGACGGCCTGGGCCTCACCCTCTGCCTTGAGGGCCGCGGCCTTGGCCTCACCTTCGGCGCGCAGGATCTGGGACTGCTTCTCGCCCTCGGCGGTGAGGATGGCGGCCTGCCGGGTACCTTCGGCGGTGAGGATCGCGGCGCGCTTGTCACGGTCGGCGCGCATCTGCTTCTCCATCGAGTCCTGGATGGAGGTCGGCGGTTCGATCGCCTTCAGCTCGACGCGGTTGACGCGGATGCCCCATTTCCCGGTGGCCTCGTCGAGGACGCCGCGCAGGGCCGCGTTGATCTCCTCGCGGGAGGTGAGGGTCCGCTCCAGGTCCATGCCGCCGATGATGTTGCGCAGCGTGGTGACGGTGAGCTGTTCGATGGCCTGGATGTAGGAGGCGACCTCGTACGTCGCCGCCCGGGCGTCGGTGACCTGGTAGTAGATGACCGTGTCGATGTTGACGACCAGGTTGTCCTGGGTGATCACCGGCTGCGGTGGGAACGGGACGACCTGTTCGCGCAGGTCGATGCGGTTGCGGATGGTGTCGATGAACGGGACGACGATGTTGAGGCCCGCGTTCAGTGTCCGCGTGTAACGGCCGAAGCGCTCGACGATGGCGGCGCTCGCCTGTGGGATGACCTGGATCGTCTTGATCAGGGCGATGAAGACCAACACCACCAGGATGATCAGGACGATGATGACCGGTTCCATCGTGCTCCCCGTA
>DATCQX010000337.1:0-2461 GCA_036569285.1 Streptomyces sp.
GCGAGAATCCTCGCGAACCCCGAGCTGACGGCACAGCTCACCTCCCCCCTGCCGGACGAGGGGCACGTCGATGTAGACGTCGAGCGGCTGCGTCGCTACCTGTCGTCCGTGTGTCCGTCCAAGGCCGAGGTTGTCGCGGAGACGGACGGATGGTCGATCTTCTTCCCCGGTCTCCCCGTCGCCGCTGACGGTTCCACCCTCGACGAAGCCGTGAGCGAGATGGTCGACGCCTTGCGGGAGTACGCGAAGAACTGGCAGGAGAGGCTGCGACTGGCACCCAACCACCAGGGCAACTGGGGCTTGGTGCAGTTGATTGCTTTGAGTGACGACGGCCAACTGACGGACGGGTTGGAGGGAATGAAGCGGTGAACGGCATGAGCGAGCTGACCGTGGCGTGGGCGATGCGGGTGGCGGAAGCCGAGCTGGGGGCGGTGCTTCCACGAAGGTGGGCGCATACGCGGGGAGTGGTTGAACGCGCCTCGGAGGTAGGGCGGGCTCTTGGCGAGGATGCCGTCCTGCTGCTCGCCGCTGCGGCCCTGCACGATGTGGGTTACGCGCCTCGGCTTGCCGTCACGGGGTTCCATCCGTTGGATGGGGCGAGGTTTCTTCGGGACGAGCACAGTGCTGATGAGCGGCTGGTGCGGTTGGTCGCGAATCATTCGTATGCGTTGCTGGAGGCCGAGGAGCGGGGACTTGCAGGGGAGCTCGCAGATGAATTCCCTCTCCTGGACGAGCCTTTGTTGGTCGACGCGCTGGTCTACTGCGACATGACGACCACGCCGGACGGCACCCGGACCCCTGCGGTGGAACGCGTCGCGAAAATCCAGAGCCGTTATGGGGACGACAGTGTGGTTGGGCGGTTCATCCAGCGGGCCGAACCACTCATCGTCTCAGCCGTGGAACGGGTGGAGGCGGCTCAGCCGAGATAGGGGTAAGTGCCCGCGAGGTAGTCACCGATCTGCTGCCGCATGCTCGCGTGGATGTCGTACTGGTCCAAGTCGGCCGGCTGGACGAAGCGCACGCCGTCCGCCTCGTCGTTGATCGTGGGCTCGCCTCCGACCGGGCGGCCGATGTACGTGTTCTCGTACTGCTGGCGGATCTCGCCGTCGGAGTAGGCGACGATGTGGCGGGGGTTGGTGTAGACGCCGAGGAAGCCGGTGATCTCGGCGACGATCCCCGTCTCCTCCAGGCACTCGCGCACCGCGCACTGCGCTGCCGTCTCCCCGATGTCCTGGGCACCGCCGGGCAGCGCCCACTGGCCGGTGTCGCGGCGGCGCTGGAGGAGGATGGCTCCGCTGTCGTCGACGACCAGGAGGTTGCTGGCGGGGATGAGGGTGTTGGCCTTGGGAGCGGTGGGGTCGTTGTAGTACTCGGTCCTACCCATGGGCGGTGGTCCCCTCCCGGTCGGGTGTCCAGGGCCGCGAGAGGGCCCAGACGGCGTCGAAACTCTGAGCGTAGTTGTCGAACCAGCCGCTGTCATTGACTCTCCGTAGGTGCAGCAGCGGATTGGCACTCGCGGGCTGCCCCCAGATGTGGGGATTGACGAGCAGATCATCGTCGTAGCGGAAGAGGCTGCTGTAGAGCGTGGTGTCGTGGAGCCGCACCTCGCATCCGGCTTCGGTCAGCAAGGGGCGGTAGTAGGTGAGGGAGGCTCGGATCGTGGCGGAGAGGGCGTCACCGATGCCTTCCTCGCGACCGCGAGTTGCGACAGCGTGCCCGTTCGGATCACCGAAGCAGAGGCGTACACGCACGCCGGAAGAGGCTCGTTCGGCCAGCATCTTGGCGACATGCGGATTGGACTGGGCGAAGAAGGTTCCGGAGATGATCAGGACGTCGATCTGTTGCTGAGCGCTTTGGAGCAGAGCGAGCCAGGTCTCACGTGGAACGCTGGCCCGGTTCTGGTATGTGCCCACGATCTCACTGCCGACCGGTCGGCCACCGCGCGACATTTGAGCAGGCCAGAGGAAGGTCTCCTCGACGCGCAGATGCTTCGCCGCACGGAAGCGATGCCGTGGGTGGGGGACGCGTCCACCGAGCCACCGGCTGACCGTCTTGGGATCCACCTCGCACGCTTCGGCGAGCGCTTCCGGGGACACGCCCCGCTGGGCAAGCACGGAGTGAAGTCGCTCGTTCACGGACGACATACAAGCGCAGCCCCAGCGAGGAGGGCAAGGTGCGAACCGCTGCCTACGCTGACGCTATGCAGCTCACAGTCCTCTGGGACATCGACCACACGCTCATCGACAACGCAGGGGTGAGCAAGGAGATTTACGCCGCTGCCTTCACCGCGCTCACAGGCTTCGCACCGACCAGCCCCGCCCGCACGGAGGGCCGTACGGACCGTCTGATCATGCGGGAGCTACTGCTGCGGCATGGCGTTCCCGAGCCGCGATGGGAGCTGGTCCAGGCCGCGTTGACGCAGGCGGGGCAGGAACGCTTCGAGGAGTTGCGCACCCGGGGG
>DATCQX010000338.1:0-7292 GCA_036569285.1 Streptomyces sp.
CGGTGTCCGGAGGCGAGGTAGCCGGGATCATCGTGGCCGTCTTCTGGGCGATCCTGGTCTCCTTCCTCGCCGTCGCGCTGGTGAGGCTGGCCCAGACGCTCAGGGCGACCACCAAGCTCGTGGCGGACGTGACCGACCAGGCCGTCCCGCTGCTCGCCGACGCCTCCGTGGCCGTCCGCTCCGCGCAGACGCAGATCGACCGGGTCGACGCGATCGCGTCGGACGTCCAGGAGGTCACCTCGAACGCCTCCGCGCTGTCGACGACGGTCGCCTCGACGTTCGGCGGCCCCCTGGTGAAGGTCGCCGCGTTCGGGTACGGCGTCCGCCGCGCACTGGGCGGCCGTAAAGAGGACGGTGTGCCCGCGAAGGCACCCCGGCGTACCGTGATCGTGGGCCGGACAGTGTCCCGGCGGCGTGGGAAGAGGGACTGAGAGCAGCGATGTTCCGCCGTACGTTCTGGTTCACGACCGGCGTCGCAGCCGGTGTCTGGGCCACCACCAAGGTCAACCGCAAGCTGAAGCAGCTCACCCCCGAGAGCCTCGCCGCCACCGCGGCCAACAAGGCGATCGAGACGGGCACCCGCATCAAGGACCGCGCCGTCGGCTTCGCGCTCGACGTCCGTGACGGCATGGCCCAGCGGGAGGCCGAGCTGGAGGACGCGCTCGGCATCGAGTCGGCGCCCGAACTTCCCGCACCCCGGCGCATCGTCGCCATCGAGAACACCATGTACACCAAGCATTCGTACAACCGGAATGAGGACCACTGATGGAGTCGGCTGAAATCCGCCGCCGCTGGCTGAGCTTCTTCGAGGAGCGTGGCCACAAGGTCGTGCCCTCGGCGTCGCTCATCGCGGACGACCCGACTCTGCTGCTCGTGAACGCGGGCATGGTTCCGTTCAAGCCGTACTTCCTCGGCGAGGTCACGCCCCCGGCCCCGCGCGCCACCTCGGTGCAGAAGTGCGTGCGGACGCCGGACATCGAGGAGGTCGGCAAGACCACCCGGCACGGCACGTTCTTCCAGATGTGCGGCAACTTCTCCTTCGGCGACTACTTCAAGGAAGGCGCCATCAAGTACGCCTGGGAGCTGCTCACCAGCCCCCGGGACAAGGGTGGTTACGGCCTGGAGCCGGAGAAGCTCTGGATCACCGTCTACCAGGACGACGACGAGGCCGAGCAGATCTGGAAGGACGTCATCGGCGTCCCGGCCGAGCGCATCCAGCGCCTCGGCAAGAAGGACAACTTCTGGTCCATGGGCGTCCCCGGCCCGTGCGGCCCCTGCTCCGAGATCAACTACGACCGCGGTCCGGAGTTCGGCGTCGAGGGCGGCCCGGCCGTCAACGACGAGCGGTACGTGGAGATCTGGAACCTGGTCTTCATGCAGTACGAGCGCGGCCAGGGCATCGGCAAGGAGGACTTCGAGATCCTCGGCGACCTGCCGTCGAAGAACATCGACACGGGTCTGGGTCTCGAACGCCTCGCGATGATCCTGCAGGGCGTGCAGAACATGTACGAGACGGACACCCTGCGTGTCGTCATCGACAAGGCCACCGAGCTGACCGGCGTCGGCTACGGCGACGCCCACACCTCGGACGTCTCCCTGCGTGTGGTCGCGGACCACATGCGGACGTCCGTGATGCTGATCGGCGACGGCGTCGCCCCCGGCAACGAGGGCCGTGGCTACGTGCTGCGCCGCATCATGCGCCGCGCCATCCGCAACATGCGCATCCTCGGCGCCACCGGCCCGGTCGTGCAGGACCTCCTGGACGTCGTCATCGACACGATGGGGCAGCAGTACCCGGAGCTGATCACCGACCGCAAGCGCATCGAGACCGTCGCGCTCGCGGAGGAGGCCGCCTTCCTCAAGGCCCTCAAGGGCGGCACGAACATCCTCGACACGGCCGTCGAGGAGACCAAGGCCGCCGGCAAGACCGTCCTCGCCGGTGACAAGGCGTTCCTCCTGCACGACACGTGGGGCTTCCCCATCGACCTCACCCTGGAGATGGCCGCCGAACAGGGCCTCTCCGTGGACGAGGACGGCTTCCGGCGCCTGATGAAGGAGCAGCGGGAGCGCGCCAAGGCCGACGCGCAGGCCAAGAAGACCGGGCACGCCGGTGCCGGTGCCTACCGGGAGATCGCCGACAAGACCGGTGAGACCGACTTCATCGGCTACACCGACACCGAGGGCGAGACCACGGTCGTCGGCATCCTCGTCGACGGCGTCTCCTCGCCGGCCGCGACCGAGGGCGACGAGGTCGAGATCGTCCTCGACCGCACCCCGTTCTACGCCGAGGGCGGCGGGCAGATCGGTGACACCGGCCGGATCAAGGTCGACTCCGGTGCCGTGATCGAGATCCGCGACTGCCAGAAGCCGGTGCCGGGGGTGTACGTCCACAAGGGCGTCGTCCAGGTCGGCGAGGTGACCGTGGGTGCCAAGGCGCAGGCCACGATCGACACCCGGCGCCGGACGGCCATCGCCCGCGCCCACTCGGCCACCCACCTCACCCACCAGGCGCTGCGCGACGCGCTGGGCCCGACGGCCGCCCAGGCCGGTTCCGAGAACCAGCCGGGCCGCTTCCGCTTCGACTTCGGTTCGCCGTCCGCCGTCCCGACGGCCGTGATGACCGACGTCGAGCAGAAGATCAACGAGGTGCTCGCCCGCGACCTCGACGTGCACGCCGAGATCCTGCCGATCGCCGAGGCGAAGAAGCAGGGGGCCATCGCCGAGTTCGGCGAGAAGTACGGCGAGCAGGTCCGCGTCGTCACCATCGGGGACTTCTCGAAGGAGCTGTGCGGCGGTACGCACGTCCACAACACCTCGCAGCTCGGCCTGGTCAAGCTGCTCGGGGAGTCGTCGATCGGTTCCGGGGTGCGGCGCATCGAGGCCCTCGTCGGCGTCGACGCCTACAACTTCCTGGCCCGTGAGCACACGGTCGTCGCCCAGCTCCAGGAGCTGATCAAGGGGCGTCCGGAGGAGCTGCCGGAGAAGGTGTCGGCCATGCTCGGCAAGTTGAAGGACGCCGAGAAGGAGATCGAGAAGTTCCGCGCGGAGAAGGTCCTCCAGGCCGCCGCCGGGCTCGCCGACTCCGCCAAGGACGTCCGCGGCGTCGCCGTGGTCACCGGGCAGGTCCCGGACGGGACGACCCCGGACGACCTGCGCAAGCTGGTCCTCGACGTGCGGGGCCGCATCCAGGGCGGGCGGGCCGCCGTCGTCGCGCTGTTCACCGTGAACAACGGCAAACCGCTGACCGTGATCGCCACCAACGAGGCCGCCCGCGAGCGTGGTCTCAAGGCGGGCGACCTGGTTCGGACGGCCGCCAAGACGCTCGGCGGCGGTGGCGGCGGCAAGCCGGACGTCGCCCAGGGCGGCGGGCAGAACCCGGCCGCCGTCGGCGAGGCCGTGGACGCCGTGGAGCGGCTCGTCGCGGAGACGGCTAGCTGATGCGACGCGGACGACGGCTCGCGATCGACGTCGGGGACGCCCGGATCGGGGTCGCGTCCTGCGACCCCGACGGGATCCTCGCGACTCCGGTCGAGACGGTCCCCGGAAGGGACGTTCCCGCAGCTCACCGGCGGCTCAAGCAGCTCGTCGAGGAGTACGAGCCGATCGAGATCGTGGTCGGGCTCCCGCGCTCCCTCAAGGGGGGCGAGGGCCCGGCGGCGGTCAAGGTCAGGGGCTTCGCGCAGGTGCTGGCCAAGGCGGTGGACCCGATTCCGGTTCGGCTCGTGGACGAGCGGATGACGACGGTGACGGCCAGTCAGGGGCTGCGCGCATCGGGCGTCAAGTCCAAGAAGGGGCGTTCTGTCATCGACCAGGCAGCCGCTGTGATCATCCTTCAGCAGGCGCTGGAATCCGAACGGGTGTCAGGTAAAGCACCCGGAGAGGGCGTCTAAGTGGTCATCTGATCGCGATACGGTAACGTTCCGCGCGATGCGGAGGTGTTCGAACAGCCTCCGCACAGCAAGAGGCGGAACCGCAGCCGGACCCCCCCAGCCGCGAACCGCCGCCTCGCGGCTCTAGGGGATCGATGACTGAGTATGGCCGGGGTCCGGGCCCCGCACCGTGGCATCCGGAGGACCCGTTGTTCGGGGACGGCGGATGGGCAGGGCAGCAGGCCCACCTGGGCCACCAGCCTGCCTACGGGGGCCAGCAGCAGTACCCGCAGGAGCCGCAGCAGCAGGCGGTCCACCAGGGCTGGTCGAACGGCGAGCAGCCGTCCGGATACGGCCAGACGCCCCAGTACGACCAGCAGCAGTACGACCAGTACGGTCAACCGGTCTACCCCCAGTACGACCAGCAGTACCCCCAGCAGGACCAGCCGCACGCCTACCAGCAGGGCGGCTGGGACGGCACCGGCACGCACGCGCACGTCCCCTACGCGGCCGACCCCGGTGACCCCTACGGCCAGCAGCCCGCCGCGTACGGCGCCGAACAGCCCGACTTCTACGGCACCCCCGACGCCTACCCGCCCCCGGAGCCCCCGGCCCGCCGCCGCGACCCCGAGCCCGACCCGGAACCCGAGCCCGAGGCCGGCGGAGTCCTCCCGGACGACGACAACACGGACGAGCCCGCGGCCACCGCCCCGGAGGAGCGCGGCAGACGCGGCAAAGGAAGAGGGGACTCCGGCAAGAAGAAGCGCCGCAACGGCTTCGCCTGCCTCGTCGTCGTCCTCGTCTTCGGCGGCGGCCTCGCCGGTGTCGGCTACTTCGGCCTCCAGTTCTACCAGGACCGCTACGGCGCCGCGGCGGACTACGCGGGCGACGGCACGAGCGAGACGGTCGCCGTCAGCGTCCCCAAGGGCGCGGGCGGCGCGGCCATCGGACGGCTCCTCAAGGCCGCGGGCGTCGTCAAGAGCGTCGACGCGTTCGTGTCGGCGTACACGCAGAACCCCAAGGCGAGCGGCATCCAGGAGGGCTCCTACGTCCTCAACAAGGAGATGTCCGCCAAGGCCGCCGTCGCGATGATGCTCGACCCCAAGAGCCAGAACAACCTGATCATCGCCGAGGGCACCCGCAACGTCGCTGTGTACGCGCAGATCGACAAGCGGCTCGACCTCTCCGAGGGCACCACCGCGAACGTGGCGAAGGAGAAGTACAAGGAGCTGGGGCTGCCCGACTGGGCGCAGAACCACCCCGAGGTGAAGGACCCGCTGGAGGGCTTCCTGTACCCCTCGCGCTACGCGATCAACAAGGGGGACAAGCCGGAGACCGTCCTGAAGGAGATGGTCACCCGGGCCAGCCAGAAGTACCAGCAGCTCGGTCTGGAGAGCCAGGCGGAGAAACTCGGTCTCGACGGGCCCTGGCAGCTCCTGACCGTCGCGAGCCTCGCGCAGGCCGAGGGCACCAGCCACGACGACTTCCGCAAGATGGCCGAGGTCGTCTACAACCGCCTCAAGCCCGGCAACCCCCAGACGTACGGCTCGCTGGAGTTCGACTCCACGTACAACTACATCAAGAACCAGAGCAAGATCGACCTCACGATCGCCGAGCTCAAGCAGTTCAAGAACCCGTACAACACGTACTACGTCAAGGGCCTGCCGCCCGGCCCCATCGACAACCCCGGCGACGAGGCGCTGCGCGGCGCCCTCAACCCGACGAAGGACGGCTGGTACTACTTCATCTCGCTGGACGGCAAGACCAGCAAGTTCACCCGGACCCTCGCCGAACACGAAGAGCTGCGCGCGGAGTTCAACGAGTCCAGGAAGGGCTGACGGCCCGCCGGACACTACGCTTCACCGGGCCCGTAGGACAGCGGGCCCGTCAGGTCTCAAGGACAGGTGTCATGACAGCTCGGCCCGCCGAAGCCCGCCGCGCCGCCGTGCTCGGCTCGCCCATCGCCCACTCCCTCTCCCCGGTCCTGCACCGCGCCGCGTACGACGCGCTGGGGCTCACGGAATGGTCGTACGACCGTTTCGAGGTCGACGAGGAGTCCCTCCCGGACTTCGTCGCGGGCCTGGACGCGACGTGGGCGGGGCTGTCGCTGACGATGCCGCTGAAGCGGGCGGTGATCCCGCTGCTCGACGAGGTCACCGAGACGGCGGCCTCCGTCGAGGCCGTCAACACGCTGGTCCGCACGGCGGACGGCCGCAAGGTCGGCGACAACACCGACATCCCCGGCATGGTCGCGGCCCTGCGGGAACGCGGCGTCGAACAGGTCGAGTCCGCCGCGATCCTCGGCGCCGGCGCCACCGCCTCCTCCGCCCTCGCCGCGCTCTCCCGGATCTGCACGGGCGAGGTCGTCGCCTACGTCCGCAGCGCGGAGCGCGCCGCCGAGATGCGGGAGTGGGGCGAGCGGCTCGGCGTCGACGTCCGGACGGCGGACTGGTCCGACGCGGCCGAGGCGCTGCGGGCCCCGCTGGTCGTCGCGACGACCCCGGCCGGGACGACGGACACGCTCGCCCGTGACGTGCCCGAACGCCCGGCGACCCTCTTCGACGTCCTGTACGACCCCTGGCCCACCCAGCTCGCCGCGCGCTGGTCGATGTACGCGGGCGCGGTCGTCAGCGGCCTCGACCTCCTCGTCCACCAGGCGGTGCTCCAGGTCGAGCAGATGACCGGATGCCGTCCCGCCCCCCTCGACGTCATGCGAAAAGCGGGCGAACACGCGCTCGCGTCCCGCTAAGGTTCGCGAGGGCGCCGCGCAGGGGGCGGGGCGCGTTATTCCAGGGGGAGCACGGTCGTGTTCATCGCGTCCGCCAAGAGCGAGATCTTCCAGTTCGTCCTGCAGTTCCTGCCCGACTGGATCCAGATCCCGGTCCTGTGCCTGATCATCGCGCTGGTCGTGGGCTCCTGGGGGCTCAAGCTGTACCGCAAGCTGACGCTCCGGCGGGCACTGAGGGCGGCCGGGGCCGGGAACGGCGTGATCCGGCAGCAGGGGGACGGAACCCGGGGCGCGGACTTCCTCGGGGCGTACGCACCGGCACAGCCGCAGGCCGAGGGGCCCCGAGGGGCGGACTTCCTGGGCTCGTACGCGCCCCGCGAGGAGCCCCGGCAGGGCTGATCCCGCCGGTCGGCGACGTCCGGGTGGTGGACCGGAGGGCGGGTCCGGGGCCGGGACGTGGGAGGATCGGGGGTGGCGGGCCAGGGCCGCGCACCCGGTGCCGCCCGCGCCGTACGCGTCGAATGCGCGGCGGTGGAGCGGTACCAGGCGCGAGCACCGAGGAGCATCGTTGAGCAGGCTGCGTTGGCTGACCGCGGGGGAGTCCCACGGTCCCGCACTCGTCGCCACGCTGGAGGGCCTTCCCGCCGGCGTGCCGATCACCACGGAGATGGTCGCGGACCACCTCGCGCGGCGTC
>DATCQX010000339.1:0-6643 GCA_036569285.1 Streptomyces sp.
CGGGGTGACGCGCGCTCGGAGGTGGAGGCTGCGGAGCAGCCGGTGGAGAGGATGCCGACAGAGAGCGCAATGGGTATACCGCAGAGAATGCGGATAAAACGGGTGGGGTGAGGCATGAGAGAACCAGGACCTTGATGTGCCGAGGGAGGAGGGAGGAGGGAGGCGGGCGTTGCGGTCCTGAGGGGGGAGCGGACCGCAACGCCCCTTCGCAGGAGTCAGACCAAAGGGCCTACTCCTGCGGGCTGCTCCTGAATCCTGACAGGAGGGGTGGGAAGAAGGCACATGTGGAGCTGGAAGGCAACGCGTTCTTGGAGTCGTCCTGAGCGGAGGCTCGTCCAACGCTGCTGCACCGTGCTGTTTGTTGTCCCACCGGCATCGAACGTCACATCACGGAACGTTCACATCGTCTCTACGGTTAGCGCGCAGGCCGCATTATGGTTCTCCAGCACCAATTTGGGGGAACTATGCGCAAGTGCACCGCTGTTACTGTTCTGGCTGCCACCGGGCTCCTGGCCCTTACCGCCTGTAACCCGGCCGCGAGCAGTAGCAGCACGAAGACCAGCGCCACCGCGTCGGCCCCTGGCACTCCTACGCCGGCAGACTCGCCGAAGGCTGACGACACCACGGCAAAAACCGGCACGCTGCCGGACATGAAGGGCAAGGGCCTTCAGGCCGCCCAGGACCAAGCGCAGGCCGCAGGCTTCTACAGCCTTACCTCACACGACGCGCTCGGACGCGGGCGTATGCAGGCTTTCGACCGGAACTGGAAGGTCTGCTCGCAGACCCCGGCCCCCGGTGAGCATCCGACCGATACGAAGGTGGACTTCGGGGCGGTCAAGCTGGAGGAGAGCTGCCCTGCCAAGGACGCGGGCACTGTCCAGGACGCGGGGGCGACGATGCCTGATTTCAGAGGCAAGTCGGTCAAGGTCGCCCGCCAGGCCCTCGACTCCTCCACCAGCATCACCGTCAACGATGTCTCCGGCGAGAGCCGGATGGTCCTTCTCGAATCCAACTGGAAGGTCTGCACTCAGAATCCGAAGCCGGGAGCCAAGCTCGATGGACAACCGGTTGAGTTCGGGGCGGTAAAGTTCGGGGAATCCTGCTGACCCTCACGTGTTGGTCGGGCCTGGTCACGGGGTCTTTACGACGTGGGCGTGACCAATCGCCCCAGAGCGACCACCAACCATGGCACCGCTGGGCCTGTGAGGAGGAGCGGGGCGCAAACGCTGTACGACAGCACCAGCTCCTGGCGGTCAGGTTCGGCCGTCAGGCCGGTGAGGAGGACGTGGTCGAACGGGAGCCACGTGCCCGGTGAGCCCGGCGGGTTGATGCGGATGCCCTCGGAGGTTAGGACGACCCGCGCCCACTCGTAGTCGCGCCACTGCTCGCAGGCTTCCGCCTCCGCCTGCTGGATCCGTTGGGCGTCCAGCCGCCGGTTGGTCACCCAGCGGCGGCCCAACGACGGGTGGTTCTCGAAGTAGCCGGCGCGCGGTGGTTGTACGGGGTCGGTGGCGTAGAAGCGGGCCGTCGTGCACATCACGTCGGCGTACGCCGTCTCGCCGGGGTCCGGGGTGTATCCGGGGGTGGCGACCGGTATCAGAGTTCCGCCCGCGCGAAAGTGCGCGTCGAGTTGGGCCGCGGCTTCGGCGGCGTGCCGGTGGGCTGCTTCGTCCCCGACGCCGAGCAGGTGTCGCCGCATCGTTCTTCCTTCCTGCTGATGAGGACATTCTCTCCGAAAAGGCTGGTCACCAGAGCTGCCGGGACGGACCCGGCGGAGTCAGCCCTCCGGCGAAGGTCTCCTCGTCCTTGAGGGCGGCGACCAACTCGCCGAGCTTGTCGTTGCCGACGGCTTGGTGGGCGCGGACCGCGTCCTTGATGGCGTCGCGGCTGATCCGTCCGGCGGTCCGGGCGGCGTCCCGCGCGATGGGGAGGAGGTCTCTCATCCAGTCGTCCTCAGGCTCACGGTCCTGGGGAGACTCCTCGCTGTCCGGGACGGGGACCGGTTCGTCGTCGGGAGGGAGGACGGTCTTCTGCTGTGCCGCCGGTTCCGGGTCGGCTGCGTCGGCCGGATCGGTCGAGTCGGCAGGCGGTGTTTCTCCGTCCGGGACGGGCGACTCCTGCGGTCCGTACTCCGGCGGCGCTTCGTGCTCCCGGGGCGTGAAGGGCGCGTTCTCCTGATCGGCCGGGTGGTGCATCGCCGCAGGTCCGGCATCAGACGATGACGTTCCGTCCTTGTCCGCGCGCTCGCGGACGGGCGGTAGGACGGACGGAATCTCGGAGGGCTCCCCGGCGCCCTGCCCGTGCAGACGGCCCGCCGTTTCCGGGACGCCGAACTCCACTTTCACGCAGTTGCGGACCGGTCCCGGACGGCTTTCCGCCCTGTCCGGGACGGACGACTCAGCCGTCCGCGCCATGATGATGTAGAGGTGGACGGACCCGGCGAGCGCGAGCGGCGCGAGCATCGACAGGACGCCGACGACGTTGTCCCCGAGGCGGAGCGGGGACGGTCCGGACGGGCCGCTGTGGTTGAGGGTGATCGCGTGGAGCGAGTTGGCCCAGAGGCTGGAGCCGGTGGCGGCGAGGAAGAGGAACCAGGCGTAGAGACGGGCGCCGAAGCCGCTGTGGCGGAGGAGGACGAGGGCACGCACGCCGTACGCGATGAAGCCGTCGATGAAGACGGGGAAGAGGTAGGAGAGCGTGGGCCGCGCGTGGATCGCGAGGGCGACTTGGCGGAGGGCGTCGTAGGAGAAGGCGAAGCCGGCCGCGCCGAGGAGGACGATCGCCGCGCGGTCCCAGGCGGACATCGTGCGCAGACGGTAGGGGGTGTTCACGCCTGCTCCTTGAGCGTTGGCCAGGCCGGGGTCTGGGCGAGCAGGCGGCCGAGGTGTTCGAGCGAGTCGACGTCGTCGAGCTGCTGGGCGGGGCACGTGCCGCACGAGCGCCGCAGTGCCAGCCGCTCGGCCTCCTTGCCGTCACCGCTGTAGTGGAGTTCCAGGTGCTGCCCTGCGACGGTGCCCAGGGGCGCGGTCGCCTGGAGGAGGTCGTCCAGACGCAGGACGCCGAGGGCCTCCCACTTCAGCGTCACGGCCTCGTCGCCGAACAGACGCCGGGCGTGCTTCGACGCCGCCGTGGCCGCGCGTGCGCCCCAGGTGTGGAACGCCTGCGTGCGGGCCGCGGAGCGCAGTTGCTCCGCCCTGATGAGCTTCGCGGCTGCGGCGAGCATGAGGGGGTGGGGCATGGGAGTGGTGGTCTTTCCGGAGGAGGTGGGGTGGTTCATGCCGTCGCCCGCCTGCGGCGTCGGTCGTCGCCGATCATCGGGACGAGCGTGGTGACCATCTCGGCGAGACGGCTGGCGACCCGGTCGCCCACGAAGTCGGTCAGGTCGGGGCCGTCCGCGTCGCGGGCCGGGAGGTTGGAGGTGATGACGGTCGGGAGGCAGTGGTTGTAGCGGTGGTTGATCAGCCGGTAGGTGATCTCCTCCGTCCACTCCGACGTCTTCGACGTCCCGAAGTCGTCCAGGAACAGGTACTGCACCGTCGACAGCCGCTTCAGCTCCTGCTCCGAGGCGCCTATCACCGCGCTGGGACGCAGCCGCCCGTACATGTCGGCCGAGTTCACGGCCAGCACCTCGAACCGGTCGGGGCCGCCGCTCGCGATGTGCCGCAGAGCGCCGTACGCCTGATGTGTTTTGCCGGTGCCGGTCAGGCCGGTGAGCAGGAGCGTTCCGGCGCGGGACGGGTCGTCGAGCGCCCTGTCCGCCCAGGCCCGCACCTGCGGGAGCGTCGCCTCCGCGTCGCGGAACCGGGGCGGGGTCGCCGACTCCCAGCGGGCCAGCGCGTACTCGACGCGGGCGTCGTGGTGCCAGCGCGGGGTGCCCGGACCGGACTCGACGGACGACGAGCCGCCGCCGTCCGCCACCAGGGAGATGCCCTTCGCGGCGAGGATCTTCTCCAGCCGGCGCACTGTCCGCGCCTGACAGGCGAGTTGAGGCTCAGCCATGGTCAGAATCCGTTCTGGTAGGCGCCGGCCCTGACGGGATTGCGGTACGGCTTCCAGCCGCCGGACTCGCGCCGCAGGGGGACGACGTTGTGAGTGGGGACCTGACTGGGAAGGTCGTCCCAGATGCGCAGCAGGTAGCGCGCCGACTGCGGGGGACGACTGGGATCCCAGCGGCGGGAGATGAACTCCACCAGCCGCTCGACACCCCACCGCGCCGACAAGGCTGTTACCCGCGCCCACTCGTCCTCGGTGAGCCTCCAGCCGACGACCATCCCGGCGCCCGTCAGCGCGGCGACGAGGTCCTTGGCGTCGGCCGGGATGCCCTCCGCTGGCCTCGGCGTCGTACGGGGAGACAGCAAGCCAGCTTGCTGTTCTGAAGAGGTAGTACTCCCTACGGGAGTACTACCAGACCCGCGAAGCACGGAAGAAGCTTCCCGGCTTCCTGGAAGGGACTTCGGGGTTTCTGGCTCCAACTTCCTGGTTTGGGAAGAGCCTTCTGGGAAGCCACTTCCTGGTTCTTGCCGCTGGTCAGGGGTGTCCGACGCGCCGAGCAGGAGGGAGTAGCGGTTGGTGACGGCCCGTCCCGAACCCGGTGTGTAGCTCAGCTCCCCGAGTGCCGACAGTTCGGGGAGGCAGTTGGTGACCGCCCGCGCCGACAGCCGGGCGAGCTTCGCGATCTGCTCCAGAGACAGCGAGACCCACCCCCTGTCGTCCGCCTCCCGCGCCAGGGCGAGCATCACCAGGAGCGACCCCCGCTTGGCCCGCGAGCGGCTCCACACCAGCTCCGTCATGACG
Organism: Streptomyces sp.; assembly: GCA_036569285.1. Taxonomy (GTDB): domain Bacteria; phylum Actinomycetota; class Actinomycetes; order Streptomycetales; family Streptomycetaceae; genus Streptomyces. The sequence goes on from DATCQX010000339.1 coordinate 4,795, forward strand.
GCGCTCACCGGTCACCGCCCTGCGCCGTCGTGACGTACCGCTCTGCCAGCAGGCCGAACGAGCGGTCGTCCTCCGGGACGTACCCGACGCGGTCAGGGTGCGGCGTGACGAAGAGGCGGCCCGTGGGCACGTGGAAGTCGTGAGGGAGCCGCCAGTCGGCGGCGTCACCGAAGTACTGCCGTATGAGCCGCGCGGCGCGCTCTTCCACGTCTTGAGAGGTCAGGAGCATGAAAAAGTCGGCCCCGTAGAAATGGATCATTCCCTGCCGCTTGGGGAAGACGCGTATCAAGGTGGCGTCCGGCGCCAAGGAGTGCAGAGCCCGGCTGAGTTCGTTGTGCATGGGGAATCTTTCGTGGAAATCGGCTCGACGAGGAATAGCTACGCCGCTTCAGGAACGGAGGAGTCGGCTGAGCGCTTCTTGTGCTCGCGTACCAATTGCCACAGGTACTTGACCGGAATACCTAGACCCTGTGCGACGAGACGAGCATTGACTTCAGGGTCTTCAATCACTTGCGTGATGACAGCCGTGCGTTCAGCGGAGTTGAGCAGGGTGGTAACACCCTGAATCACCGCAGCGACCGAATCGGCGTTGACGCGGGTTTTCCACAGGCTGAGGAGAGCCTCGCGCTCTGGCGCCAGCAGACCGGCTCGGATGCCGTACCGGTCCTCATACCGCAGCGCATCCACCAGGCATCGCGCGGCGACGGGCAAGGGACAGGCGGAGCACAGGGCGAGCGGCAGCCTCAGAGAGTCGGCGTGGGATTCCCGTAGCTGGTCGGGGTCGCTCCACGGGTGTTCCGATTCCGGAAAGAAGTCGTCCTCGAAGTCCAGCCCGGAGCAGAGAGCTTTCTCCGGCCAGTTCTTTCCCCGTACTTCACGGGCGGTTTCGAGCAGGGGTGCCCAGTCGCCCTGCCGAGCCGATTCGACGAGCGTGTTTATGGTGCTGTTCATTTCGTCCGGTTCCAGAGAAATCAGGTGCGTCGACGGGAGCGTGCGGACGGCCGTATGGCCAGCAGATCCGGACTCTCTTCCTCTGTCGCGCGTTGATGCGGTTGGACGAAGTGCATTTCGGATATGGAACGCAGGTCTTCCTCGGTGAACTGGACGAACTTTCCGAGCTTCCGGTGAGGAAGGCTGGAGATCCGTTCGCGCAGCCACTTCTCGGGGATGTTCAGGCGCTTGGCGGCCTCGTCGTACCCGAGGTGGAGACGGGTCTCGGGGACGTCGTCGGCGCGGGCCAGCATCCGTACGACGGCCGCGAGTCCGTGGAGCGCGGCCAGGTCGGTGGTGTTCGCCGTCGTCATCGCGCGTCCCGTCCGCTCAGCACGGCCGTACGCAGGTCGAAGCGCATGGGCTGGGTCGCCCAGCCGGCCTGAGGGAAGGACCTGATGAGCCAGCGGGCGATGGTCAGCGCCTTGGCGCGCGGGACGTGTACGGCCTGCTGGCGCTCGTCGACGGCGGTGAACCGCAGATGCGGCCACGGCGTCCGGGGGTCCTGGAGGCGGACGTCCACGGCGGCGACTCCGGGGAGCAGGGCCGACAACTGGCCGGCCAGCCGGTCCGCGGTGGTGGGGTCGGGCGTGGAGATGCCCGACTTGCAGCCCATGGCGGGAGCCATGCGACACTCCTTCACGTTGGCAGCCGTCCCGGTAGTGCCGTGCGAGGGACACGGGGCGGCCGTCTCGGTGACCTGGACCGTGCGAAGGGCCAGGTCATTGCGTCCGGCGTCTGGGAGGTGCGAACTCCCGGACGCCGGTGTTGTTTTGGGAGGGCGGCGCGATGCGCGGGACGCCCGTACCGGCTCCGTGGCCTGCGGGCGCACGTGAGTCGGGCGAGGCCGGGGTGTGCG
>DATCQX010000340.1:0-3792 GCA_036569285.1 Streptomyces sp.
TCCAGTCGCAGTCCTCGAAGCTGGAGGACCAGGGCCGCAAGGCGCTCGCGCTCGGCCGTGAGGACCTCGCCCGTGAGGCGCTGTCCCGCCGGGCCGCCCTCCAGCAGCAGGTCACGGACCTGGAGACCCAGCACGCGACGCTCCAGGGCGAGGAGGAGAAGCTCACCCTGGCGGCCCAGCGGCTCCAGGCCAAGGTCGACGCCTTCCGTACGAAGAAGGAGACCATCAAGGCCACCTACACCGCGGCCCAGGCCCAGACCCGGATCGGCGAGGCGTTCTCCGGCATCTCCGAGGAGATGGGTGACGTCGGCCTGGCCATCCAGCGCGCCGAGGACAAGACCGCCCAGCTCCAGGCCCGCGCCGGCGCCCTCGACGAACTCCTCGCCTCCGGCGCCCTCGACGACCCGACCGGCCTCGCCAAGGACGACATCCAGACCGAGCTGGATCGCCTCTCCGGTGGTACGGATGTAGAGCTGGAGCTTCAGCGCATGAAGGCCGAGCTGGCCGGAGGCTCCGCCGCTTCCCAGCAGGCCATCGAGGGCGGCGCCGGCCAGCAGCCGAAGGACACCCCCCGCTTCGACAAGCAGTAGGGGCCACGCCAAGGAGGGCGACATGATCGTACGGATCATGGGAGAGGGCCAAGTGAGCCTGGCGGAAAGCCACCTCACCGACCTCAACAAACTGGACGACGAACTCCTAGCCGAACTCGAATCCGGCGACGAGCCCGCGTTCCGCCAGACTCTCACCGCCCTCCTGAACGCGGTCCGAGACCGAGGCACCCCCCTCCCGGACGACGCCTTGGAACCCTCCGACCTCATCCTCCCCGCCCCGGACGCGACCCTCGAAGAGGTCCGCGCCATGCTGAACGACGACGGCCTCATCCCTGGCTGACGCCCAGGGCACCAACACGACGACCCACCCATCGGGGTCCTCGAAGGGAACGGCGCAGTGCTGCTCCCACTAGGGGTTGGCGGGCGTGACAGGGCTGTGCCCCGCGCGAGGTGAGCCGCGCAACGGCCGCCGCCAGCGGCTCCGGGCCCACGGAGATACAGCACGAGCTGATTCTCGGGATGTGCCTCAGGAATCCGCCCCCGTGTGAAGCAGCTCCATATTCACCGGCGCCCCAGGCGATCCCAACACGAGCACGTCCGCGTAGTGAGCGGTGGGCCGAGCAAACCGAACGGCACCGACATCGAGGTGGGAGGGCCAGGAAGCAGTCATGCCCGGATCTTCGCAAGGGCCACAGGGAACAGGGATCGGCCCGAGGAAGTAGCCCGGAAGGAACCCGGACCTAGGCCCAACGACGCAGGGAACCCGCACGCACCTAAGGGGCGCGGGGAACTGCGCGACCAGCCACACACAACCCGCACCCGGCACCCAACCAGTACCCACCCCCACATCCCCCGCCGTATTTTGAACAACGTGAGCACACTCGACCGAGCCCGCTGCGGCCTACAGGCGCACCCCCTGGCCCTGGACGCCACCCTCGCAGCCGGCGTCCTCGTGTGCATGCTGGCCGGCAGCTTCGTCGAACCAAACGGTGATCGAGCTGTCAGTTGGGGAATCCGCACCCCCGACCCCCTCAGCCTCCTCCTCATGACCCTCGGCGCGATAGCCCTGATCTTCAGGCGCCGACAGCCCGTCAGTGTCCTGGCGGCCACCTCGGCCCTCGCCCTCGTGGAGTGCCTCACCGCAGATGACCAGAGGGCCCCGGTCGTCATGTCGGCGGTCATCGCCCTGTTCACGGTCGCCGCGACGACAGACCGCTCCACCACCCTCCGTCTGGGCATACTCACGGTCACGGTCCTCACGGGCGCCGCGATGCTGGCCGGCCCCCTCCCTTGGTACGCGCAGGAAAACCTCGCGGTGCTCGCCTGGACCGGCATCGGCGCGACGGCAGGGGACGCCGTCCGCAGCCGCAGAGCGGTGGTCCAGGCGATCAGGGACCGCGCGGAGAAAGCGGAACGCACCCGGGAGGAGGAGGCGAGGAGGAGGGTCGCGGAGGAGCGCCTCAGGATCGCCCGGGACCTGCATGACGTCGTCGCGCATCACATCGCCCTCGTCAACGTCCAGGCAGGAGTGGCGGCGCACGTCATGGACAAGCGCCCCGACCAGGCAAAAGAGGCTCTCGCGCACGTCCGGGAGGCCAGCCGCTCGGCGCTGAACGAACTGCGGGCGACAGTGGGCCTGTTGAGGCAGTCCGGCGATCCGGAGGCCCCCACGGAACCCGCCCCGGGCCTCGGCCGTCTCGACGAACTCGCGGACACCTTCCGCAACGCGGGCCTGAAGGTCGAGGTCGCGAGGGCGGACCAGGGCACCACCCTCCCCGCCGCCGTGGACCTCGCCGCGTACCGGGTCATCCAGGAGGCGCTGACGAACGTCCGCAAACACGCCGGGCCGGACGCGAAGGCGGAAGTCAGCGTCGTCCGCGTGGGCCCGAACGTGGAGGTCACCGTCCTGGACAACGGGACGCCGTCCGACGAGCCGCCGGGGGAGAGCGGCGGCGGGCACGGCCTGCTGGGGATGCGGGAACGCGTCTCCGCGCTGCGCGGAACCCTCACCACCGGCCCCCGCTACGGGGGCGGCTTCCGGGTACATGCGATCCTGCCGGTCAAGACGACCAGCAAGGCGGAGCGAGCCCTATGACGACCCCGATCCGAGTCCTCCTCGCCGACGACCAGGCGCTCCTGCGCAGCGCGTTCAGAGTGCTCGTGGACTCGGAACCGGACATGGAGGTCGTGGGGGAGGCGTCGGACGGCGCGGAGGCGGTCCGCCTCGCGAAGGAACAGCGCGCCGACGTCGTCCTGATGGACATCCGCATGCCCGGCACGGACGGCCTCGCGGCGACGCGGTTGATCAGCGCGGACCCGTCGCTCGCGCGGGTGAGGGTCGTCATACTGACGACCTTCGAGGTGGACGACTACGTCGTGCAGTCCCTGCGCGCGGGCGCCTCCGGGTTCCTCGGCAAGGGCAGCGAACCGGAGGAGCTGCTGAACGCGATCCGGGTCGCGGCGGGCGGCGAGGCGCTGCTCTCCCCGGCGGCGACGAAGGGCCTGATCGCGAGGTTCCTCGCGCAGGGCGACGACGACCCGCGGGACCCCGTCCGCGCGGCCCGCCTGGACGCGCTGACCGTCCGCGAGCGCGAGGTCCTCGTGCAGGTCGCCGGGGGACACACCAACGACGAGATCGCCGAGCGCCTCGAAGTCTCCCCGCTGACCGTGAAGACGCACGTCAACCGGGCCATGGCCAAGCTCGGCGCCCGCGACCGGGCACAGCTCGTCGTCGTCGCCTACGAGTCGGGTCTGGTACGCCCGAGGGTGGAGTGACGTTCGTACGGTCGTACTGCGGGCGGAGTAGGCGGGGGATAAGGAACGGGACCTCGGGGCTACACAACCGCCCGTGAGGATGAACCAGGGTTGGAGTGCCGGCTTCTGCCACTCACGCAAAAGCTTCTGCCGCTCACAGAAGAGAGAACTCCCGCCCATGTCCTGGCTGTCCAGGTTCAGCCTCGCCCAACGCTCCCTGATCGGGCTGATGTCGCTGGTCGCGCTCGTCTTCGGGCTGATCGCGATACCCCAGCTCAAACAGCAGCTCCTGCCCACCATCGAGCTGCCCGTCGTGTCGGTGATCGCGCCGTACCAGGGCGCCTCCCCCGACGTCGTCGAGAAGCAGGTCGTCGAGCCCATCGAGAACAACCTCGAAGGCGTCGACGGCATCACCGGCGTCACCTCCACCGCCTCCGAGGGCAGCGCCGTCATCATGGCGTCCTTCGACTACGGCAACGACACGAAG
>DATCQX010000341.1:0-3396 GCA_036569285.1 Streptomyces sp.
CCGGTGCGAGGACCAGGCCGCCAACACGTGGCAGAACGTAGAGCTTTCCCTTCCGTACCTGCGGGAAGCTCTTGATTCTGGGCTGAAAATTACAGCGATCAGCAAATGGTATCACCGCCGAACTCTTCACTGCCTCGCAACCCTGGTTCCCGATATCGGCCCCTTTTACGGAATCTCCTGGGAGCCTGTCTATGCGGGCAAGCTGGTCAGCCGCACGGATTGGCTGGAAAATGTCGAAGGCAGGCGCCGAGTGATTCGTGAATGGGATGAAGTTTCCCGACGCGTCTCAGAAGGAAGCTACAGAAATGTGAGCCGCAACGACGGTGCTTGGCGAGTCTGATAAGCCTGGAAGACCGCGTCAGTCTTGGCCAAGGGGAAGATGAATCCGGGCAATGGAGCTGAAGCGCTACAGGCACGCTGATGCACAGGGTGCGCGTTCCCTGTTGCGTCAGCGTTCCTCTCAGTACCTCGACCATTGGCCTTCGCGGGAAGACTGGAGGTGTATTGCAGGCTGAGAGGAGGGCAGCCCGGTCGGCTATGCGTACGGACCCATCTTCAAGCCGGGCGGCTGATGGAAAGGGCATCCGCGCCCCTCGAACCTCAGAGGCTCCGTTTTCGGACTTTCTGAACTCATGGTCGTTCCGAAATGGCGCGGTACCGGCCGGGCTAAGCAGCTTCACGACACCCTGCTGAATATCGTGTCGGCCGACAAAGTAGGCGAAATACAGCCCGTTGAGGACGTCCCGCAGTATTCGGTGATGGTTCGGAAGCTGAAATTCACTGCCCAGGACCAAGTTTCAGCGTCCCTGAAGGGATAGATATTGGCGCGTACCGAGTACTACGACGACCCCGCCGCACCCGAGCCGAACAGCCTGGTCGTCGCCGCGTCGGCGGTCGTCACGGATGACCAGGGCCGCATCCTGTTGCAGCGCCGTCGGGACAACGGTCTCTGGGCGCTGCCGGGTGGGGGGATGGACATGGGGGAATCTCTGCCGGGGGCTGCTGTGCGGGAGGTGAGGGAGGAGACCGGGTATGACGTGGAGATTACTGGGATCGTCGGCACCTATACAGATCCCCGGCACATCATTGCGTACAGCGATGGGGAGGTCAGAAGGCAGTTCAATGTCTGCTTTCGTGCCCGGATCACCGGCGGGTCGCTCGCCATCTCCGAGGAATCCAGCGAGATTCGGTTTGTGAGCCCCGATGGCATCGACGACTTGCCGATGCATCACACCCAGCGGCTACGGATCGCACACTTCCTGGAGAACCGCACAACCCCGCACCTCGGATGATCTCCAGCCCCCAACAACACAGAAAGGCGCCCCAGTTACCCAGGGCGCCTCTCGAATCACCTTGTCGTCAGCCGGTGTTGCGCAACCCCGCCGCAACCCCGTTGACCGTCAGCAGCAACGCACGGGACAGCACAGGATCCGCCGGTTCGCCGGCCGCAGCCGCGTCCCGCTGGCGCTTCAGCAACGTCACCTGGAGATAGGAGATCGGGTCGAGATAGGCGTCCCGGATGGAGAACGTCTGCTTCAACACGGGCTGTGCCTCAAGGAGTTCGCCCTCGCCGGTGATCTTCAGGACCTCGGCGACAGTGAGGGCGTGCTCAGTGCGAATCCGGTCGAAGACGTGCTTCAACTCGTCGGGGACGAGCGTGTCGACGTAGTGCGAGGCGATACGCAGATCCGTCTTACCCAGCGTCATCTCCACGTTGGAGATGAAGTTCTGGAAGAAGTGCCACTGCCCGTGCATCTCGTCCAACACAGAGTCGAGCCCGGCCTCGCGCAACGCCTTCAGCCCGGAGCCCACCCCGTACCACCCGGGGACGATCTGGCGGGACTGGGTCCAGCCGAACACCCACGGGATGGCCCGAAGCCCGTCGAGCCCGGCGCCGGAGTCGGGACGGCGGGAGGGCCGGGAGCCCAGGTGCAGCTCTGCCAGCTGGTCGACCGGCGTCGAGGCGAAGAAGTAGGCGGGGAGGTCGGGGTCCTCCACCAGCTCCCGGTACGCGGCGTGCGCGGCGTCGGAGACGACGTCCATCGCGGCGTCCCAGCGGGCCAGCGCCTCGTCCGACTGGCGGGGAGCCGTGTGCAGGGCGGACGCCTGGAGCGTGGCGGCGACCGTCAGTTCCAGGTTCTCCCGGGCGAGCGAGGGGATGAGGTACTTGTCGGAGATGACCTCGCCCTGCTCGGTCACCTTGATCTCACCCTCGAGGGTGCCCCAGGGCTGCGCGAGGATCGCGTCGTGGGAGGGCCCGCCGCCACGCCCGACGGTGCCGCCGCGCCCGTGGAAGAGCCGCAGCCGTACCCCGTACCTGTGGGCTACATCGCGCAGACGGCGCTGGGCGCGGTGGATCTCCCACTGGGACGTCGTGATACCTCCGAACTTCGACGAGTCGGAGTACCCGAGCATGACCTCCTGCACATCACCCCGGAGAGCCACGAGCCGCCGGTAGGACGGGTCGGACAGCATCTCCTCCAGGATCGTGTCGGCGGCCTTCAGCTCGTCCGTCGTCTCCAGGAGCGGCACGATGCCGATCTTCGCCCACCCGGCGTGCAGGTCGACGAGACCGGCCTCGCGGGCCAGGACGGCGGCGGCGAAGACGTCGTCCGCGCCCTGGCACATGGAGATGATGTAGGACTCGATGACCTCGGGGCCGAAGACCTCCAGGGCCCGCTTGACGGTGAGGAAGACGCCGAGGGTCTTCTCCCCGGCCGCGTCCACGGGAGCCGGCGTCCCCGCCAGCGGGCGGCGTGAGCGCAGCTCCTTGGCGAGCAGCTTCGTCCGGTACTCGCGCGGCATGTCCGTGTACCGCCAGGACTCCTCGCCGAGCCGGTCGAAGAGCTGGCCGAGGGCGTGGTGGTGGGCGTCGGCGTGCTCGCGGACGTCCATGGTGGCGAGCTGGAGGCCGAACGCGGCCAGCGTGCGGATCGTCCGGTTCATGCGGCCGTCGGCGAAGAGCCCGCCCCGGTGCTCGCGCAGGGACGTCTGGATCAGCGTGAGGTCGGCGAGCAGTTCGCTGGTGCCGAGGTAGTCGCGGCCCTCGGCGTGCGGGATGCCCTCGGCGAGGCGCCGCTTGGTGTTCTCCAGCTTCTGCCGGATGCAGGTGGCCTTGAGCCGGTAGGGCTCCTCGGCGTTGAGGCGCTTGTAGCGGGGGCTGATCTCGGGGAGGCGTTCGAGGTCGAGCGCGAGGGAGTCCAGTAGCTCTTGAGTAGCACCGGTGTAGCGGATGGAGTTGGAGAGGAACCCGCGCAGTTCGTCGATGGTCTCCAGCGCGTCGTTGATGCCGTGTTCGTGCTGGAGGATGAGGACGTCCCAGGTCACCTGGGGGGTGACGTTCGGGTTGCCGTCGCGGTCGCCGCCGATCCAGGTGCCGAAGGTGAGGGGGCGGGT
>DATCQX010000342.1:0-3809 GCA_036569285.1 Streptomyces sp.
CCCCCGCCGACCGCCCCGCCCTCGTCGCACCGGCACCGGCAGCGGTGACGGGGACCACATCGGCCCAGGCACCCCCCGACCCCCCGCCCCCCGGCGTCACCCCCCTGCGCCTGCACCGGCCCCCGGACGACACACAGCCGCCCGCGGAACCCGACGACGACCTGCCGCGCCGCGTGCGCCAGGCGAGCCTCGTCCCCCAACTGCGCGGCCCGCGCGCGGAGGAACAGCCCCGCCCGCACGGCCCGCGCGACGACGGACGCACCCCCGAACTCGTCCGCGACCGCATGACCGCCTACCGCGCGGGCTGGGCCCGCGGCGGCGGCAGACAGCCCGGCACCGCCGGGACGCACCCCAGCAGCGAAGGAGACCCCGCATGATCCAGGAACCCGGCACGAGGCCGTCCCAGCACTCGGGGGAACTCGACTGGCTGCTGGACGACCTGGTGATGCGCGTCAGCGAGGTACGGCACGCGGTCGTGCTCTCCAACGACGGCCTCGCCGTGGGCGCCTCCACCGACCTCGGCCGCGAGGACGCCGAACACCTCGCCGCCGTCTCCTCCGGCTTCCACAGCCTCGCCAAGGGCGCCGGACGGCACTTCGGGGCCGGCGGAGTGCGCCAGACCATGGTCGAGATGGACGACGGCTTCCTCTTCGTCGCCGCCGCCGGGGACGGCTCCTGCCTCGCCGTCCTGACCGCCGCCACCGCCGACATCGGCCTCGTCGCCTACGAGATGGCCCGCCTGGTCAAACGCGTCGGCGAACACCTCCACACCCCGCCCCGCGTCACCGCGCGCCCGCCCGCCGCCGGATGAGACACCGATGACCGACCAGCCGATCAGCGCCCAGTGGTACGACCACGACGCCGGGCCCCTCGTACGGCCCTACGCCATGACCGGAGGGCGCACCAGACCCGGCCCCACCGGAGTCCGCTTCGACCTCATCGCCCTCGTCACCCTCGACCCGGGCGCGCCCGGCGCCGACGGCGACCACGCCCTCGGCCCCGAACACCGGGCCCTGATCGACCTGTGCCGGGTCGAGACGCAGTCCGTCGCGGAACTCTCCGCCGGAACCGACCTGCCCGTGGGCGTGGTCCGGGTGCTCCTCGGAGACCTCCTGGAGACGGGCCGCGTCACCGTCAGCCGTCCGGTGCCGCCCGCGCACCTGCCCGACGAACGGATCCTGCGGGAGGTCATCGAAGGGCTCCGGGCGCTGTAGATGAACACCCGTCACCGCGCACTCGTACACGTACGCATCTCGCGCCCGACAGGGCACCGGAAAGAACAAGAACGGTCACACAAGACGGATTCCGATCGAACCGCCCGCCGAAGGGCCGCGGTCGTCATCCTGCTGCCCTTGGACGACACCCATGCACGCCGGCATTCCCGAGAGAAGTGATCCATGGCCTCCGAGCACCCCGACGCCACAGGCGAGACGGCCCCGCTGGCACTGAAGATTCTGGTCGCCGGCGGGTTCGGCGTGGGCAAGACGACCCTCGTGGGCGCGGTCAGCGAGATCAAGCCGCTGCGCACCGAGGAACTGCTCAGTGAAGCCGGACAGACCGTCGACGACACCGACGGCGTCGACCAGAAGGTCACCACGACCGTCGCCATGGACTTCGGCCGGATCACCATCCGCTCCGGCCTGTCCCTCTACCTGTTCGGCACTCCCGGCCAGGACCGCTTCTGGTTCCTGTGGGACGAACTCTCCCAAGGCGCCCTCGGTGCCGTCGTCCTCGCCGACACCCGGCGCCTGGAGGACTGCTTCCCGGCCGTCGACTACTTCGAGCACCGGCACATCCCGTTCGTCGTCGCCGTCAACTGCTTCACCGGCGCCCGCGCGTACGCCGCCCCCGACGTCTCCCGCGCCCTCGACCTCGACCAGGGCACCCCCGTCGTCCTGTGCGACGCCCGCGACCGCGACTCCGGCAAGGAGGTCCTCATCCGCCTCGTCGAATACGCGGGCCGCATGCACACGGCCCGCCTTCTCGACTCCGTCGGCTGAGGACTAGTCGGCGACCGCCTTCTGCGCCAGGACCTTCTCCACGGCGACCCGCACCAGCAGTTCGCCGGGGACGCCGTTGCGGGCGCCGAACTCCTCGGCGCGGTCCTCGCCCATGTAGCGGGCGCCGATCCTGGCCGCCCAGCGGCGGACCTCGTCGAGGTCCTCGGAGAGCGTGGCACGGCCCTGGAGCACCACGTAGTCGAAGGGCGGACGGTCGTCGTCGACGCACAGCGCGACACGGCCGTCCCGGGCCAGGTTGCGGCCCTTCACCGTCTCCTTGCCGGTGTTGAACACCAGGTCGTCCCCGTCGAGCAGGAACCAGATCGGGGCCACGTGCGGACTTCCGTCCGCGCGGACCGTGGACAGCTTCGCGGTACGGGTGCCGTGCGAGACGAACGCCCGCCATTCGTCGTCGGTCATCTTCTGCGCCATGCCGCCATCCTCCTTGCTCGGGCCCCCGAAACTGCGGAAGGCTGGCGGACAAGTCCTCGCACGGGCGGGACGCAACGGGGAGTCGCACGCGGGGAGAGCGAAGCATGGGGCAGAACCAGGGACTCGACTGGCTGCTGGACGACCTGACCGAACGCGTCGAGCACGTACGGCACGCACTCGTCCTCACGACCGACGGGCTGGTGGCCGGCGCCAGCACCGGACTGCGCCGCGAGGACGCCGAACACCTCGCCGCCGTCTCCTCCGGCCTGCACAGCCTCGCCAAGGGCTCCGGCCGCCACTTCGGAGCCGGCCGGGTACGGCAGACCATGGTCGAGTTCGACGACGCCCTGCTCTTCGTCACCGCCGCCGGAACCGGCAGTTGCCTGTGCGTCCTCACCGGGGCCGAGGCCGACATGGGCCAGGTCGCCTACGAGATGACGCTGCTCGTCAGCCGCGTCGGCGAACACCTCACGATGGACGTCCGCCGACCCGAGCGAACTTCCCTCCCAGAGCACTGACCTGCGCATTCCGGGGTGTATACGAAGTTATCCACAGGCTTGCCGCGAGATCGGACATCACGGCTACGGTTTTTCCCGAGGGCACCGCGAACGGCGCGGAGCCCGACCTGAGAACGGGGGAGACCGGCCATGTCACAGAACACCGGCGTCCGGCCACATCCATTCACCTGCACACCCACTCGCGCGGCCCGTGAACTGGGCGTCAAACGCGTCGAGCTGGACCTCGCCGTCCACCTCGGGCGGGTACGGACGGTGCCGGACGAGGGAGGCGGTGGCCGCCGCATCCCGTACGCGGAAGTCGAACGGCTGCGCGCCGAACCGGACTTCCCCGAGTCCTTCCTCGAAGAGGTACGCACCGTCGGCACCGGCGAGGCGGCCCGGCTCCTGCGCATCTCACCCGCCCGCTTCTCCCGCCTCGCGCGGCTCGGACTCGTCGTGCCGGTGCGGTTCTACCTCAACCGGTACCGGGCCGTCGTCTGGCTCTACCTCGCCGAAGAACTCCGCCGGTTCGCCGCCGACGAGAACAACGCGCCTCTGCTCAGCGGCCGTACACCCCCGGACCTGCGGGGCCGGCTCACCGAAGGGGCCGACCTCAGGCCCCGCAACTGGCGGGGCCGCCACCTCGGCTTCCTGCTCCGCCAGGCCGAGACGCCCTGGCAGCGGGCCGGCGCCCTCGCCGCCCTCCTCGACCCCGCCCAGATCGCCGAACTGGTCCCCGACCCCTACGAACGGGCCCACCTGGGCCGCTCACGCCCCGCTCTCCCCGCCCACGGCACCCCCGGTTCCCCGTCCGCCCTGCTCGCCGAGGCCATCACCACCGCGGACGACCCGGACGAGATCGCCTGGCTGCGCGCGGACC
>DATCQX010000343.1:0-19648 GCA_036569285.1 Streptomyces sp.
CGGTCGGGGCCGGTTGTCTCGTAGTAGTTCCCTCGTCTCTCCATCACCGTGGATGCGAAAGATCCAACACGCTCCGGCCGAGCTTTCCAAGGCAGGCCGGGCTCTATGTGCGGGATGGCAGAGATGAGCCCCTTCCGGGACGCTGAAGAATCACCTGCCGGGGCGGCCCGAGGCCCTGCCCCGGCCAGGCCCCAGACCGGCACGGCGTGGACGGTACTGAAGTGGATCATTCCCGTTGCGGCGGGGCTGATCGTCTACCTGCTGCCGCAGCCGGACGGGATCAAGCCCGGTGGCTGGGCAGTGCTCGCGATCTTCGTCGGCACCGTACTGGGGCTGATCCTTCAGCCGCTGCCGCTCGGCGCCGTCGCTTTGACCGGCCTGACGGTCACGATGATCAGCGGGACGCTGGAGCCGGACATCGCGCTCGGCGGCTTCTCCGAGCCGACGATCTGGCTGATCGTGGCCGCGTTCTTCATCTCCCTGGGCTTCACCAAGACCGGGCTGGGGCGGCGTATCGCCCTGCTGTTCGTGCGCGCGCTGGGCCGCAGCAGCCTCGGTCTGGCCTACGGCATCACGCTCACCGACCTGGTGCTGGCCCCGGCCACGCCCAGCAACACCGCCCGCTCCGGCGGCGTCATCCATCCCGTCATCCGCTCGCTCAGCGCCAACGCCGGCTCCCTGCCCGGCGACGAGTCCCGCCGTAAGCTGGGTGCCTATCTGAGCGTGACGGCGATGCAGATCAACACCGTCACCAGCGCCATGTTCCTGACCTCCATGGCCGCCAACCCGCTGGTGCAGAAGCTCGCCGCCGACCACGGCATCCACCTGACCTGGACCAGCTGGGCGCTCGCCGCGCTGCTTCCCGGACTGGTGGCCCTGCTGGTCCTGCCCGCGCTGCTGTACCGCGTCTTCCCGCCCGGACTGCGCAAGACGCCGGAGGCGCCGAGGCAGGCCGGCGCCCAGCTCGCGGAGCTCGGCCGGATGTCCCGTCAGGAGTGGACCATGGCGGGCGTCTTCGTCCTGCTGCTCCTGCTGTGGTCGGTCGGCGGCCAGGTCTGGGACCTGTCCCCCACCGTCTCCGCCTTCACCGGCGTCGCCCTGCTGCTCGTCACCGGCGTACTGACCTGGGGTGACCTGGTCGCCGAGAAGGCCGCCTGGACCACGCTGGTGTGGTTCTCCGTCCTGGTGATGATGGCCGGACAGCTCCAGGAACTCGGCGTCATCGGCTGGTTCAGCGACAGCATCATCGACGCCATCGACGGGGTGGGCTGGCAGACCGCGTTCGCGATCCTCACCTTGGTCTACCTCTTCTCCCACTACCTGTTCGCGTCCAACACGGCGCACGTCGCCGCCATGTATGCCGCGTTCCTCGCAGCCGCGACCGCCACCGGCGCCCCGCCGGTGATGGCCGCCCTGGTGCTCGGCTTCATCAGCTCCCTGTACGGCGGCCTCACCCACTACGCCTCCGGGCCCGCCCCGGTCCTGTTCGGCGGCGGCTACGTCACCCTCGCCGAATGGTGGCGCACCGGGCTGATCGCCGCCGGCGCCAACATCGTCATCTGGATGGGCGTCGGTGCCCTGTGGCTGAAGGTCCTCGGCCACTGGTGAGGACCATGCCCGAGACTCCGACCGCCCGGGCGCCACACGGCACCGAGTCCTCCCGATTCCGGCAGGCACCGACATGGCCCGTTGTCTGTCGACCGGCGGGGCCTTCACCCCCTCATGAACGCGCAGGCCGTCTTGACCGGCGCCGGAGCGGACAGCCGCGGTTGTGAGCAGGCCCGAGGCGAGTGGTCGTCCTCCCCAGGCGAGGGTGAAATGCCGCAGCGGCCCGAAGTGCGCCTCGATCGGGTTCGCCCAGGACGCGTTCGTCGGCGTGAAGCACAGCTCGACCTTGTTCCGGCCCGTCCTGAGCGCGGCTCAGGTCGGACTGATGCCCTTGCGGTGCCGGTTGACTCCCCACAGGGTGTCGTCGCCGACCGCCGGTCAGGGCGTTCGTGGATCGCGTACCCGATCCGGTCCGGCTTCGCATCGAAGTCGGGGACGGCCTCCCGCCCACTCAGGGTCCAGGCAGGTCGGCCCGATCTCAAGGCGCGATCACGTTGACCAGTTGCGCGAGTGAGGCCGAGGTGACGCGGTCGCTGTGCTTGAGCAGCGTCATCAGCAGGTTGCCGACGACGACGGCGTCCGCCACCGAGTAGACGTCCTCCAGTTGCCGGGGAGGGTTGCCGCCACTCGTCGTTGACCTCGCCGGACTCCTCGTGCTCCTTGTGGTACCAGACGTTCCACTCGTCGAACGAGATGTCGACCTTCTTGTCGGAGCGTCTCTTGTAGCCCACGTGGTCGTAGGCGTGTTCGAGCACCGTGCGCTGCCAGTCGCCGAAGGTCGGCATCCCGGAGTTGGACGAGCCGCAGACCACGAGTTCGAGGCCTTTGTCGCGCCGACGGTACGGGCCGCGAGCTTGCCGTAGTCGTCGGGCGTCATGAAGCCGGTCTGCCAGGGCCCGTTCATCTCGTTGCCGAGGCACCGCATGCGCACGTTGTACGGCTGTGGCGTGCCGTTGGCGACCCGCAGGTCCGACAGTGCCGTACCGGACGGGTGGTTGGCGTACTCCAGCAGGTCCAGGGGCGGCAGGATGCCGCGCGTGCCGAGGTTCACCGCGAGCATCGTCTCGGAGCCGCTGAGCTTGAGCCAGCGGGCGAACTCGTCCAGACCGCCCTGCTTCGACTCCGGCGAGTGCCAGGCGAGATCCCGGCGCACCGGCCGCTGGTCGCGGGGGCCGGCGGAGTCCTCCCAGCGGAAGCCGGAGACGACGTTGCCGCCGGGACAGCGGACGGTCCTGGTGCCGAGTTCTCTGGCCAGTTCGACGACGTCCATCCGGAACCCGTCCTCGTTCGCGCTGGGTTGGCCGGGCTGGTGGAGCCCGGTGTACACGCCGCGGCCGAGGTGTTCGACGAACGAATCGAAGGTGCGGCGTCGGACACGAGCGATGACGGCGTGGGCGCGCGGCATTGCAAGGGTCCTTTGTGGTTCCGAAAGGGTGTGGGGCGGCGAGCGCGTTACTTGACGGAGCCTGCGGTCAGGCCCTTGCGCCAAAACCGCTGGAGACAGATGAAGGCGACGAGCAGCGGGATCAGCGAAAGGAACGCACCGGTGATCGGCAGCAGCGGTGGCACGCCGCTGGCCTTCTCCGCGCGCCACTGCACCAGCCCCACTGTGACGGGCTGCAAGGAGGGGGTGTTGAGCATGAGAGAGGGCAGCAGGTAGTTGTTCCATATGCCGACGAACTGGAACAGGAAGACGGTCACCAGGGCCGGGGACATCAGCGGGAGGGCGATCCGGAAGAAGGTGCGCCGTTCGCTTGCCCCGTCCAGCCGTGCGGCCTCAAGGAGTTCGTCCGGGACGGACGCCGCGGCGAAGATCCGGCACAGGTAGACGCCGAACGGGCTGACGCAGCTGGGCAGCAGCACCGACCAGTAGGTGTTGGTGATGTCGAGCTTGGCCATGAGCAGGAACAACGGCAGGGCGAACATCGGCATCGGAATGAGTACCGAGGCGAGGATGATGTTGAAGACGCTTTCGCGGCCACGAAAGGTGAACTTGGACAGCGCGTAGCCGGCCATCGCGGACAGCAGGGTGCCGACGGTCGCCCCGACGAGGCTGTACAGCGCGCTGTTGCCGAGCCAGGTGGGGAAGATGCCGTCCTCGAAGCTGAACACGTTCCTGATGTTGGTGATCAGGTCGAAGTGGGAGAACCACAGGGGCGTACCGGTGTAGAGGTAGCCCGATTCCTTGGTCGAGGAGACGAACAGCCACCACAGCGGGATCAGCGTGTACAGAGCCATCAGGCCCAGCACGCCGTTGACGACGATCTTGCTCGCGATGCCGGTGCCGCGGGCGGTCGTGCGGGGCGGTCGCGTCGGTCGGTCGGCCGAGATCACGCTCATGCCATCGCTCCCTTGCGCTGGTTGTACTTGAGGAACCCGAACGAGAGCACGAGGGTGATCAACGCGAGGATGACGGACTGGGCGGCGGCCGCGTTCTGGCCGCCCACGTCCAGGGCCACGGTCGTGTTCATGATCGGGGAGAACTTGGGGTCGACGCCTGGGATGCGCGCGCCGACCAGGACCGCGGGCTCGGTGTACATCTGCGCCGTCCCGATGATGGAGAAGACCGTGGTGAGCACCAGCGCGGGACGCACCAGTGGGATCTTCACCGCCCAGGCCAAGCGCCATCCGGTGCAGCCGTCGAGCGCGGCGGCCTCTGTCACCTCGGCCGGGATCGTCTGCAGCGCGGAGTAGATGATCAGCATGTTGTAGCCGGTCCAGCCCCACGTGATCATGTTCCCGATCGATGCCGGAACCCACGACGGCGACAGGAAGTCGGTGTGGATACCGAGGTGGGACAGCGGTGCGGTGAACGGCGAGAGGTCTTTGACCAGGAGGAAGGACCACATCAGCGCGGCGATCGCACCCGGCAGCGCGTAGGGCAGGAAGAACGTGAGCCGGAAGGTCTTGCGCAGCCGGGCCGAGCGGGAGTCGAGGAGGAGGGCGAGCAGGAGGGCCAGTCCGAGCATGAACGGGACCTGGACGCAGCCGAGCAGCGCGACGCGGACGATCGACGCCACGAAGTCGTGGTCGCCGAAGGCGTCGGCGTAATTGGACAGTCCAGTGAACTCGGTGGACTGCGCACCGCCGAACAGCCCGGCGCGGTGGACGGTGAAGAAGCTCTGGTAGATCGCGTAACAGATCGGCGCGACCATCATGGTCACAAAGAGGACCGCGAACGGCGCCAGGAAACCCGACGCGGTGAGCGCGCTGCGGCGGCCGCTGCGCCGCGGCCGGCCGACGGGGGAGACGCGGTGCGTGACCGCGGGCGCGGGTTGCGGCGGTGACGCGGTCCGGGTGCTGCTGGGACTGCTCATGAAAACCTCGCTGGGCGATTCGTCGTCAGGGAGCGGATTCCCGCGGCGCCCGACACGTGCGGCCGCGGGAATCCATCAGGGCGGCGGGAGTTGCGCTGCCTCAGTTGGTCACCGACAGCCCGAGCTTCTTGATCGCGGCGACCGTCGAGGCCTGGACCTTGGTGACCGCCTCCGGCAGGGTGCCCTTGCCGATGGCACCGGTGAAGTCCGTCTCGACCTGCTGGAAGGTCGGGCCGTTGGTCCAGGTGCTGGGCACCGCTGCGGCGGAGGCCTTGTACACGTCACCGACCTTCTGGCCGCCGAAGAACGGGTCACCGCCCGTGAGCGACGGGTCGTCCTGTCCGGCCTTGGACGCCGGGTACAGCCCGCCTTCGATGCCCGTCTTCACGGCCTGCGGGTCACTGGAGAGGAAATCGGCGAACCGCACTGCTTCGCGGGGCGACTTGCAGCCGGTCATCACCGAAGTGGCCGAGCCGCCGCTGCTGGCGCTCTTGTTGTCGCCGACCTCCCAGGTCGGCATCGGGGCGACCCGCCACTTGCCGGCCTCGCCCTTCAGGTCCGACTTCAGACCGCCGGAGTTCCAGGACGCGCCGACGAACGTCAGCACCTTGCCGGCTTCGGAGGCCTTGTTGAACTCCGGGTCCCAGGCGCTGCCGGTCTTCGCCACCAGACCCTGGTCCATCAGGTCCTGCCAGTAGGAGGCGACCTTGCGGGTGCCGGGGTTGTCGATGCTGACGGTCCAGCTGTCGCCCTGGGTCGAGTACCAGGACTGACCGGTCTGCAGGGTGAAGGAGGCCAAACCGGCGCCGTCGCCGAGCTTGGTGCCGAACTTGACGCTGGGGTCGGCCTTTTTGACCTTCTCGGCGTCGGCCTTGTACTCGGCCCAGGTGGCCGGCGGCTTGCTGATGCCGTACTTGGCGAAGAGGTCCTGGCGGTAGAAGAGGACCATCGGGCCGACGTCCACCGGAACCCCATAGATCTTGTCGCCGACGCTGGAGGCGGAGACGGCCGACGGGACGTACTTGTCCATGCCGTCGCGCGCGTACCGCGTGACGTCCATGACCGAGTTCTTCACGAGCATCGACGGGATGTTCTGGTACTCGATCTGGGCCAGGCACGGGCCCTCGCCGGCGGTGAGCGCGTTGTTGATCTGGGTGTAGCCGCCCACGGGGCCCGACGGGATCTTCTTGAAGGTGACCTTGATGTCCGGGTGGGCGGCGTTCCACTGGTCGACGATCTTCTCGTAGCCGGCCCAGCCCCAGAACTCCATCTTCACCGGCCCGCTGTGCCCCGATCCTTCGGCGGAGTCGTTCTTGTCATTGCTGCACGCGCCGACGCCGAATGCCATGACGGCCGTGGTGGCGAGCGCCAGGAGTCTGCGGGTACGTAGAGTGGTGCTGTCCATGCGAGGGATCCTTCTGTGACAGGGGCTGACTTGATGGATGGCCGGTGGGCGGGCGGGCAAGGCCCGTCTACCGGCAGGCGGTGAACTCCACGCCGAACGCGGTGGTGACCGCGGCCAGGACGTGCGGTGCCGACGGCCCCGGGCCGCAGGCTGTGCTGCCCAGACCGTGGTGGGCGTGGTCGAGGTGCAGGTGGAGGCTGCCGTCGCGGACCAGGTCGTGCTGGTGGGCCGCGGCGGCCAGGGCTTCGGTGCTCCAGGGACGAACGGTCAGGTCGATGACCGGGTCGCCGGTGATGAGCAGGGTGCCGTCCGGGGTGGTGATCCTGGCTCGGCGGACTTGGTGGCGGTTGCCGTTCTCCTGCGGGCGGACCTGAGGGGTCTGCATCGCCGAGACGGTCGACAGGTGGCGGCCTGTGCGAGCGGCGGCGCGGGAGTCGCGGTACGCCTCGCCGGGACCGAGGCCGAACCACTCGACTTCGGCGTCGGTGCCGGGCAGCGCCATCGCGACGCCCAGCCGGGGCAGCGGTACCGACCACACGCCGTCAGGGGTGACGGTGCATTCCAGCCGGAGCCGGGCCTGGCCCGCTTCCGGTGTGTCGCCGGCCGTCCAGCGGTAGACCACGCCGAGCGCGCAGGAGGACCCGGCGGCGGCCAGCCGGGCGACGACCGTCAGCCCGGACGTGTCGGGCTCGACACCCAGGACATCGTGGCGCATCCGGTGCAGCCCGGCGTCGAGCCAAGCGCCGATCTGCGGTTCGCCGAAGGCGCTGAGCAGGTCGTTGTCGATCGGGGCCCGCCAGACGTCCAGCCTGGGACCGTCGAGTTCCAGGTCGCCGAGCCGTGTCAGCATGCCCGTGCGGGCGTCGAACCGCGCGGGACCCAGCGCGATGTACCCGCCCTGGGCGGTCGCCGGCGCCGGGGTGATGGGGGCGGTCAAGGCGGCCGGGGCCACGACCAGGCTCTGGCCCCAGGCGATCTCGTGCCCGGACGCGGCCCAGGTCTCGTCGGCGGCGAGCACCGCGGTCACGGTCAGCCACACCTCGCGCCCGGAGTCGTTCTTGCGCGCGGCGTCGAGCGCCGCGGTGACCTCGTCCGGCCATGCGACGGTCGTCGTCGCGCCCGGAGCGGTCGCGGGCACGGTCAGGCCGCCGGAGCCCACCGGCTCGCCGCCGTCCTCGACGGCCCACCGGAAGTCCAGGTAGCGGCTGTCGCGGACGTGGTGCAGGTTGTGCACGCCGATCCGCCCGGTCTCCGGGTCGACGTGGATGCGGACCGGTTCGACGACCTTCTTGTACTCGACCAGGCCCGGCGACGGCGTGCGGTCGGGGAAGAGCAGCCCGTCGGCGACGAAATTGCCGTCGTGGACCTCCTCACCGAAGTCGCCGCCGTAGGCGTAGAACGGGTGAGGGTCCTTCTGCCCGGTGAGCCGGGCGATCCCGTGGTCGATCCACTCCCAGACGAATCCACCCGCCAGACGCGGATGTGCCTCGATGACCTGCTGGTACTCGGACAGCCCGCCGGGCCCGGTGCCCATGGCGTGCCCGTACTCGCACAGCACGAACGGCAGGGCGCGGCGGTGCGCGTCGTCGGCCGGATCCGCCGTCGGTGCCTCCTGGCCGCGTCCCACGGCGGCCAGCTCGTCCACACCGATGTACATGCGGGAGTACAGGTCGACGTACGCGCAGCTCGCGAAGTCGCCCTCGTAGTGGATCAGGCGGCTGTCGTCGCGCTGCCGGATCCACGCCGCCGCGGCGGCCAGGTTGCCTCCGGTGCCGGACTCGTTGCCCAGCGACCAGACGACGACCGAGGGGTGGTTCTTGTCCCGCTCCACCAGCCGCGCGGTCCGGTCCAGGTAGGCCTCGTGCCACGCGGGGTCGTCGCTGGGGTTGCGCCGCCAGCCGCCGGGTTCGAAGCCGTGCGTCTCCAGGTCGCCCTCGCAGAACACCCACAGGCCGTACTCGTCGCACAGGTCCAGGAAACGGTGGTCGGGCGGGTAGTGGCTGGTGCGCACCGCGTTGATGTTGTGCCGCTTCATGAGCAGCACGTCGGTCAGCATGGTGTCCCCGGCCAGGGTGCGTCCCGTCAGCGGGTGCCATTCGTGGCGGTTGACGCCCCGCAGGGAGATCGGCCTGCCGTTCACGGTCAGGACGCCGTCCACGACCGCCACGGTGCGGAAGCCGATGCGCAGCGGTATCCGCTCCCCGGCCTCGGAGACCAGTTCCCCCGAGTACAGGCGAGGCTTCTCGTCCGACCAGGGCTCGATGCCGTCGATCACGTACGGGCCGGCCGGATCGGCGTCGGACATGCCGAGCTCGGGCACGGACAGGGACACCCGGGTGGGGGCGGTGACGTCGACGGCCAGGGTGCCCCGGCCCGTCGTGTGGTCGTAGGCGGCGTGGACGAAGAAGTCCTCGACGCCGCGGGCGGCCACGGACACCGACCGGAAGATCCCGGACAGCCACCACATGTCCTGGTCCTCCAGGTAGCTGCCGGACGACCACTGGTGCACGCGCACCGCGAGGACGTTCCGGCCGGGCCGCAGACCGGCGGAGACGTCGAACTCGGTGGTCAGGCGGCTGCCCTTGCCGTCGCCGAGCCGGATCCCGTTGAGCCACACCGCGAACGCCGAGTCGACGCCCTCGAACCGGAGCACCGCGGCCGATGCCGGGAACCCGTCCGGAACGTCGAACTCGCGGCGGTACTCGCCGGTCGGGTTCTGCCGGGGCACCCGCGGCGGGTCGACCGGGAACGGGTACAGGATGTTGGTGTAGGCCGGGGCACCGTGACGGAGCTCGCCGGGCAGGCCGGTCATCTGCCAGCAGGACGGCACGGCAAGCAGATCCCAGGCGGTGTCGTCGAAGTCCGGCGCGGCGAAGTCCTCGGTGAGATCCTCCAGCCCCGACGCCAGCCGGAATCTCCAGTCGCCGTCGAGCGTGATCGCGGGCAGGTCGGAGGCGAACGCGGCGCGTGGCCGCAGCCGTCCGGTGCCCGGCGACCGGTCTTCTACGTAGGCGTTGGGGTTGAGGCCGTTCATCGGTGAAGGTGTTTCCTCTCGGAACGCCCCGTGGTGGCGGGAGCTGTGGGGAAGGGCTGCGGCGGCGGCTCGGGGGTGCCGTCGCAGTTCGGGCGGTCAGCGGTCGCCGCGGGCGGGGCCGCTGCTGTCTCTCACCGTCAGCGTGGGGCGCAGCAGCGATACGACGTTGGTGGGCGGCCGGCCGGAGTCGACGGCTCGCAGCAGGAGTTCGACGGCCTGCTGGGCCATCTCGCGTTTGGGGAAGGTGACCGTGGTCAGTGCCGGTCGGATCCGCCCGACCTGGGCGATGTCGTCGAAGCCGACGACACTGACGTCGTCGGGGACCCGCCGCCCGGAGCGGACCACCGCTTCGATGGCACCGACGGCCAGGACGTCGTGGGTGGCGAAGATCGCCGTCAGCTCCGGATCCGCCTCCAGCGCCGCGCAGGCCGCGGCGAACCCGCCGGCGGCGTCGTCGCTGGTGCAGGCGAACACCTTGCGGTCGTCCAGCCCATCGGCGGCGAACGCCCGGCGCAACCCCATGACGCGCGGCGTGTGCGCGGGGAGGTCGGCGATCACGGCGACGTTGCGGTGGCCGAGATCCCGCAGATGGGACCCGGCCAGAAACCCGGCGTGCTGGTAGTCGATGGACACCACCGGGAGTGTGGTCGGCGGGTCGCCCTCCCAGGCGAACAGGGCGACCGGGAAAGTTGCCGCGGCGAGCATCGGCAGTTGCTGTTCGACGCCGTTGTCCCCGGCGACCAGCAGTGCGTCCACCGAGCGGGCGGTGAGGTTCTCCAAGTGGACCCGGGTGTAGTCGGGATCGTCGCGGGTCGTGGCGAGCAGCAGGTTGTATCCGTGTCCGACCAGGAGGTTCTCCACCTCCTCGACCACCTCCGAATAGAACGCGTTGGCCACCGACGGCACGAACAGGCCCACCGTCGACGTGCTGCCCGTGCGCAGTGAGCGGGCCACCAGGTTCGGCTTGTAGCCGAGTTCGGCGATCGCCTTGTTCACCTTCGCCAGGGTCTCCGGCCGTACCTTCTTGCCCGACACCACGTTGGAGACGGTCTGCTTGGTGACGCCCGCCTTCGCGGCCACGTCCGCCATGGTCACCACGTAGTCTCCCCGAAACATTTATCGATCCACGAAAGTGGCGTCACTGTAGGACGACTCCCGCGGCAGGACAAGGCTTCGCGCCATGGCGGTCATCCAGCCTTTGCTCGCACGGCAGTTAGGCCCTGGGCAGGTCGTGATCGCGTTCTCAACTTGACGTGCGCGGAGCATTGACGGCTTCGGAAATCCGACAGTAACGTCCCGGCCACACCTGTTCCCATGGATCGGTCAACGTGTTCATCCCGGCCGCGGCGGCCTCAACGGCCCCGGTCCGGCCGCAGCATCGCGCATGCTCCACACCGCCTCCAGCAGACGGCGGCCGCCTGAACGCACCTCAGAAAATCTCGTCCGGAGGAGAGACAGGCATGAACCGACCGGCCGGCGGCGACGCCGACCCGAACCCCGTCCCGGCGCGCCGCAGATCGCGCGTGCAGCGCTTCGTCGCGGCTGTCGCCGGTGCCACCCTCGTGGCGGCGAGCCTCATGTTCACCGCCGCCGTCTCCGCACACGCCGCCACCACCGTCCACACCTACGCACCGACAGGAGTGGGGGGCGGTACGACGACGTCCCCGGACGTGGCGTCCACCAAGTATCAGGTGGACGTCGCCGGCACGCCCGTCCAGGCTGTCCAGTACGCCGCGAGCGGCCACAACTTCGACATCGCGCGCTTCGCGTCGGACTCCCGGACACCGACGATCACGGTCACGCTGCCCGGCACCACGATCGACACCGTGAACGTCTATCCGGCCCGTTACTACCCGTCCGGCAGCGTCTCGGTGAGCGCGGACAAGCACACCCTGACCTTCAGGTTGTCAGCCGCCGCCGGGTTGAACCAGGCAATCGTGATGGTCAACGGCGACTCGACCAACGCCACGGGACAGCCCTACCTGGCCGTCATCAACGACCCTCTGGAGGACCCGGCGCGGCGTCCTGACACCACGAGCGCACCGGACGGTTCCGGCGTCAACCTGCAGACCGGTGTCCTCAACTTCCAGGAGTTCGCCGCGAAGTACCTCGCGGCGCACCCCAACAGCGCGGCTCAGAAGGCTCCCGCCGCGACCACAAGTTCGATGGCGGGCAAGACCGTCAACGGCACCGCCATACCCGCCGGTCAGCAGACCTCGGCCGGGAGCCTGGTGAGCGCGAGCAGCGTCAATGTGCGCTACCCGAAGGTGCGGACGATGGCCGCCAATGACGTCACGTACGCCCTGCAGGCTGCCCTCGACACCATCAAGGCCCACCCCACGGCGCTCAACACGCTCTACTTCCCCAACGGCACCTACGTGTGGTCCGGTCTCCTGGTCAACGGTCTGGACGGCAGCAAGCTCAAGGGCGGCAAGCTGAAGGTCTACACCGCCGAAGGGGCTCTGCTGAAGAACCGCGTCCAGGCATACATGGAGGCGTACGAACCGGCGGTCGGGATCATCAACTCCAGCGACATCGAAATCTCCGGCCGCGGCCTGTTCGACGGCAACGGCGTAGCGAACTACAACGCCCGCAGCACCGGTGACCTGCACGACGCCTACCGCAGCCAGCACCAGGGCGGCATCACGGTCATGCACTCGTCGGACATCACCTTCGACGACACCTATGTGCGGGACTCGAAACAGTGGAACTACGAGACCCACACCGCCCAAAGGGTGAGGTTCAACAACATCAAGGCCCTCACCCCGTACGGCCAGCCGTGGATCGACGGAACGAACTTCGCCAGCGGCCAGGACATCACCGCCAATGGTGTCTTTACGCTCGGCAACGACGACGCGTTCGCCTCCGGCCACTACAACCCCAGCGACGGATTCACCCCGCTGGCCTCGGGCGTGTGGAACAACTTCCAGCTCGGCACCTCCACCGCCGACGTCCAGGGCTACGTCAACGCGGTAGGCGCCTACGACACCGTCGCCGGCGATCTCGGGTTCGACTCCTACCACTGGGACACCCAGGACACGAAGAACATCTCGGTCAGCAACACACTGAACTGGTCCGTCGGTGCGGGCAACGCGATCCGGATCGGATGGAACGCGCGCGGATACCGGACCACCAGCTACACCATCGACAACTTCAACTCTTTGTCGCCGCGGGCCGGTGGCATCACCATGGGCGGCGCCCCCAACCCGTACTCGGGGCTGAGCGTCGTGGTGAAGAACAGCTCGATCGACGACTCCCGGTTCACCCAGGGACCGATCGCGGTCTCCAACGGCAACCCCACCAACACCATCACCGCCGACCAGCAGGCGAACTACGGGTACGCCCCCAACCCCGACGGGTCGGGCACCACGTACACGTACACCAGGGCCCCGATCGGCGCTTTCACACTCGACAACGTGTGGTTCGCGCAGCAGAAGACGAACAGCAGCACGTTGAGCGGCATCACGGACGCGACGCTGAACAACCTCCGCGTGGGCGGCCAACTCGTCCAATACACCGGCCAGCTCCCGCTGACGACCAGCGGGATAGGCACGCTGACCAGCACCTACACGGCCGCGAACGGCCAGAACCGGAACGTCAAGGCCGGTGCCCTCACCAACGGTGACACCTGGGTGGGCGCGTGGAGCGGGGACCAGACCAAGAACAACTCCTCGGGCCTGACCCTCATCACCCGCAACACCGGGGTCGGCCTGATGGGCGAGCAGTACACCACAGGATCCGGGGACGGAAAGCTCTCCTACCTCCAGTTCCCCATCAGCAGCCTCACCAAGGCACCGACCCAGGCGACACTCCATCTCACCTACGTCGGCCACCGCTACTCGTCGGTCCCGTCGACCGACACCGACCAGCTCCTCGTACAGCCCGTCAGCGACACCACCTGCACCGGCGGCGGCACGTACTGCCCGGTCACCACCATGACCTGGCAGAACCGGCCGGGCTTCACCGCCACGGCCTCCTCCGTCGCCAAGTCGGCCCCCTTCACCCTCGGTTCGACCATCGTCCCCGAGGGCGGTGGGGCCCACCAGGGCAACGCCATCGACGGACGCGACATCACCGTGGACATCACCTCCTTCGTCCAGAACGCCTACGCCGCCAAGCAGTCCACGCTGCTGCTCGCCGTCGGCAACGCGGGAGGCACCGACCACGAGCTGCGTTTCGTCAGCTCCGAAGGCGCCACCGGCGCCGGGAAGCTCACCAACGGGACCGCCGAGATGGCGCCCGGGGTGACCGTGACTCCGTAGCCACCTCGGCCCGGTCCGTCCCCGCGGGGACGGACCGGCCTCAGCCGTACGGTTCCGCGCCGGGCGGCCGGTCCGGCCACCGCCGGTCCGACAAGGCGCTGTTGCCCGCCGTCGCACCCCCGTGCCCCGTCGCAGTCACCTTCCGACAACGGAGTAGTCCCATGCCGCTGCCCGAACTGCCCTTCCACCGCCGGCGTTTTCTCACCACGGCCGCTCTCGCCGCAGGCGCCGCGGCCGTCCCCGGCTTCGCCCTCGCCGACCGAGCCGCCGCGGCCGTACCGCCCCAGGTCACCCTCCCCGACCGCGGCATCTGGGACAACGCCACCGCCTCCGCCTGGACCGACGGGTTCCTGAGCGGAAACGGCGAGTACGGAACCGTCTACTACGGGGAGCCGACCCTGGAGAAGATGATTCTCAATCATCACCGGTTCGTGCTGCCCAACGGCACCCGCAGCGTCATGCCCCCGGTGATCTCGCCGTACTTGGAGACCGCCCGCGACCAGGCGCTGGCCGGCGACTACTCCGGCGCCTCCGCCACCTTCGCCCACGGCTGGGGCCTGCGCTGGACCCAGACCTTCCACCCCGGCTACGAACTCCGGCTCAGCACCCCTGGCATGACCACCGTCAACGACTTCGCCCGCGTCACCGACTTCCGCACCGGTGAGATCACCCACACGTGGACCGACCAGTACGGCACCTGGCGGCGCCACGTCTTCGTCTCCCGCGCCGACCAGGTCATCGTCCACGAGCTGCTGCCCGCCACCGGCCGCACGGTGGACACCACCATCAGCGTCAACACCGCTCTTACGGGCGTGCCGAGCAGCGTGTCCTTCTCCGCCACCGCCACCGTCACCAGCGGCGACGGTTACCTGAACCTGCGCGGCACCTACCCCTCCGGCGGTGCCTACGGCTATGAGGGCGTCACCCGCGTCGTGGCCTCCGGCACCAACGCCTCGGTCACCGCCGGCGGACAGACCCTGGTGGTCGCCAAGGCCACCAAGGTGCTGTTGCTGACCAAGCTTGCCCGGTACGAGACCTCCACCGGCTGGAACAGTCAGCCCCCGCAGACCGCTCTCGCCGCGCTGACGGCCGACTACGCCACCCTCCTGGGCCGCCACGCCCTGAAACACCAGGCCATGTACGACCGCTCCGGCATCGACCTGAACGTCTCCGCCGCCGACCGCCGACTGGCCACCAGCGAGCTCATAGCCCGCCAGAACAGCCACAGGTCCGCCATCGACGTCGCACTGCTGGAGCGGATGTACGACTCCGGCCGTTATCTCTTCATCAGTTCCACCGGTGTTCTGCCACCACGCCTGACCGGCATCTGGACGGGTACCTGGAACGGATCCTGGGCCGACGACTTCACCACCGACGCCAACATCAACCTCCAGGTCGCCGGCGGGAACATCCTCGACCTCACCGACGCTATGCATGGCTACTTCGACCTGGTCCTCGGGCAGCTGCAGCACTGGCGCGACAACGCCACCAACCTCTACGGCGCCCGCGGCTTCCTTGCCCCGTCCCGGACCGACGGCGAGTACGGGCACATGCTGCACTTCAACAGCAACAGCTTCCCGGGCGAGGCCTGGACCGGCGGCGCCGACTGGCTGCTCCACCCGCTGCTGGAGTACTACCAGGTCACCGGCGACACCGCCTTCCTCAAGGACAAGCTCGGCCCGGCCCTGATGGAACTGGCCTTGTTCTACGAGGACTTCCTCACTCGCACCGACGCCGGCGGCAAGGCCGTCTTCGTCCCCTCCTACTCCATGGAGAACACCCCGACCAGCACCGGCCAGGCGTTCTCCATCAACGCCACCGGCGACATCATGGCCGGCCGGCACGCCCTCCAGGCCGCGATCGACGCGGCCGGCACCCTCGGTCTGGAGCAGGGCAGCGGCCAGGGCGTGCAGCGCTGGACCGCCCTGCTCGCCAAACTGCCCGACTACACCGTCAACAGCGACGGGGCGCTCGCCGAGTGGTCCTGGCCGGGACTGACCGACCGCTACGACCACCGTCACGCCCAGCACCTGTACGGCGCCTGGCCGCTGCACGAGATCAACCCCGAGGACAAGCCCGACCTCGTCACGTACGCCCGCACGGCCCTGGACAAGCGAGGCGACCAGAACTACTCGGCCCACGGCAGCCTCCACCGTGCGCTGGCCCGCGCCCGCCTGAAGGACGGCCCCCGCGTCTACGGCAACCTGCTGAAGATCTACGGCAAGAACATGGTGTGGCGGTCCCTGATGACGTCCCACAACCCCAACCTGGACATCTACAACTGCGACGCCGCCCACACCATCCCCGCCGTCCTCGGCGAAGCGCTCGTCTACACCCGCCCCGGTGTCCTGGAGATCCTCCCCGCCCTCCCCGACCAGCTGGACAAGGGCACCATCAAGGGCGTCCGGGGCCGCAACCGCATCACCGTCCAGTCCCTGGCGTGGGACACGGCGGCCCGCACGGCGACCGTCGCGCTCACCTCCGACATCGACCAGAAGATCACCTTCATCTGCCGGCGCGGCATCACGTCCATCAGCACCGGCGCGACGGTCACCACGTCGTCGCTGGGCAACCACGCCCGCATCGTGTCGCTGACCGCGGGAACGAGCACCACGATCACGATCGGCCTGTTGACCGGCGTCTTCAAGCTGGTCAACCGCAAGAGCGGCAAGGTCATGGACGTCTCCGGCTCTTCCGCCTCCGACGGCGGGCCCGTCATCCAGTCCACGTGGTCCGGCGGCGCCAACCAGCAGTGGAAGCTGCTCCCCGACCACGACGGCTCGTTCCGCCTGTCCAACGTCAACAGCGGCAAAGTGCTCGACGTCCCGGGCAACTCCACCAGCAGCGGCACCGCCCTGGACCAGTGGTCGGACGCCAACGGCACCAACCAGTGGTGGAAGCTCGTTCCGGCGGCCACCAACGGCTGCTACCGCCTCGTCAACGTCAAGAGCGGGTTGTGCGCGGACGTGCGGAGTGGATCCACCGCCGACGGCGCCAGAATCATCCAGTGGCCCGCCAACGGCGGCTCCAACCAGGAATGGCAGCCGGTGGGGCTGTGACGCCCTGGGCATGTGAGCGGCGGCGATCCGACCGGCCAACGAGGCGTGGCTCCGGCATCACCCGCAGCGCTGCGACGCCCCGCCCTCGAACGCGGGCCGGCGGCAGTCCGGGACTGCGGGCTCCGCTACGACGTACGTGTCCGCGGCGGCCTGATCGGCCAGGCGACCCGGCCGGCCGAGCAGTTCCCGGACCTCCCCAGACGTTCGACCACGCCGGCAGGCCTCGATCGCCGGCGGTGAACACCCGAGACACCCTTCACCCACGTCAACCTGCTGCTGACGATCGGCGTCCGCACCGAAGGGACCCTGACTTCGCGATGACACTCGTAGCCCGCTATGAATCCGTCACCTCCATCATCCGCCAGGTGTCAGCAGTGCTTGCGGTGGCTTGCTCCGCAGCGCTGCTGGCCTCCCTCACGACGACGCCGGCCTCGGCCGCGGTCCAGGCGACGTACTATGTCGCCCCCGGCGGCAGCGACTCCAACGCCGGGACGATCTCCGCGCCGTTCAAGACCCTGCAGCACGCGCGGGACGTCGTGCGCACGGTGAACGACAACATGACCGGAGACATCAACGTCTTTCTCCGGGGCGGCACGTATCCGGTGAGCAGCACCATCGACTTCACCTCGGCCGATTCCGGAACGAACGGGCATCAGATCGTGTACGCGGCCTACCCGGGCGAGAAGCCGGTCCTGGACGGCGGTGTGCAGGTGTCCGGCTGGACCCGGCACAGCGGGAACATCTGGAAGGCCACCCTCGACCGGGACGACAAGCTCCGCGCCCTCTACGTCAACGGCAAGCGCGCCCAGATGGCCTCCAAGACCATCAACACGACGGGGTGCTACGGGACTTACACCGTCGTGGCAGGCCAGGCTCCCTGGGCGTGGGAGTCGGGTTCGCAGTGCGACGGAGCCAAGTACAGCCTCTCCGACCTGCCGGCCGTCGTCTCCAACCAGGACGACGTCGAGATCCTGTCGGCCACGACCTGGACCACGGCCGTCGTGGGCGTCCGTCAGATCACCACGAGCTCGGACGGCGCGAACCGGGTGGCCCTGTTCCAGCAGCCGGGCGCGGCCATCGCCCAGGCACCGCCGTACGGCCCGTTCAGGGCGAGCGGCAGCCATACGTTCATGAACGCGTACGAGTTCCTGGACCAGCCGGGCGAGTTCTACTTCGACAAGACCGCCCGCACGCTCTACTACTACAAGTCCAGCTCCGAGGACATGACGTCGGCGCAGGTCTTCGCGCCGAACCACGTGTCCACCCTCCTGAGGATCGCCGGCACGTCGAGGACCGACCACGCGCGGAACATCACGTTCTCCGGGCTCACGGTCGAGCACTCCGACTGGAACCTGGTCGAGGTCGCGGGTTCCGTCTTCCGGCAGGGAACGCAGGGCAACGCCAGCTCGAATGTGTACGCGAGGCAGAACTTCCACGCGTACACCTACCGCAATGTCGACCTGCCGCCCGCGGCCGTGCAGATCGAGAACGCGGACGGGATCGTCCTGCGGGGCAACACGGTGCAGCACACCGGTGCCGACGGGATCACCCTGGCCAACGATGTGACGGACTCCCAGCTCACCGGCAACGTCACGAACGACATCGGCGGATCCGCCATCACGGTCGGGCATCCCCAGCACGTGTACATCGGCGACTACACCTCGGCCAACCACGAGAAGTACCCGGTGGACGTCGAGGGACTCTGCAAGAACATATCGATCACCGACAACTACCTCTACGACAGCGCGGTGCTGTTCCAGGGCTCCAGCCCCGTGTCGGCGTACTTCGTCGATTCCCTCTCCGTGCGGCACAACCGGATCGAGAAGTCCCCGTGGGCGGGCATCACGCTCGGCTGGGGCTGGTGGAACTTCGACGGCTCGACGAACTCCGTCAACCCCGGGAACCCGACCACCACGGCGAAGAACAACACCATCAAGTACAACGAGATCATCGACACGATGCAGGTGCTCGGCGACTCCGCGCCCATCTACACACTGGGCAGCCAGCCGGGAACCGAGATCAGCGACAACTACATCAAGGGCGTCCCGGCCGGCCACAAGTACGGCCTGCACCCCGATGAAGGCTCCGCCTTCATCAACTACCACGACAACGTGTTCGACGTCGACCCCGGCCTGGCGTACACCGTCAACTCCGGCACCTGGGGACGCCAGCACGACCTGGCCATCACCGACAACTACGGCACCGTCAACAAGATCGCCGGCAGGAACGTCCCGAACAGCACGATCACGGATGTGAAGGGCTACGGGGACAACGTGTGGCCGTCCCAGGCGTACGGCATCGCCCTGAACGCGGGCCTGGAGGAGGCCTACAAGAACCTCCTGCCCGCCGCCGTCACGGCTGCGCAGGACTACGCTCTGCCCGCGAGCACGTTCGCCGGCACGGGCGTGACGACCGTTCCGGTGCGCAGCCCCAAGGACGCCTCCAAGACGCTGTGGCTGGCACCGGCCGGTACGACGACGTTCGCCGCCGGTGCCACCATGACCAGCGCGAGCGGCACCGCGCTGAGCATCCGCGTCCCGCAGACGGCGGGTGACTACCGGCTCTACGTCGTGGACGCCCAGGGCAACGCGTCTCCCGCGTCAAAAGCGCTGGTGCGGCAGCGCTGGAACCACGTCGACGACAAGGCCGCCAGCGTGTCCTACTCCGGGTCCTGGTCCAACTGGAACGACTCCAGGGACGTGAACGGGTCCGAGAAGGTCACGAGTACCGCGGGCAACTACGCCGAGTTCTCGTTCACCGGCACGGGCGTGCGCTACCTGAGCATGACGCAGCCGAACATGGGCAAGGTGGACGTCTACCTGGACGGCACCCTGGCCCAGGCGGGCATCGACGCCTACGCGTCGACGGTGACGAAGCAGGTGCCGTTGTTCGAGAGGACGAACCTGGCCGCGGGCCCGCACACGATCAAGGTGGTGTGCACCGGGACGAAGAACAGCGCCGCC
>DATCQX010000344.1:0-3195 GCA_036569285.1 Streptomyces sp.
GCTCAGTGGCCGCCCTGGTCCTGGAAGCGCTTGTAGGACCGCTCGATCTCGGCCTCGGCCTCGGTGCGGCCGACCCAGTCGGCGCCCTCGACGGACTTGCCGGGCTCCAGGTCCTTGTAGACCTCGAAGAAGTGCTGGATCTCCAGGCGGTCGAACTCCGAGACGTGGTGGATGTCACGCAGGTGCTCCACGCGCGGGTCGGTCGCCGGGACGCACAGCAGCTTGTCGTCGCCGCCGGCCTCGTCCGTCATCCGGAACATGCCGATCGCGCGGCACTTGATGAGACAGCCCGGGAACGTCGGCTCGTCCAGGATGACGAGCGCGTCCAGCGGGTCGCCGTCCTCGCCGAGGGTGTTCTCGACGAAGCCGTAGTCGGTCGGGTAGGCGGTCGAGGTGAAGAGTCGACGGTCCAGGCGGATCCGACCGGTCTCGTGGTCCACCTCGTACTTGTTGCGCGAACCCTTCGGGATCTCGATCGTGACGTCGAACTCCACCGGTGGCTCCTCCATGATCAGCACGTACTTCGGGTGGTTAAGTGTCCCTCACGCCGGTGAGTGGTCGCGAAAGGGGCTGGTGGTCGTGGTGGAGCGCAGACCGTGGCAGGCCGCGCGACCGCATGTGGAGCGGGTCGCGAGCGCCGTCCGCCCGCGTCTCGCCAAGGCCGTCGCGGCGGCCCGGCCCCAGGCCGTACGGACCGCCCGGGCGGTCTCCCCGCACGTCGCCAAGCTGCTGAAAGCCGCCAAGCCGCATCTCGCGAAGGCCGCCGAGGTCTCGCCCCGGCGGACCTGGCGCTACAGCGCGGGCGCGGCGGGCGCCGGCCTCGCGCTGGCCGTCGGCGCGGCCACCGTCGCGGGCCCGTGGGACTCCAGCGGGCAGCGGACGGCCGAGCGCGAGCACGCCGCCGCGCTCAGCGGCTCGGACCACGGCCGGGGCCCGGCCGGCTCCTCCGGGACGACGCCCCAGGCACCGAAACCGGCTCCCAGCGCCCTCTCCGTCCTCGCGGGCCTCGGGACCGCCTCCGGGACCGCCAAGGCCCCCGCGCCCGCCACAGGGGCCCTCACGGCCGTTCTCGGGCCTCTCCTGGCCGACCCGGCCCTCGGCGCACACCGCGCCGCCGCGGTCGTGGACGTCGCCACCGGCAGGCTCCTGTACGGCGCCGGCCCGAACGTCCCGCTCACCCCCGCCTCCACCACCAAGATCGCCACGGCCGTCGCCGCGCTCTCCGCGATGGGGCCCGACCACCGCCTCGTCACCCGCGCGGCCCTCGAACCCGACACCCGTGAGCTGGTCCTCGTCGGCGGCGGCGACCCGACGCTCACCGCGCGCGCGGACGCGCAGGGGTGGGCCAGCCTGCGCACCCTCGCGAAGTCGACGGCCGCCGCCCTCAAGAAACGCGGCCTCACCGACGTCACCCTGTCGTACGACACCACCCTGTACGCCGGTTCCGACGTCCACGTCATCGGCAAGAACCCCAACCTCGCGCGCGTGACGCCACTCACCGCCGACGAAGGGCGGACGGACGACTCGACCCGGGGCGACGTCGAGCGGGTGCCCGATCCCGCGGCCGACGCGACGGCCAAGTTCGCGGGCTTCCTGGAGGCCGAGGGAATCACCACGAAGGCCCCCGGCCCCTCGAAAGCGACCTCCCGCGCGCAGACCCTCGCCACCGTCAGCTCGCCTCCCCTCTCCACCCTCGTCGAGCGCATGCTCACCAACAGCGACAACGACATCGCCGAGTCCCTCGCCCGCCACACCGCCCTCGCCACCGGCATCCGCCCCGACTTCACCGGCGCCGGCACCGCGATCACCGCCCAACTGAAGAAACTGGGCCTCCCTGTAGCGGGCGTTTCGATCAAAGACGGAAGCGGCCTCGACAGATCAGACCGCCTGACGACAAACCTCCTGACCTCCCTCCTGGTAACAGCGGCCTCCCCCACTCACCCGAACCTCCGCCCCGTCCTGACAGGCCTCCCGGTAGCAGGCTTCACAGGCACCCTGAGCACCCGCTACACCAACGCCGCAGCAGGAGTGGTCCGCGCAAAGACAGGCACCCTGACAGGCGTCAACGCCCTGGCCGGCACGGTGGTCGACCGCGCGGGCCGCCAACTGGCCTTCGCCTTCCTGGCCTCGGACACGACGGACGCGGGGGCAGCCCAGGGGGCGCTGGACAGGGCGGCATCGGCGCTGGCGGGGTGCGGCTGCGGCTGAACGCACACTCGAAACCACCCGCTCGCAGCCGCCTCTCCTTCTAGGCCCAGCTGCGGCCTGCTGCGCCGCCCCCGCCCCCACTCCACCACCGCTACCCAGCTGCGGGCAGTCGTGCCGCTAGGGGCGGCACGGGTGGGCTGGGGGTCCCCCCTGCTCGAAGAGCTTGGGGGAGGCACCCCGCCAGCGCGGGTGAGCGAAACGCCTCCCACCCCAGCCCCCACCGAAGCCGCGCCCACTCACCCACCGGCCCTCTCCACGCCCTGCCCCTTGTCGGACCGCTCACGTACGGTTGACGGCATGACGAGCATCGGTGCTTCTTCCGGGATGGTCGACTGGAATCTGGCCGTGGCGACCGCGACGCGACTCGTGCGGCCCGGCCCCGAGGTGAGCCGGGACGAGGCACGGAAGGTCGTGTCGGAGCTACGGCGGTACGCGAAGGCGTCGGAGGGCCACGTCCGGGGATTCACCCGGATGGGGTCGGAGGACCTGCACGACACCCCTGTGCTGGTGGTGGACAGGCCGGGGTGGGTGCGGGCGAACGTCGCGGGCTTCCGCGAGATCCTGAAACCGCTGCTCGACAAGATGCAGGAGCGCCGGGGCAACTCCCCGGGCGGCGCGGTCCTGGGCGCGGTCGGCGGCAAGGTGACCGGCGTCGAACTGGGCATGCTGCTCTCGTTCCTCTCGTCGAGAGTCCTCGGCCAGTACGAGACGTTCGCCCCGCCGACGAGAGACCTCCCGGCGGGCGCGAACGGCGGCGGCAGGCTCCTGCTGGTCGCCCCGAACATCGTCCACGTGGAACGCGAACTGGACGTGGACCCGCACGACTTCAGGCTCTGGGTGTGCCTGCACGAGGAGACGCACCGCACCCAGTTCTCGGCCGTCCCGTGGCTGCGCGACCACCTGGAGGGCGAGATCCAGTCGTTCCTCGGCGAGACGGACGTCGACCCGTCGACGTTCCTGGAGCGCATCAGGGAGGCCGCCCAGTCG
>DATCQX010000345.1:0-2991 GCA_036569285.1 Streptomyces sp.
CCCCCGAACCCCCGCACACCGTGGGCGAGTTCGTGGCCGTGGAGGGACACGTCCCGACGCCCGACCACCTCGCCCCGACCCCCCCGGTGACACTCCCGGCGCAGCGGGAGGGAGACGAGCAGGACGGCGTCGTCCAGAGCGCGGACGACCTGGCGACGACGGAGGAGAGCGGCCCGGCGGCCCCCGGCTACGACGACGCGGAACGCGCGGCCGTCCTGAAGGTCATGCGTGAACGCCGGGACATCCGCAACGGCTTCCGCAGCGACCCCATCCCGCACGAGGTGCTCCTCCGCGTCCTGGAGGCCGCCCACACCGCCCCCTCGGTGGGCCACTCGCAGCCGTGGGACTTCGTCGTCATCAGGTCGCAGGAGACCCGCCAGTCGATGCACGACCTGGCGATGCGCCAGCGCGAGGCGTACGCGCAGTCGTTGCCGAAGGGCCGCGCCAAGCAGTTCAAGGAACTGAAGATCGAGGCGATCCTCGAAACCCCGGTGAACATCGTCGTCACCGCCGACCCCACGCGCGGCGGCCGGCACACCCTCGGCCGCCACACCCAGCCGCAGATGGCCCCGTACTCCTCCGCGCTGGCGGTCGAGAACCTGTGGCTCGCGGCCCGCGCGGAGGGCCTCGGCGTCGGCTGGGTCAGCTTCTTCGACGAGCGCGAGATGGTCCGCGCCCTCGGCCTGCCCGAGCACCTGGAGGTCGTCGCCTACCTGTGCGTCGGCTACGTCGACGAGTTCCCGCCCGAGCCGGAACTCCTCCAGGCGGGCTGGGCCAAGCGCCGTCCCCTGTCGTGGGTCGTCCACGAGGAGACGTACGGCCGCCGCGCCCTCCCCGGCGAGGACCCGCACGACCTCCTCGCCGAGACCGTCTCCAGCATCCGCCCGCTGGACGCGAAGGCGCTCGGCGAGGCGTGGGAGCGGCAGAAGCGGATGACGAAGCCGGCGGGCGCACTCGGCATGCTGGAGATCATCTCCGCCCAGCTCTCCGGCCTGTCCCGGCAGTGTCCGCCGCCCATCCCGGAGCCCGCGGCCGTCGCGATCTTCGCGGGCGACCACGGCGTCCACGCGCAGGGCGTCACCCCCTGGCCCCAGGAGGTGACGGCCCAGATGGTCGCCAACTTCCTCGGCGGCGGCGCGGTCTGCAACGCGTTCGCGAGCCAGGTCGGCGCGGAGGTCTGCGTCATCGACGTCGGCGTCGCCACCGACCTCCCGGCGACCCCCGGCCTCCTGCCCCGCAAGGTCCGCGCGGGCACGTCCGACATGACGACGGGCCCCGCGATGACCCGCGAGGAGGCCAAACAGGCCATCGAGGTCGGCATCGAAACGGCCCGCGACCTGGTGGCGGCCGGCAACAAGGCCCTCCTGACGGGCGAGATGGGCATCGCCAACACCACGGCGTCCGCCGCCCTGATCTCGGCGTTCACGGGAGCCGACCCCGCGGAGGTCACCGGCCGAGGCACAGGCATCAACGACGAGACGCTGGCCCGCAAAACGGAGGTGGTCCGCCGAGCCCTGGACCTCCACCAGCCCGACCCCGCCGACCCCATCGGCGTCCTCGCGGCCCTCGGCGGCTTCGAACACGCGGCCATGGTCGGCCTCCTCCTCGGCGGCGCCTCCCTCCGCACGCCCGTCATCCTGGACGGCGTGAGCGCGGGCGCCGCGGCCCTGGTGGCCCGAGCCATCGCCCCCGAAGTCCTCGCCGCCTGCATCGCGGGCCACCGCAGCGCGGAACCGGGCCACGTAGCCGCCCTCAACAAACTGGGCCTACGCCCCCTGGTCGACCTGGACCTGAGGCTGGGCGAGGGCACCGGCGCCCTCCTGGCCCTCCCGCTGGTCCAGAGCACAGCGAGGGCGATGCACGAGGTGGCGACGTTCGACTCGGCGGGAGTGACGGAGAAGTAGGGGGAGTAAAGGAAGGAAGGGGGGGCTTGCCGCAAAACGCAGGCCCCCTTTCCTTACGTAGGGGCGCGCGACTGTGTCTGATGTGCGGTTACCGCCGCGTGGGCGCGATCAGCCACAACGAATCCGCGCCCGAAGTCTTTTAGGGGCGCGGGGCTGTATCTGATATGCGGCTACCGCCGCGTGGGCGCGACCAGTCACACTCAACCCGCACCAGCCCACCCACCGAACCCCCCGCCCCCGAAATCCACCCACCCCGTAAAATCCGCACGTCAAAGCCCCACCACCCACCCAGGAGCCACCCATGGCCGCCGCCGAACACCCCCCCTACCCCGTCGGCCTCCGCCTCACCGGCCGCCGAGTGGTCGTCCTGGGCGGCGGCCAGGTGGCCGGCCGCCGCCTCCCCGCCCTCATCGCGGCCGGCGCGGACATCACCCTGATCTCCCCGGAAGCCACCCCCTCGGTCGAGGCAATGGCGACAGCGGGCGAACTCACCTGGGAAAAGCGCCCCTACGAACCCGGCGACCTCGCCACCGCCTGGTACGCCCTGATCGCCACGGACGACGACAACGCCAACACCCTCGCCTCAGCCGAGGCGGAAGCGAACCGCGTCTGGTGCGTCCGCTCCGACGACGCCGACCAGGCCACCGCCTGGACCCCCGCCACCGGCACCAGCGAGGGCGTCACCATCGCTGTCCTGACGACGGACGCGAAGAACAGGGACCCCCGCCACACGGCCCGCGTCCGGGACGCCGTCCTCGCCGGCCTGCGGGACGGCACCCTCGTCGCCCCCCACCACCGCACCCGCACCCCCGGCGTCGCCCTGGTCGGCGGCGGCCCCGGCGACCCGGACCTCATCACGGTCCGAGGCCGCCGCCTCCTCGCCGAGGCGGACGTCGTCATCGCCGACCACCTCGGCCCGCGGGACCTCCTCGCGGAACTCCCCCCGCACGTCGAGGTGATCGACGCGGCCAAACTCCCGTACGGCCGCTACATGGCTCAGGAGGCCATCAACGACGCGCTGATCGAACACGCGAAGGCGGGCAGGTCGGTCGTCCGGCTCAAGGGCGGTGACCCCTTCGTGTACGGC
>DATCQX010000346.1:0-9608 GCA_036569285.1 Streptomyces sp.
CTTCCAGGGAGCCCCCGCACCCGCCGAGTCGTCCCCCGGCACCACCGACGGACGGCCCTGCGCCCCGCGCGCCACCCCGCCCCCTCCAGGCGCCCCCGTGCCCTCGCCGTAGGCTGACCTCCCCCGAACAGCCCAGCGAAGGGAAAGATCCCGATGGCGATCCAGGTCGGCGAGAAGGCTCCTGACTTCGAGCTCAAGGACAATCACGGTGCGACGGTGCGGCTCTCGGACTTCCGGGGCGCCAAGAACGTCGTCCTGCTCTTCTACCCCTTCGCCTTCACCGGCGTCTGCACCGGTGAGCTGTGCGAGCTGCGCGACAACCTGCCGAAGTTCGAGGACCGCGACACCCAGCTGCTGGCCGTGTCGAACGACTCCATCCACACCCTGCGCGTCTTCGGCGAGCAGGAGGGCCTTGAGTACCCCCTGCTGAGCGACTTCTGGCCGCACGGCGAGGTCAGCCGCGCGTACGGCGTCTTCGCGGAGGACAAGGGCTGCGCGGTGCGTGGCACGTTCGTCATCGACAAGGAGGGCGTCGTGCGCTGGACGGTCGTCAACGCACTGCCGGACGCCCGGGACCTCGGCGAGTACGTGAAGGCACTGGACACCCTCTGAATCCCCTAAGGGTCGACACCCTGTGATTCTTCCGGGTCAGGGCCTGCGGGTGTCGGGAACCCGTCACTAGGATCGGATCGTTGATCCGACATATCCGAAGCACGACGGGGCTCCCCGCCCCAGGAACCCAAGGGAGGACTCGTGGGAGTCAGCCTCAGCAAGGGCGGCAATGTCTCACTGACCAAGGAGGCCCCCGGCCTGACCGCGGTCATCGTCGGTCTGGGCTGGGACGTCCGCACCACGACCGGCACCGACTTCGACCTGGACGCCAGCGCCCTGCTGGTGGACTCGTCCGGCAAGGTCGCCAACGATGCGAACTTCGTCTTCTTCAACAACCTCAAGAGCCCGGACGGCTCGGTGGAGCACACCGGCGACAACATCACCGGTGAGGGCGAGGGCGACGACGAGCAGATCAAGGTCAACCTCGCCGGAGTCCCGGCCGACGTCGACAAGATCGTCTTCCCGGTCTCGATCTACGACGCCGAGAACCGCCAGCAGTCCTTCGGCCAGGTCCGCAACGCGTTCATCCGCGTCGTGAACCAGGCCGGCGAGGCCGAGATCGCCCGCTACGACCTCTCCGAGGACGCCTCGACGGAGACCGCGATGGTCTTCGGCGAGCTGTACCGGCACGGCGCCGAGTGGAAGTTCCGCGCCATCGGCCAGGGCTACGCCTCGGGCCTGCGCGGCATCGCCCAGGACTTCGGCGTCAACGTCTGACACCCGTCCCCGCGCCCGGCGTCGCGTGACGCCGGGCGCGCTGGACAACCGCGCAAGCACCACCAGGGGAGGACCAGCAACATGGGCGTCACGCTCGCCAAGGGAGGCAATGTCTCCCTGTCCAAGGCCGCGCCGAACCTCACACAGGTGATGGTCGGGCTCGGCTGGGACGCGCGCTCCACCACCGGAGCCCCCTTCGACCTCGACGCCAGCGCCCTGCTGTGCAACAACGGCCGGGTCCTGGGCGACGAGTGGTTCGTGTTCTACAACCAGCTCAAGAGCCCGGACGGCTCGGTGGAGCACACCGGCGACAACCTCACCGGCGAGGGCGACGGCGACGACGAGTCCCTGATCGTCGACCTCATGAAGGTTCCGGCCAATGTCGACAAGATCGTCTTCCCGGTCTCGATCCACATGGCCGACGAACGCGGCCAGACCTTCGGCCAGGTCGCCAACGCGTTCATCAGGGTCGTCAACCAGGCGGACGGCCAGGAACTCGCCCGCTACGACCTCTCCGAGGACGCCTCGACGGAGACCGCGATGATCTTCGGCGAGCTGTACCGGTACCAGGGGGAGTGGAAGTTCCGTGCGGTCGGACAGGGGTACGCGTCGGGTTTGCGGGGCATCGCTCTAGACTTCGGAGTCAATGTTTCGTAAAGCCGAGTACGGCGCGGGGGAGCCCCGTACCTACGGATTGGGTAGCCAGTGCTTCTGAAAACCTTTGGCTGGTCGTTCGCGGTCACCGCGATCGGCCTGGCCGTCGGCGTCCTCTACGACGGATGGACGGGCCTCGGCGTCGTGGCGATCCTCTCCATCCTGGAGATCTCCCTGTCGTTCGACAACGCTGTGGTCAACGCCGGGATCCTGAAGAAGATGAACGCCTTCTGGCAGCGCATCTTCCTCACGGTCGGCGTGCTCATCGCGGTGTTCGGCATGCGCCTGGTGTTCCCGGTGGTGATCGTCGCGATCAGCGCCAAACTCGGCCCCATCGAAGCCGTCGACCTCGCCCTCAACGACAAGAACCGCTACCAGGAGCTGGTCACCGACGCGCACGCGTCGATCGCCGCCTTCGGTGGCATGTTCCTGCTGATGATCTTCCTGGACTTCATCTTCGAGGACCGGGACATCAAGTGGCTGGGCTGGATCGAGCGCCCGCTCGCCAAGCTCGGCAAGGTCGACATGCTGTCGGTCTGCATCGCCCTCGTCGTCCTGCTGACCGCCGCGTTCACGGTCGCCCCCAACGCCCACATCCACGGCGGCGGGCACGTCGACAAGACGGAGACGGTCCTGCTCTCCGGGATCCTCGGCCTGATCACCTACCTCGTCGTCGGCGGGCTCTCCGGATACTTCGAGAACAAGCTCGAAGAGGAAGAGGAGCGGGAGCACGAGGAGGAGGAAGAGGCCAAGCGCACGGGCAGGGAGAAGCCGGTCATCCTGCTCGCCGGCCGCGCCGCGTTCTTCATGTTCCTCTACCTGGAAGTCCTCGACGCGTCCTTCTCCTTCGACGGCGTCATCGGCGCCTTCGCCATCACCAACGACATCGTCCTGATGGCCGTCGGCCTCGGTGTCGGCGCGATGTACGTCCGGTCGCTGACCGTCTACCTGGTCCGCCAGGGCACCCTCGACGACTACGTCTACCTGGAGCACGGCGCGCACTACGCGATCGGCGCCCTCGCCGTCCTCCTCATGGTCACCATCCAGTACCAGATCCACGAGGTCATCACCGGCCTCGTCGGCGTCGTCCTCATCGCCTGGTCCTTCTGGTCCTCGGTCCGCCGCAACCGCGCGCTGGCCGAGGCGGAGGGCAAGGAGGGGTCCGACGACGCGAAGGCGGAAGTGCCTTCCGGCGTCTGACACCTGAGACCGGAGTGTGATCAGCTTTCAGGTGAGGAAAGCTTCTGACGGGGCGGCTGTCCGTACGGCCGCCCCGTCGGGCTATCCCGGGCGGGGTTCTACGAGAGGGACATGAGGCGGGCGATGGGCTTCTTCGACGGGCTGCTGGGCAGCCGCGCGGCCGACTTCGACTCGGGCAGCGCGGCGAGCAACGCGATCGAGCTGAGCAAACGGCACCCGCAGGTCTCCCTGACGAAACAGGGAGCGGCGACCGGCAACCTGCGCGTCAACCTGACCTGGCAGATGCGGACGTCCGACTTCGGGGGCATGCAGCGCGAGAGCCTCCTGCGCCACCCCTTCCGGGCGCTCAAGCCCCCGGAGGTCGTCGGGCACAGCCAGAGCATGGTCAACGTCGACCTCGACCTCGGCTGCCTCTACGAACTCACCGACGGCACCCGGGGCGTCGTCCAGCCGCTCGGCGGCTTCCTCGGCGACGTCAACGAGGCGCCGTACGTCAAGCTCAGCGGGGACGACCGGTTCGGGTCGGCGTCCGGCGAGACGATGTACGTCAA
The DNA here is from genome assembly GCA_036569285.1 of Streptomyces sp. Taxonomy (GTDB): domain Bacteria; phylum Actinomycetota; class Actinomycetes; order Streptomycetales; family Streptomycetaceae; genus Streptomyces. Next base: position 3,735 of record DATCQX010000346.1, read on the forward strand.
CCTCGACCACCGCGAGAACATCAAACGGCTGCTGGTGTTCGTCTACATCTACGACCAGACCCCGGCGTTCGACCGTACGCACGCGAAGGTCACGCTGTACCCGAGCAACGGGCCCCGCATAGAGGTCGGGCTCGACGAACGGCACCCCCAGGCGCGGTCCTGCGCTGTCGTGATGATCGAGAACGTCAAGGGGGAGCTGATCGTGCGCCGGGAGGTGCGGTTCGTCTACGGGTTCCAGGCGGAGCTGGACCGGTTGTACGGGTGGGGGCTGCAGTGGGGGCGGGGGTACAAGGCGAAGGCCGAGAAGTAGCCCCGGCCGCGGAAAGGAGCCCCGGCGTTGCGCCGGGGCTTTGTCTCAGCGTCCGATGAACTGCGGTCCCTGGGGCGGCATCTTGAACTCCTGCGGGTAGCCGTACGCGGACTGGCCCCCTTGGCCGTAGGTCGGCAGGGAGGCCGGGTAGCCGTACGCCGGCTGGCGCGGGGGCGTCGTCGGCTGCTCGGGCGGGAGGGGCTGGGAGAAGGTCTGGGGGCTCGCGGGGGGCTCCTCTTGGGGTGGGGTCTCCTGGTCCTCGGCCTCCGACTCGTCCACCGAGATGCCGTAGTTGACGGCGAGCCCCTTCAGCCCGTTCGAATAGCCCTCGCCGATCGCCCGGAACTTCCAGCCGTCGCCCCTGCGGTACAGCTCGCCGCAGATCAGAGCCGTCTCCTCGCCGGTCTCGGGACGGACGTCGAAAACGGCGATCGGCTCGGCGTCGGTGAGGTTCGCGTCGTACAGCAGGATCTGGAGCGACTGGACGTGGTCGAAGGCGACCCCGTCCGCGGAGGCGACGAGCAGAATCTGGCCGACGACGGGCTCGACGCCGGTGAGGTCGGTCTGGATGGTGTCCGTGAGGGAGTCGGCGACGCGCTTCTTGCCGAGCCGCCAGACCTTCCCGGAGGGGTGGCGCGGCTGGTTGTAGAAGACGAAGTCCTCGTCGGAGCGCACGCGTCCGTCGGGGCCCAGCAGAAGCGCGGAGGCGTCGACGTCCGGCACGCCCTGGCCGGGGGTCCAGCGCAGGACGGCGCGGACGGTACCGGCTTCGAGCGGGACGTTCGACCCCTTCAGCATCGCGTGCGTCATGCGGTCATCCTGCCCTCTCGCCGCTGATCACGACAACCAAGGCGGGATGCGGCGAAGTGTCCATGCGCCGGTGCCGGTCGCCGTTACCAGAAATTCATGACCGGCGGGAACTTTTGAACTGATCGGTACGTACTATTACCGGTCACCTGCTTCACAGGATCTACCAGTTTCACCACCCGCTACGGGGAGACACCTTGCGTCATTTTGGGCACATCGCCCCGGAGGAGAGACGCCGCCTCTTCCACCAGGAGCCCTGCGAGTTCGGCACGGACTCCCCGGCCAAGCTGCTCTCCGCGGCCCTCGGCGCCACGCTCTACAGCCCGGCGACCCGCCCCCGCCTCGCCGACGACGTGATCAAACAGGCCACCCAGGGCGTCGTCTCCATGGTGCTGTGCCTGGAGGACTCCATCGGCGACGACGACGTCCTCGCCGGCGAGGAGAACCTCGTCCGCCAGTTCGCCGACCTCGCCGCCCGCACCGAGGAACTCCCCCTCCTCTTCATCCGGGTCCGGACGGCCGAGCAGATCCCCGACCTCGTCCACCGCCTCGGCGACACCGTACGGCTGCTCAGCGGCTTCGTCTTCCCCAAGTTCACGGAGGAACGCGGCACGGCGTTCCTGGACGCCCTCAGCGCCGCCGAACTCGCCTGCGGACGGCGGCTGTTCGGGATGCCCGTGCTGGAGACGCCCGAGCTGATGTACCGCGAGAGCCGCGTCGAGGCGCTGGAGGGCATCGCCCGCGCCGTCGAGAAGCACCGCGACCGTGTCCTCGCCCTGCGTCTCGGCGTCACCGACTTCTGCTCCTCCTACGGCCTGCGCCGCGCCCCCGACATGACCGCGTACGACGTCCAGATCGTCGCGTCCGTCATCGCCGACGTCGTCAACATGCTCGGCCGCGCCGACGGCACCGGGTTCACCGTCACGGGCCCCGTCTGGGAGTACTTCCGCGTCCCCCAGCGCATGTTCAAACCGCAGCTGCGGGCCAGCCCCTTCCTCGAAGTCGAGGCCGTCGAACTGCGCGAACGCCTCATCGAGCACGCGATGGACGGGCTGCTGCGCGAGATCTCCCTCGACCACGCGAACGGCCTCCTCGGCAAGACCTGCATCCACCCCTCGCACGTTCCCGCCGTCCACGCGCTCTCCGTCGTCAGCCACGAGGAGTACAGCGACGCCGTCGACATCCTGCGGCCCGAGCGGGGCGGTGGGGGAGTGCTGCGGTCGCAGTACACGAACAAGATGAACGAGGTGAAGCCGCATCGGGCCTGGGCCGAGCGGACGATGCTGCGGGCCGAGGTGTTCGGGGTGGCTCGGGAGGATGTCGGGTTCGTGGATCTGCTGGCGGCCGGGATACCGGACTGAGCGGGTGTGCTGTGTTCGGTGACGGTTTTTCGGTGACGTTGTGAGGAGTGAAGTGAACGACGAGGTCTGGTCCGGCAGTTGGGTGGCCGAGCGGCTCGGTGTCGAGTTGGCCGGTGACGCCGGCCTGCCCGGCATGCTGGGGCTCGCCCTGCGGCGCAATCCCAAGCGGGCGCATCTCCTCGTCTCCAACGTCCTCGGCAAGCATGTTCCTCAGCTGCCGTCCGTGGTGTACGGGCATGGGTTCGCGCTGGGGCGCCGGGTGCGTGAACTCCTGGGCGACGAGGCTGAGTCGGCGGTGGTGCTGGGGTACGCGGAGACGGCGACGGGGCTCGGGCACTCCGTCGCGGACGGGGTGGGGGACGTGACGTACCTGCACTCGACTCGGCGGCCGGTGGAGGGGGTTGCCCGTGCGGGCGGCTTCGAGGAGGCGCACTCGCACGCCACGTCGCATCTGTTGTTGCCGGAGGATGCGGAACTGCTGGCGGGGGAGGGGCCGTTGGTGCTGGTCGACGACGAGTTCTCGACGGGCAACACGGTTCTGAACACGATCGGGGACCTGCACGAGAGGTACCCGAGGGATCGGTACGTGGTGGTGGCGTTGGTGGACATGCGGTCCGAGGCGGATGCGGGGAGGTTGGAGGAGTTCGGGGAGAGGATCGGCGCGAGGATCGACTTGGTGGCGACGGCGTCGGGGACGGTGAGGTTGCCGGAAGGCGTACTGGAGAAGGGGCAAGCTCTGGTCGCCGGGTACGAGCATGCCCCTAATGGGGCGCGGGGCTGTGTTGAATCTGCGGCTACCGCCGCGTGGGCGCGACCAGCCCCCACCGGCCCGCAGCCGAAATGCAACCGCGTCGACCTGAACTGGCCTCTCGGCCTTCCCGACGGCGGCCGTCACGGCTTCACAGCCCACCACCGAATACAACTCGAAGCAGTCCTCCCCGAGATGGCCGCTCGCCTCGCGGAATCCCTCCCGGCGGACGCCACCCGAGTCCACGTCCTCGGCTTCGAAGAGCTGATGTACACCCCCCTCCGCCTCGCCCACGAGCTGGAACACACCGCCACCGCCGAGATCCGCTACTCCACAACAACCCGCTCCCCGGTCCTCGCCGTGGACGACCCGGGCTACGCGATCCGCACCCGCCTCACCTTCCCGGCCCATGACAACCCGGCGGACGGCCCGGGCGACCGGTACGTGTACAACATCGCCGGCGCCGGATTCGACGCGGTGATCGTGGTCGTCGACTCGACCGCGGACACCCCCGAACTCCACGCCCCGGACGGCCTGTTGGCCCAACTGTCACTGCACACCCCGCAAGTGATCCTCGCGGTGATCCCCTCGTACGTTCCCGAAAGGCCCCGCATGCTGCCAGAGCCCCTCAGAGGCCCCGCCTTCTCCTCGTACGCCCCGGAGGAGGTCGGCTGGCTGCTCCAGGACCTCTCGGACGTCACGCTGGAGGCCCCGACGGAGGAACGCGAGGAGGCCGTGCAGAGCGGCGGCGCGCACTACGCGGAGTCCCTGCCGATCGAGTACCAGCCGAGCGAGCAGTACCAGGCGCTGTTCCAGACCGCGTTGACGGAGTCGTCGCAGCGCCTCGCGCAGGCCGTCGGCGTCGTCACGGAAACGGTCCTCGCGGAACGCTCCCCGCACCCCGTCCTCGTCTCGCTGGCCCGCGCCGGCACCCCCGTCGGCGTCCTGATGCGCCGCTGGGCCCAGCACCGGCACGGCCTCGAACTCCCGCACTACGCCGTGTCGATCGTGCGCGGCCGGGGCATCGACGCGAACGCGCTGCGCTGGCTGGCCGCGCATCACGACCCGGCCGACGTGGTGTTCGTCGACGGCTGGACCGGCAAGGGCGCGATCACGCGTGAACTCGCCGCAGCGATCGAGGAGTTCGAGGCGGCGGGCGGTCCCACCGGGTTCGATCCCGAGATCGCGGTCCTCGCCGACCCCGGTTCCTGCGTCCGGACGTACGGCACGCGCGAGGACTTCCTGATCCCGTCCGCGTGCCTCAACTCGACGGTGTCCGGGCTGATTTCGCGAACTGTCCTGCGCGCGGACCTGGTTGGGCCCGACGACTTCCACGGGGGCAAGTTCTACCGGGAGTTGGCCGGGGCGGACGTCTCCGTCGCCTTCCTGGACGCCGTCTCCGCGCGCTTCCCCGACGTGGGGGAGTCGGTCGACGCGGCCGTCAAGGAACTCCTCGCGAGCGACCGGACGCCGACCTGGGAAGGGTGGGCGGCCGTCGAGCGGATCAGCGAGGAGTACGGCATCCATGACGTCAACCTCGTGAAGCCAGGGGTGGGGGAGACGACTCGGGTGCTGTTGCGGCGGGTGCCGTGGAAGATTCTCGCGCGTGCCGGGGCCGGGGCGGACCTCCGGCATGTCCGTCTTCTGGCCGAGCAGCGGGGTGTCCCCGTCGAGGAAGTCGACGACCTCCCGTACACCTGTGTCGGGTTGATCCATCCTCACTACACACGCGGTGCCACCGGCGCCGACGGGAAGGCGGTGGCCGTCTGATGACGGTGCTAGTCGCGAGCGACCTCGACCGGACCCTGATCTACTCCCCGTCCGCCCTCGCCCTCACCATGCCGGACGCGCGTGCGCCCCGGCTGCTCTGCGTCGAGGTCCACGAGGCGCGTCCGCTGTCCTTCATGACCGAGACGGCCGCGCAGTTGCTCGCCGATCTCGGTGACGCGGCGGTGTTCGTTCCGACCACGACCCGTACGCGTAAGCAGTACCTCCGCATCAACCTGCCCGGTCCCGCACCGAAGTTCGCGATCTGCGCCAACGGGGGGCACCTGCTGGTGGACGGCGTCAGCGACGCCGACTGGCAGGCGGAGGTCACCGCGAAACTGTCCTCCGAATGCGCCCCCCACGCGGAGATCCAGGCCCACCTCACCGAGAACACCGACCCCGTCTGGCTGCGCAAACAACGCGTCGCCGAGGACTTGTTCTCCTACCTGGTCGTCGAACGTGAACTCCTCCCCGAGGAGTGGGTCAAGGAACTCTCCGCCTGGGCCGAGCAGTTGGGCTGGGGCGTGTCCCTCCAGGGCCGCAAGATCTACGTGGTCCCGAAGCCGCTGACAAAGAGCGCGGCAGTCCGGGAGGTGCTGCGGCGCACGGGCGCCGCTCTGAGCCTGGGCGCGGGTGACTCCTTGCTGGACGCCGACCTCCTGGAGACCGTCGACCACGCCTGGCGCCCCGGCCACGGAGAACTGGCCGACACCGGGTGGACGGGCCCCGGGGTGACCGCCCTGCCCGAACGGGGAGTACTGGCCGGCGAACGAATCCTGCGGGAGTTTTTGAAGGCGGCTCGTTCGGGGGCATAAGGGTCGCGGGGGCGGCTGCGGGCCCGAGTGGGCTGATCGCGCCCACGCGGCGGTAGCCGCAGATTC
>DATCQX010000347.1:0-3896 GCA_036569285.1 Streptomyces sp.
CAGGTGGCATGCACCTGACCGTTTTGCCTGTTTATCTCGTTCCTTATGCTCTGGAGGCTTACCTGTGCGTGCGCGTCGTGGCCGTGATGCGGTTCCCCGGAAGCTCGACGAGGACTACCTGCGGGAGTTGGGCTATCAGCCCGTGCTGGCCCGAAGGATGAGCCGGTTCGGGAACTTCTCGATCTCCTACTCCGTGATCAGCGTCTTGAGCGGCTGTATGACCTTGTACGGCTTCGGCATGATCACCGGTGGCCCTGCGGTGATGCTGTGGGGCTGGCTGTTCGTCGGTGCGATGGTGATGTTCGTCGGCGCGGGGCTGGCCGAGGTGACGTCCGCGTACCCGACCTCGGGCGCGCTGTACTACCAGGCGCAGCAGCTCGGCGGCCGGAAGGCAGGCTGGTACACCGGCTGGTTCAACCTGCTTGGCTTGTTGGGTGCGATCGCCGGGATCGACTACGGGGCGGCCCTGTTCACCGGGGCGTTCCTCAACCTCCAGTGGGGATTCGAGCCGACGCCGGGGAAGACCATGCTGATCTTCCTGTGCATCCTCGCTCTGCACCTGGCCTTGAATCTTCGCGGGGTGCGCCTGGTGAGCATCCTCAACAGCATCAGCGTGTGGTGGCACGTCGGCGGCGTCCTGGTCATCGTCGGCGCCCTGACCGTTGTCCCCTCCCACCACCAGCCCGCGTCCTTCGTGTTCGGGGAGTTCGTCAACGACACCGGCTGGTCCAGCCCGCTCTACGTCGGGGCGTTGGGCCTCCTGCTCGCCCAGTACACGTTCAGCGGCTACGACGCCTCCGCGCACTTGAGCGAGGAGACCACCGACGCCCAGGTGTCCGCCTCGCGGGGGATCATCCACGCGATCGGCTGGTCCTGGCTCTCGGGGGGTGTCCTGCTCGCCGGGCTCACTTTCGCGATCCAGGACTACGCCGGCACCGTCAACACTGCGACTGGGGTTCCGCCGGCGCAGATCTTCCTGGACGCCCTCGGTCTCACCGGGGCCAAGCTCCTGCTCCTGGTCGTGATCGTCGCTCAACTTTTCTGCGGCAACGCGGAGACCGCGGCGGCCAGCAGGATGGTGTTCGCGTTCTCCCGGGACGGCGCCCTGCCGGGCTCGGCACTGTGGCGGCAGGTCGACCCCCGCACCGGGACCCCGCGCAATGCCGTCGTGCTGGTTGTCGTCTGCGCCTCCGTCCTCGCCCTGCCCAGCCTCCACAGCCCTGTCGCCTACGTGGCGATCACCAGCATCAACGTCATCGGGATCACGCCGGCGTACATGATCCCGATTTTCCTGCGGATCAAGAACCGCCATAAGTTCCGGCCCGGCCCGTGGAGTCTCGGCAGCTGGGGCGTGATCGTCGGAGTCGTCGCGGTGGCGTGGGTGGTGTTCGTGACCGTTCTTTTCTGCCTCCCGCAGACCGCCCCGGTCTCCGTCGACACCTTCAACTACGCGCCGATCGCGTTGTTCGTCGTCCTGCTCCTGGCCTGGGTCTGGTGGCGCAAGCAGGCCAGCTCCTACAACGTTCCCGTTCACAGCTCCGCCCGCTCGGCGGCGGCTTACGAGGGAGAGGTCATCTGATGACGACGGCCATGGTCGACGACGAGGCCGAAGTGACCCCGAGTCCCGTGCACGCCTCGGCGGAGGAACGACAGGCCGAGCAGCATCTGCCGTATGCGGCTCTGCGGACCCTGATCGAGGCCGGGGAGATCGACACGGTGCTGTTCGCGGTTCCGAATTGCCAGGGCGAGCTGAAGGGCAAGCGGTTCGAGGCCGGTCTTTTCCTCAAGCGGATCGCGCGGCGCAGCTCCGAGATGTGTGCGTACGTGCTGGCCACCGATGTGAATATGAGCCCGGCGGACGGTTTTGGCCTGACCTCGTGGGAGCAGGGCTACCAGGATCTGTCGGTGTGGCCCGATCTGAAGTCGACGCGGCTGGTGCCCTGGAGGGAGCGCACGGTCGTGGTCTTTGGTGATGCGGTGACGCACGACGGTGTCCGAGTGGAGGTCGCGCCCCGGGAGATCCTGCGCCGCCAGCTGAACCGTCTGGCGGAGCTCGGCCTGTATCCGATGACCGGGATCGAGACCGAGTTCTCCCTCTACCAGGGCACCGATACCGCAGCCGCAGAAGCCGGCGGCCAGGGCCTGCGCCCCCTGGTGGCGGGGAATCTGGACTACTCCCTGGACCACGACCCGGTGTCGGACCGCTTCTTCAGCAGTCTCCAGCGGGACCTGATGGGTGCGGGGTTACCGGTGGAGGCGATGAAGTCGGAGGCCGGGCCAGGCCAGGTGGAGCTGACCTTCCGCTACGGTCACGCCAAGATGGCCTGCGAGCGGCATCTGCTGTTCAAGCACGCGGTGCGGGCCCTCGCGGCCCGCGAGGGTCTGACGCCGACGTTCATGGCGGCCCCGGAAACCGGCCTCGCCAACGGTCTGCACATCCACATCTCCCTGTGGTCCGGGGCGGCCAGTGCACTGGGCGATTCCGACGGCCGTCTCACCGAGACCGGGCGGCACGCCATCGCCGGCCTGCTCGCCGGCCTGCCCCAGTTGGCACCCCTCTACGCCCCGAACACGAACTCCTACAAACGCTTCCATCGTGGGTCGTTCGCGCCGACAGCGTTCACCTGGGGGTACGACAACCGCACCTGCGCGGTGCGGGTCGTCGGCGGGGACCAGGCGAGGCTGCGTCTGGAAGTGCGTGTCGCAGGCGCGGACGCCAACGCCTATCTCGCCGTGGCCTCTGTTCTCGCCTCCATCACGCACGGTATCGAGCGCCAGCTCCAGCCCGGTCCCGCTTTCAGGGGTAATGCCTACGACGCGCGCGACGACGTTCCCCTGATGCCCTCCACCCTCTACGACGCCCTCGCCGACTTCAAGGAGAGCGACCTCGCCCACGACATGTTCGGCCCCGCGGTGGTCGAGCACATCGTGCGCCTGACCGAACTGGAACTGGACCACGAACGGCGGGAGGTCACCGACACCGAACGCCGCCGGTGGCTGACCCGCGCCTGAACCCGCCCACCCCCCTTTCCTGAACCACCCGTGTACGCAACCCCCTCGTGGACTCCGGTCCACCGTGCACGGATCCCCGGGCCCCGCCGCCGGGCCGCTCCCCACCCGACCGGGTGCGGCGGCGGGGCCACCCCTTCCTGATGCCCCCCGGCACGCCCGACTCCTGTGCGTGCCGGTTCACAGAAACGAACGCTGACGTGACGCAATTCAAGTGGCCGCCTGCGCGTACCCGGCTCTCCGAGGAGGAGAGAAGTGTGTGCAGGCAGGAGCTGAAACGGCGATACGACGCCGGCACGACCTCCATACGTGACCTGATGGACGCGTGCGGCCGCTCGTACGGGTTCGTCCACCGTGCCCTGAAGGAAGCGGGAGTCCAGTTCGCGCCCCGGGGAAACCGGACCGTGCCGGGGCTGGACCGCAGACCGGCGCAGGTGCTGCGGCTGATCGCCGACGGGGGAACGCCGACGACGATCACGAAGGACCTCGGCATCACGGCGAACGCGGTCCGCACCCACCTGACACGCGCCCTGGACCACACCGGCGCGGGCAGGGGGAGTCCGGCACGCCCGGCGGCCGTGCACACCGCCTACACCACCGGGCTCCTGCCCCCGCCCGCACCCCTCCCGGACCGTATCGACCTCCCCGGCCCCCTGCGCGACCTGATCCCGCTCCTGGCCCAGGGCCGGAGCGTCGACCAGATCGCCGCCACGCTGCATTGCACGCCCCACACCGTGCACGCCGAGCTGAAGAAGCTGGAGAGGGCGCTGGGCGCGAGGTCGCCCGCCCACGTGATCACACGGGCCTGGCAGTACGGCCTGGCCCCCACCAGCGCGGCTGGGGAGGAAGCCCGGTGACCTCTCCCGACCTCACCCCCACGGAGCGGC
>DATCQX010000348.1:0-4863 GCA_036569285.1 Streptomyces sp.
TTCCCGACCTGCCCCACCTTGAACCCCCGCTTCTTCAACTCATCAGCGGTGGTCTTGGCGAGCCCACTACGGGTGGTCGCGTTGAAGACGTTCACGGTGATCTGCGCAGGGCGAGGCAGCACGACCGCCGGCGCACTGGCCGGCACGGCCTTCTTCGGCTTCGGCGTACACCCGGAGGCCGCCGCCGTCCCACCCCCACCGGTGAAGACATCGACGAGCTGCATCGTCCCCCACCCGGCGACCCCGAGAACGGCCCCGCACGCGACGACGACGACAACGAGCCGCCCACGCCGCCGAGATGGCCGCATACGCGGGTACTTGTCGCCTGTGATGCGGTACTTGCCGCCCATGCCGGGGGGAGTCAGCATGCTCATGAGCGCAGCGTAGTGCTCCGGCGCGCCCGTGACTAATAAACGATCATCTGACACCGCGCGGTCACACGGATTGCACCCGAAAGGGGCAACGCAGGCCCCTCACCGGTGGACGTCACTCCAGTTCGAGCACCCGCGCATGCAGCACTTGCCGCTGCTGAAGGGCCGCCCGAACCGCCCGGTGCAGCCCGTCCTCCAGATACAGATCGCCCTGCCACTTCACGACGTGCGCGAAGAGGTCCCCGTAGAACGTCGAGTCCTCGGCGAGCAGCGTCTCCAGATCGAGCTGCTGCTTCGTCGTCACGAGCTGATCGAGGCGGACCGGGCGCGGTGCGACGTCCGCCCACTGCCGGGTGCTCTCCCGGCCGTGGTCGGGGTACGGCCGGCCGTTTCCGATGCGCTTGAAGATCACACGGAAAGCCTACCGGGCCAGACCTTCCGGGCGCAGCCACGGCGGCGGAGTGCGACGCTGCAAATAACGTCATGGAACGAGGCAAACCGGGAACGAGGGGCAGTCGATGGGTACGAGCGAACCGACCCCGGACGCGGTCACGGAGATCGCCGCCGGTTACGCCTTCTCGGGCCAGGCGCTCGACCTCGGCGCCCTCCTCTGGGACGGCACGGCCCACCCCGACGCGGCCGTCCGCATCCCGCTGCCCGTGCTCAACCGGCACGGCCTGGTCGCCGGCGCGACCGGCACCGGCAAGACGAAGACGCTCCAGCTCATCGCCGAACAGCTCTCGGCGCAGGGCGTGCCGGTCTTCCTCGCGGATGTGAAAGGTGATCTCTCCGGCATTTCGGCGCCGGGGCAGGCCGGGGAGAAAGTACAGGCCAGGGCCGCGGAAGTAGGCCAGAAATGGACCCCCGCCGGGTTCCCCGCGGAGTTCTACGCCCTCGGCGGCCTCGGCCACGGCATCCCCGTCCGCGCGACGGTCACCAGCTTCGGGCCGGTCCTGCTCTCCAAGGTGCTCCAGCTGAACCCCACCCAGGAGCAGTCCCTCGGCCTGATCTTCCACTACGCCGACACGAAGGGCCTCGAACTCCTCGACCTGAAAGACCTCCGCGCGGTCGTCGCCTTCCTCACCTCGGACGAGGGAAAGGCCGAGCTGACGAACATCGGGGGCCTTTCGACGGCGACCGCGGGCGTGATCCTCCGCTCGCTGACCGCCTTCGAGGCGCAGGGCATGTCCGACTTCTTCGGCGAACCCGAATTCGACACGGCCGATTTCCTACGGCTCTCCCCTGATGGCCGGGGAATCGTCTCCGTCCTCGAACTCTCGGCCGTCCAGGACAAACCCCAGCTTTTCTCCACATTCCTGATGTGGTTGTTGGCCGACCTCTTCCACGACCTCCCCGAGATCGGCGATGCCGACAAACCCAAACTCGTCTTCTTCTTCGACGAAGCGCACCTCCTCTTCAACGGCGCCTCCAAGGCGTTCCTCGACTCCATCACCCAGACCGTCCGCCTCATCCGCTCCAAAGGCGTCGGCGTCTTCTTCGTCACCCAGACCCCCAAGGACGTCCCCGCCGACGTCCTCGCCCAGCTCGGCAACCGCGTCCAGCACGCATTGCGCGCCTTCACGCCGGACGACCAGAAAGCGCTGAAGGCGACGGTGAAGACGTTTCCGAATTCCGCGTACGACCTTGAGGGACTCCTCACGTCGTTGGGAACGGGGGAGGCGGTCGTGACCGTCCTCAGCGAGAAGGGGGCGCCGACGCCGGTCGCCGCGACGCGGCTTCGGGCGCCGGAGTCGTTGATGGGGCCGATCGATGCGGGCGTCCTGGATCAGGCGGTCGCCGGTTCTCCGCTGCACGGACGTTATGCACAGGCTGTGGACAGAGAATCGGCGTACGAGAAACTGCAGGCGCGTCCGGCGTCGAAGACCGAGGAGGTTCAGCGCCGGGCGCCGAAAGAGGAACCGTCGATGGTGGAGCAGGTCGTGGGCAGCGGCATGTTCAAATCCCTGGCGCGCTCGATCGGCACGCAATTGGGCAGAGAGATCACGCGTTCGCTTTTCGGGACGGCGAGGAGGCGACGCTGAGAAGGGGTGGCCATCCGAAATTCCAGGTAGGCCACCCCCTCTTTACTCAGCGGCTCTGCTCACCCTGCGCCTGAGGCCGCTGCTCATTTTCCGTCCGCTTCTCCTGAACCGGCGCCACACGCCGGGCCTCCGCGCGCAACAGGGCGCGCAGCACCGCATAAGGATCTGTGGGCATGTTTCCTCGCTCTGCGTGATGTTGAGGGGCGCTTTTCCACAACGCCCTCATCAGCACCGCAGAACCACACATCGCCGCGAGGAAAGCCCGTGGGGCACACGGATTTCGGGTGCCGTATCAGGAAGCGGTTCGTACGCAGGCGCCTTCGGTAGCCCTGTCGGCCGCAACACCGTCACAGCCTGCTCTGCCGATGGCCTCAGCCCGCTGTCGACGACGTCGTACTCAACACTCTCGACCGCCATCGCCACACACGGCACCGTGCAGACTTCCCCCGGCACCAACAACGCGAGCACCACGACCAACGCCCGCAGCCAGACCCGCCCGCGCGAAAGAAGTCGTGTACCGCTCACACAATGGGGATGCCCATGGCGCGCGGGGGGTGATTCGCGGAGGGTGCGGATTCAACCCATTCGGAGCAGCGCGAAGGAAGCGCCGGGGGAGCTTCGTTCTTTTAGGGGCGCGGGGAACTGCGCGAGCAACCACAATGCGCCCGCAGCCAAAACTCAACCTTCCTTGGCAGCCCGCTTCTTTTCCTGCTTATACGCCCGAACCTTGGCCAAAGAGTCCACCCCAGTAATATCCGCCACCGACCGATAAACCTTGGCCTCCCCATAACTCCCCGCAGCCTCCCGCCACCCCCTCGGCCGAACCCCCACCTGCTTACCCAGCAACGCCAGAAAAATCTGCGCCTTCTGCTTCCCGAACCCCGGCAGATCCTCCAGCCGCTTCAACAGCTCACCCCCACTCCCGACCCCCGCCCACACCTTCTCCGCATCCCCGTCGTAGTGCTCGACGAGGTACGAACACAGCTGCTGCACCCTCTTCGCCATGGACCCCGGATACCGATGCACCGCGGGCTTCTCGGACAGCACAGACGCAAACCGCTCCGGATCCATCACGGCGATCTCCCGCGCATCGAGATCCTCCCCGCCCAGCCGATCCACGATCGTCCGAGGCCCTTTGAAGGCCCACTCCATCGGCACTTGCTGATCCAGCAACATGCCGACCAGCGCCGCGAGGGCGGACCGCCCGAGGAGTTCGTCGGCCTCGGGGTCCTGTGCGAGGTGCAGCGTGACGTCCATGCCCCGATGATCCCGCCGAAGCGGTCAGCTCGCGCGCCAGTACCCCAGCGCGTGCATCCGCTCCCGGGCGACACCGAGGTCCTTGCGGACGTACGACGACAGTGTCCGCGTCGTCCGTGTGTCGCAGGCGATCCAGACGTACGGGGACGGCGTCGAGGCGAGCACCTCGGGGAGTTCGGCCTTGACGCGGTCGACCAACTCACCGCGCCGCACACGCCGTACACCGTGCCGGAAGGGCAACTCCTCGTCCCCGCCCTCGAACCACACCGTCGCCGGTAGTGAACTGTGCGCGTCGAGGAGGGAGTTGATGGCGGGCAGCGACGCGGGATCGCCGATCGCGAGGATGTGCGTGGGGACGGGGACGGGGCTCTCGAACCCGGTGCCCTGGACGGTCGCCTCGATCGTGTCGCCGGCCTTCGCGCCCCGCGCCCAATCGCTGGCGGCGCCTTCGTGGAGGGCGAACTCCAGGGCGAACGTCCCGCTCCCGGGGTCGGGATCGACCAGGGTGTAGGCGCGCTGGTGGGGCCGTCCGGCGTTCCGGAACCACAGCCGCACCCACATCGTCGGGTGCACGGGGTTCGCGGCGAGCAGTCCGCCGTCCGTGAGGCGCAGCCGGAGGTACCCCTCACTGACCTGCTCTTTCGCTGTCACGGTGAGGGTGAAGTCCTTGCCTCCCATGAGCTTCAGCACCGCACCCTCCAGCCCCCGGCCCTGTGCCATGGCCCCGCCACCCCTCACGTACGCTGCTCCCGATTAAGTTAGGCAAGGCTAACCTAAAAATTGGGGAGTGCCCAGAATGACCACCGACATCTACCGCGACCCCTGGGGCGTCCCCCACCTCCGCTCCACCACCGCCCGCGCCCTCGCCCACGCCCAGGGTTTCGTCACGGCCCGCGACCGGGCCTGGCAGGTGGAGGTCGAACGCCACAGGGCGCAGGGGACATCGGCTGCGTTCCTGGGGGCGGACGCGCTGTCGTGGGACACGTTCGCGCGACGGGCTCGGCTGGAGGACACGGCTCGAAGATGCTTCGAGAGGCTGGAGCGGGAGGATCCGGAGACGGCGGGGTGGGTGCGGGCTTATGCGGAGGGGGTCAACGAGGGGTTGGGGGTGGGTACTTCGGGCGAGGGGGGTTCCTCGGGAGTCGCCGGGGACGGGGTGGGCCCGTCCGGCGAACCCCCTTGCCCCCCCCCCC
>DATCQX010000349.1:0-8551 GCA_036569285.1 Streptomyces sp.
GGCGGGTGGACTGGAAGAGGGGTTGCGGCAGGGGCAGCTGGTGGGGGCTGTCGCTGTGATGCTGGGGGGTGTTGTCGCCGGAGGGTTGTTGAGGAGGGCGGCTGGGACCAAGGCGCCCAAGGAGGAGGGGGCTTCTGTTTAGTGGGCGTGCGCGGGCTGTCTGTGGCTGATCGCTCCCCCAAGCTCTTCGAGCAGGGAGCCACCCCCAACGCGGCGGTAGCCGCAGATCGATACAGCCCCGCGCCCCTAATAGGGTGTGGTGGTTAACCCGCGAAATGGGAGGTCGGCCCTTGTCCAGGCAAAGTGTGTGGCTCGCCGACAAGGAGCGGCGCCGTAAGTCCTCCCAACCCGCCAACCTCGACCGCCCCCGCATCACCTCCGCCACCGTCCGCCTCCTCGACGCCGAGGGACTCGACAAGTTCTCCATGCGGAGGCTCGCGACCGAGCTGAACGTCACCGCGATGTCCGTCTACTGGTACGTCGAGACCAAGGACGAACTTCTCGAACTGGCGCTGGACGAGGTGTACGGCGAGGTCCCGCTCCCCCAGGCCGACGACTGGGAGGCGGAGCTGCGTCAACTGGCCGCCTGGTACCGGACGTTGCTCGTCCGGCACCCCTGGGCGTCCCCCCTCGGGGGCCGTTACCTCAACATCGGCCCCAACGCCCTCGAATGGGCCGGCGCGGTCCAACGCGCCGTCCGTAGAACGAACTTGCCGGTCGAGGACATCACCGGCGTCATCGCGGCCGTCTTCCAGTTCGTCTACGGATTCGGCACGATGGAGGCCCACTTCCTGGCCCAGACCGAGGCCGCCGGCCTCACGCCGGACGCCTACTACCGCCGTTCCCTGGAACTCTTCAACAAGAGCGAGGACCTGTCGGAAATGGCGGAGGAGACAAGGGATTTGGTGGAGTCGAGGGGCGAGGCGACGATCGTGGAGCTACACAACAGGGACTTCGAGTTCGCGCTGAACCTGCTGCTGGCGGGTGTCAAGGCGATGATGGACCGGACCTAGAAAACGCCGGACGACCCGAACGCCGATAGGGGCGCGGGGCTGTATCGATTTAGGCGCCCGGCGAAGAACTTACGCGCCCGGCGAAGCCAACCGCGCCGGAAACCCCCCGGTCGCCACCGGCCCCCACCTCTCCGGAGTGACCCGGATGATGGACTTCCCCTGCCGCACCATCGCCTCCCGGTACTCGTCCCAATCAGGGTGCTCCCCGGAGATGTTGCGGAAGTACTCCACCAACGGCTCCACGGACTCGGGCGAGTCGATGACCTCGGCGACCCCGTCGACCTGGACCCAAGGCCCGTTCCACTCGTCACTCAGGACGACAACGCTGACCCGCTCGTCCCGCTTCGCGTTCCGCGTCTTGGCCCGCTCGGGATACGTGGACATGACGATCCGCCCGGAGTCGTCCACCCCACAGGTCAGCGGCGAGGCCTGCGGCCCCCCGTCGCCGCGCCGCGTGATCAGCAGGGCGCGGTGCCGGGGCCGCACGAAGTCGAGCAGTTCGTCGAGGGTGACGGACGTGTTGGTAGCGATGTTCGATGCCATGCCCTCAGCCTAGAAGCCGAGCCTCCACGCCCCCGGCAGTGACTCCCCCCTCACACCCCCGGCAGCGAATCCCCCTGCACGGCCTGCACATCAAGCTCCACCCGCAACGTGGTCCCGATAGCAGCGATCCCGGCGGCCACAACCTGGTTGTAGTTCATGGCGAAGTCCTCCCGCCGCAACTCCCCGACGGCCCGGAACGCGGCCCGCGTCCCACCCCAGGGATCGGCCCCGGTCCCAAGGTAGGAGAGTTCGAGATCGACGTCCCGGACAACACCCCGCATCCCCAACTCCCCATGCACAAACCACCGATCGTCCCCGGCGACACTCAACCCGCTGGAGCGGTACGTGATGTCGGGATACGCCGAGACGTCCAGGAAGTCGGGCGACCGCAGATGCTCGTCCCGCAACGCGTTCCCCGTGTCGATGGAGGCCGCCCGAATCACCGCCTCCACACGGGACTTGGTCACATCGTCCGGCGCGACCTCGATCGTCGCCGCGAACTCCGTGAACCGCCCCCGCACACTGGAGATCCCGAGATGCTGGGCCACGGCCCCCACGGAGGAGTGCACGGGATCGACCGTCCACACCCCGGGCGGCGGCAGCTCCGTCCCGCCCTGCCGGGCCAGCGTCACGTTCCCCACCTCGGCCCGCCCGCTTGCCGTCACCAACGCCGTCGAGGCGACCGGCGCGTACCCGACGGCCGTCACGATCACCGTGTGCGCACCGGGGGCGAGCGGCGTCGCGTCCCGGACGACACCGTCGTCGTCCGCCTCCGCCCGCAGCACCTGCGTCCCCGCCATGTCGGTCACGGTCACGACCGCGTGGGACACCGCCCAGCCGTCCTTCGTCCGGATTCTGGCGCTCAACGCCATGTCACAACTCCTCAGCGATGCAGAAAGGGAAAGGGGCCCGGGGCGGGGGATGGCTACCCCGCCCCGGGCCCCTGCTCAACGCTCGTTCACTCGCCCGGGTGGCCGAGTTCGATGTCGTGTCCGTCGACGCCGTCCCCGGCGACCGTCAGCCCGGCGGCGACCGGCGGGTAGCCCGTCGCGATCACCGTGTAGTCGCCGCTGTCGAGGTCGGAGAAGGCGTACGCCCCGTCCGTCCCGGTCGTCGAGGTCCCGACGACGTTCCCGGCCGCGTCCACCAGCGTCACGCGCGCGTCGGCGAGCGGGCCGTGGGGGGAGCGGACGACGCCCTGGAGGTGGACGCCCGCGTCGAGGACGACCTCCACGCGCGTCACCCCGGTGACCCCGATCTCGACGGGCAGCGCGCGCGGCCGGAACCCGTCCGCGTTGACGGCGACGGTCACCGTGCCCGGCACCAACTCCGTGAAGGAGAAGGCCCCTTGCTCACCGGTCCGCCCGGTGGCCAGCAGGTCCCCGCGCACATCGGTGACGACGACCATCGCGTCCTTGACACCGTCCCCGCTCGTCGCGGCGCGGACGACGCCGGCGAGGCCGCTCGTCCCGCTGAGCAGGATGTCGTACGCGACCGGCTCGCCGCCCACGACGATCGTGGCCGCCTGCGGCTGGAAGCCGTCCGCCGAGGCGATCAGGACGTACGAGCCGGCGCCGGGCGCCTCGACACCGTACGAACCGTCCGACTGGGCGACCGCGCGGCCGAGTTGGCGGCCGGTGAGGGAGATGAGGGTGACGGCGGCGTGCGGGACGGGGGTGTTCTCGGCGCCTCGGACGTGGCCGTGGACGGGGGTGCCGGGGGCGGAGTCCGCGCCGGTTCCGGCGGAGGAGGTGGCGGCAACGGGCTTGCTCTGTACGGTGGTTGCGCCGACGAGGGCGGGTTCCTTCTCGTCGGCCTCGGCCTTCGGCTCGACTTCGGCCCACGACGGCGTCGTCTCAACTGCCGTCGCCACAGGGGCCGTAGGGGCCGTCTCGCCGTGCCCGGCGGCCTGCGCGATCGCTCCCGTCGTCCGCAGCGGCACCTCCTTGATGAACAGCGTGACGAAGAACGCGATGAGCGCCATCGGGGCGACGTACAGGAAGACGTCGGCGATGCCGTGGCCGTACGCGCCCTCCAGCCAGTCACGGACCGGAGCCGGCAGCTTGCCCATGTCGGGGATCTCGCCGGAGCCGCTCGCCTTCGCGGCGGCGAGCCGCGACTGCGGGTCGAGCGAGGAGATCGTGTCCTTGGCGTAGTGCGTGATCCGCGTCGACATCACGGATCCGAGCGCGGCGACACCGGCCGCGCCGCCGAGGGAGCGGAAGAACGTGACGACCGAGCTGGCGGCGCCGAGTTCGTGCGGGGCGACCTGGTTCTGCGTGGAGAGGACCAGGTTCTGCATCATCATGCCGACGCCGAGGCCCATGACCGCCATGAACAGGGCGATCTTCCAGTAGGCCGTGTCGTACCGCATCGTCCCGAGCAGCCCGAGCCCGGCGGTCAGCAGCACGCCGCCCGAGACGAGCCATGCCTTCCACTTGCCGGTCTTCGTGATGATCTGACCGGAGACGGTCGAGGAGACGAAGAGGCCCGCGATCATCGGGATCGTCATGACGCCGGACATAGTGGGCGACTTGTCGCGGGCCAGCTGGAAGTACTGGCTGAAGAAGACCGTGCCGGAGAACATCGCGATACCGACGAACAGGGACGCGACGGAGGCGAGGGCGATCGTCCGGTTGCGGAAGAGGTGCAGCGGGATGATCGGCTCGGAGGCCTTGGTCTCGGTGAAGATGAACAGCGCGGCCAGCGCGAGCGCCCCGCCGACCATCGTGTACGTCTGCCACGACAGCCAGTCGTACTTGTCGTTCGCGAAAGTGACCCAGATGAGCAGCAGGCTGACGGCGGCGGTGATGAAGAACGCGCCGGCCCAGTCGACCTTCACCTCACGCTTCGTCTCCGGCAGGTGCAGCGTCTTCTGCAACACCACCAGCGCGATCAGCGCGAACGGCACACCCACGAACAGGCACCAGCGCCAGCCGAGCCAGCTGGTGTCAGTGATGACGCCGCCGATCAGCGGGCCACCGACGGTCGCGACCGCGAACGTCGCCCCGAGGTACCCGGAGTACCGGCCCCGCTCCCTCGGCGAGATCATCGCGGCCATGATGATCTGCGCGAGCGCGGTCAGCCCGCCCGCGCCGAGCCCCTGCACCACGCGGGCGGTGATCAGCACCCCGGCGTTCGGTGCGAGCCCGGCGACGACGGACCCCACGATGTAGATCGACAGCCCTATCTGCACCAGCAACTTCTTGCTCACCAGGTCCGCGAGCTTCCCCCAGATCGGGGTCGACGCGGTCATGGCCAGCAGGGACGCGGTGACGACCCAGGTGTAGGCGGACTGCCCCCCGCCGAGATCCTTGATGATCTCCGGCAGCGCATTCGAAACAATCGTCGACGACAAGATCGCCGCGAACATCCCGAGCAACAGCCCGGACAACGCTTCCAGAATCTGCCGGTGCGTCATCGGCGCATGCGCGTGCCCTTGAGGACTGTGCTTACCGCGCGCCCGCACACCGGCCGGTGTGGTGGTAGCCATGGGTTTCCTTCTCATGTGGTCGTGGGTGTACGGGTGAGGTGTTCGGCCTCGGGTGGGGGTTGGGGGGCGGGCCTTACGGAGGGTCCGGACGCTGAGAGGTGCGCGGACGTCGCTGTGTGCCCGGGTTTCGTGAGGTGCTCGGCCGCCCGGACGGGGTGTTCGATTCGGACGGCGTGCTGCGGCCTCCCCGGCCTGCACTCGCCGAACCCCTCGCGCAACCGGGCCAGCAGGCCGGTCAGTTGGTCGACGTCCGCCTCGGACCAGTCGTCCAGCCGGTGAGCGAGCAACTCCACACTCCGGCGCGACAAGTCCCTGAGCTTCTGCCGGCCGGCCGGTGTGAGCCGCAGGATCCGGGACCGCTTGTCCGCGGGGTCGGCGCCCCGCTCGATCCACCCGCGCTCCACCAGGTGTGCGACATGCCGGCTGGTGACCGACATGTCCACGGCGAGCAGCTCCGAAAGATGCGTCATCCGCATCTCCCCGTACCGCCCGAGCAGCCCCAGCACCGTCGTGGACCCCCCAGGACAGTCCGGCGGCAAAATCCGTTCCATCTCCCGCTTCACGGCCCCAAAAGCAATCAACTGCCGAGCCAACTCCTCAAACTGCCCCTGCCCAGCCACCCTCTCCACCTCCCACCTTCGTTGCCTAAAGCAACCGTAAGACCGTTGGTTGCTACAGGCAAACAAATCGAGAGGGGTGCCCACCCAAAACTTGGCAAAGGCAAGTATCGCGAAAGTAAACACGCGCTGGGCCGCCCCGACGTGGCGTGACGTGGTTCACATCGGCGACCTGTCACCTCCGTTGGGCGTTGCTTGTCCCATGGGCGTCACCGGTACCCAGCCGGTGCCCGACCTTGGGAGATCCGATGAACAACGGCCACCACATCGTCGTCCTCGGCGCCGGCTACACGGGCTTGTTCAGCGCCATCCGGCTGGCCCACCGCACGCGCCGGACCAGCGTGAAGATCACCCTGGTCAACCCTTCGAGCCGGTTCGTCGAGCGGTTGCGGATGCACCAGATCGCCGCCGGTCAGGAGCTGGCCGACCATCAGATCCCCGACCTGCTCGCCGGGACCGGCGTGACGTTCGTCCAGGGCACCGCCACCGCCATCGACCCCGAGGCTCGGCAGATCACCGTCGACGGCGCCGAGACCCTCGGGTACGACACGCTCGTCTACGCGCTGGGCAGCTCGACCGACACCGGCATGGTCCCCGGCGCCGACACCCACGCGTTCACCCTCAACACACCGGAGATCGCCGGCCGGTTCGCCGCGCGCCTCACCGAGGTCGCCGCGTCCGGCGGCACGGTCACCGTCTGCGGCGGCGGCCTGACCGGTATCGAGGCGGCCACCGAGATCGCCGAGAGCTACCCCGACCTGGACGTCACGCTGATCAGCCCGGACGAGCCCGGCGGCATGATGAGTGCCAAGGCCCGCGCCCATCTCCGCGACGCGCTGGACCGCCTCGGCGTCACTCTTGAGACCGGCGCCCGCGTCACCAAGGTGCTGCCCGACGCCGTCGAACTCGCCGACGGCCGACTCGTCCGCTCCGACGCCTGCCTGTGGACCACCGGCGTCAAGGTGTCGCCGCTCGCCGCCGATGCCGGGATCGCCACCGATGACCGCGGCCTCATCCTGGTTGATGCCACCCTGCGTTCGGTTTCCCACCCGCGGATCCACGCCGTTGGCGACGCCGCCGCCGTCCGTATGCCCTGGGGACAGATGCACGGCACCTGCCAGAGCGGCCTGCCCACCGCCCAGTACACCGCCGACACCATCGCGCGGCTCCTGCGCGGCAAGGCCGTCAAGCCGTTCCGCTTCGGCTACTTCCACCAGCCGGTCAGCCTCGGCCGCCGTGACGCCGTCATCCAGTTCACCAAGGCCGACGAAACCCCCCGCCGCCTGCACCTCACCGGCCGCATCGCCGCCGCGTACAAGGAGATGGTCAGCGGCAGTCCGCTCACGACCTACCGATTCAGCAAGCGCATGAACGTCACCACCATCGTCTCCAAGGGCGGCCGCGCCACCCGCAAGCCTGCGGCATGATCCCGGGCCTTGCCGCCCTGGTCACGGCGATGACAGCATGAGCCGATGGTCGACGCCAGGGACGAGCAGGACCCGTACATCGAACACCGCAGGCTCATGTTCGCCACCGCCTACCGCATGCTGGGCAGCGTCACCGACGCCGAGGACGTCCTCCAGGACGCCTGGCTGAGCTGGAGCACCGCGGACCACGACGCGATTCGCTACCCCAAGGCCTACCTGGTACGCACGGTCACCAACCTCTCGCTGAACCGCCTCACCTCCGCACGCGCGACCCGGGAAACCTACGTCGGGCCGTGGCTCCCCGAGCCCCTGCTGACGTCCCCCGACATCGCGACGGAGACCGAATTGGCCGACAGCGTCTCCACCGCGATGCTGGTGGTTCTGGAAACCCTCAGCCCCGTCGAACGTGCTGTCTTCCTGCTCCGCGAGGTCTTCGGCTACTCACACGCCGAGATCGCCGAGACCCTCGGACGTCCCGAGCCGACAGTCCGCCAGATCGCCCACCGCGCACGCGAGCACGTCCAGGCCCGCCGCCCCCGCTTCGACGCCGACCAGACCCAGCGCCAGCGGGTGACCACCCGGTTCCTGGAGGCCTGCGCGGGCGGCGACCTGAACGCCGTCATGGAGCTGCTCGCCCCCGAGGTCACCGCCTGGTCCGACGGTGGTGGCAAGGTCACGGCCGCCCGCCGCCCCCTCCACGGCATCGAGCACGTCGCACGCTGGCTCGTGGGCTTCCTGGCCAAGCCCGAACTGGCCGCCCTGACCATGAAGCCAGCCCTCATCAACGGCGAGCTCGGCGTCCTGGGCACCCTCGACGGACACCCGGTCGGCGCCATCTCCTTCGACCTCGTCGACGGCCGCATCCAGAACCTGCGCTTCCAGGTCAACCCCGAAAAGCTCAGCGGCCTGACCCCCGACAACAGCTTGGCGCTGCCCTGAAGCGTTCACATCTGAAGGATGACCGGCGGGACCCTGGACCGGGACGAGCCGTGTACAGGGCGGCCGCAGCCCATCGCTTACGCCCCCGAAGGCACCCCTGACGGAGCCGAGCCGCCCCCAACCCCTCACCTCAAGGGCACCGTGAAGGGCCTGAACCGGGCGGTGGAGAGCATGTTCCTGGCCGCGCTGCCCGGCTACGCCCGCCAGCCGCGCCCCGGGCAAACGCCCTTCCCGCCCCAAGGACGAGGCACTGCTCGGCTTCGAGGAGTTCACCACCCGGCTGCTGGCCTGGACGTCGTGAACCTCGTCCGCGCCCCGGATTGCGGCACATATCAGTTCCTCTTCCACGTCCACGGTCTCGCTGGCGTGGGCAAGTCGACCCTGATCCGCCGGTGGGAGACCGTAGCCCGCGAGAAGGGAGCCGTCACCGCCATCGTCGGGAAGGAGGTGTAAAGCGCGATTGAGGCGATAGAGGCGGTCAGCGTCCAACTGGCACGCCAGGGCTGCCCTCTCTACTAC
>DATCQX010000350.1:0-3388 GCA_036569285.1 Streptomyces sp.
GGAGACCTGTCCGCCCAGCACGGGCCCGCTCGCCGTGCCGTCGTCGGCGACGGTGAGCCGTACGAGTTCGGACGCGTGCATCCAGCCGCCGACGGTGACCAGGATCTCGCCGCCGGGCCGGGTCTGGGCGAGCCAGTCGGCAGGCACGGTGTGCACCCCGCAGGTGGCGATCACCCTGTCGTACGAACCCCCGTGGCCCACGAGCCCGTCACCGACGACACGGACGGGCCAGTACCCGACTCCCGCGAGCGCCATCCCCGCCCGCGCGGACACCTCCGCGTCGACCTCGACCGTGGTCACCCCCTCCTCACCGACGGCATGACAGAGCAGCGCGGTCGAGTACCCCGTCCCCGTACCGACCTCCAGGACCCGCATCCCCTCGGCCACCCGCAATTCTTCGAGCATCCGCACGACCAGGCTCGGCAGTGTGGACGACGACGAGGGCGCCGCCGCGATACGCCCTTCGACCTGCTCGGGAAACACGGCTCCGGCCACCTGGGTCACCAGGGTGTCGTCCTCATAAACCCGCGCGAGCGCGCGCCCGGACACCGGCCGGTACCACCCACCTTCCTCGTACTCGAACCACCCGTGCGAGAGAAACGCCTCCCGGGGCACGGCCAGAACAGCCCTCTCCCACTCCGGCCCCCGCAGAACACCGGCCTTGATCAGCCGCCGCACCAACTCGGCCCGCAGCGCCTCAGACATGCCGAACTCCAGCCCGAACCCGTCGAGGAACCGCGTCAGCGCCCCCCGCACCTCCGCCGGACAGCCCACCGGCTCATAGGACAGACGACGGTACTCCGCCCGCCAGTCCACAACCCCGGGCGGTGCCGTGATCCGAGCGCAGAACACCTCTTCCCCGACGACCACCACCCGCACGTCCGCCACCTTGGGCACCCGTGCCTGGAACAGGTGCGCGCTGTGGCCCACCGCCCCGTCGATCTCCTCCACCGCGACCGGAGCGGCCCAGATCCCCGCCGGTTCCCCCTCAACCTCGTACGCACCCGCGTGCAGCGGCTTGTAGATCGTCGGCTGCTCGGCACAGAACTCCTTCGCCGCGGTCGGATCGTTCGTGATCAGAGTGGCCGGGACGAGGAGCCCCTCGCGGGCCGCCGCGGCGAGTTGGGCGGGCTTGTACTCCGCTCGCGCGACAGCCTGGGGATGACTCAGATACAGGCACCCCGGCAACGCACCCAGCACACCCCCCAACCCCCGCCGGTTCTCCTGCGCCGCGAACCGGCCCGCCTGCTTCTCCGCGTCCGTCGGGTAAGGACTCGGACGACGGTGATACAAGGCGCGTACGGAGGACAGGTCGGCCGTCCGTCCCCCCACCCTCAGCTGCCCGCCCCACCCACTCCCCCCAGCACGAGCAGCGAGAACCACCGGCGCCGGAAAGTCCTCCCCCCGGATCGAACCGGAGCACAGGCACTCCGCGCCTGTTCAACTCGGTGACGACCAGATCAGCCGTCGCATCCTCATCCCGCGTACAAACCAGCACCGGACGACCGCCCACAGCACCGCTCCCTAATCCTGCGTCGCATCGTGCCCGGAATCGGCATCCACCTTGCCGTCCTTCCCGACCTGCGTGGGCGGATAGGTGTTCACGGACGTGCCGTGCTTACCGAGTTCAGCCGGCGTCATCACCCCGTCCTCGCGGGGTCGTACAACGCAGGCTCCACGGCACCGACGCCCTCGCCGAAGCCGGTCGGAGTGAACGGACATCGCGTACTCCCTTCCTTCTCGCGATACCGGGGGAGCCGCTCCATGACGACACTGCTCGGGCCGATCCGGTTACCGGACTGGGCGTGGGAGCGTGCCGAAGTCCGGCAAGCCCTGCGCGCACGCGACATGAGGGCCGTCTTCCGGTACGTCCAGCAGTACTCGGGGGCCAGCCAGAGCAGGATCGGGGTCGCCACAGGCATGACGCAGGCCCGGGTGAACGAGATCATCAACGGCCGTCGGGAGGTGTCCCGGCTCGTTGTGTACGAACGGATCGCGGACGGCCTGGACATGCCCGACGACGCCCGTCACCTTCTCGGTCTCGCGGCCTTCCCCGAAGTCGTACGCGTGTACTCCGCGCAGCACGCCGCAACGGACGAGATTCAGCAACAGGCGCATGATGCAAGCGAGTTGGATGTACTCGCGGTACGAGGTCTCGGCCTCATCGGCCTGAACAACAGTCTTCTACGGGCCTGCCTACCGAGGGAACAGGGAGGCCACGGCCTACGCGTCAGGGTCGCTCTCCTGGATCCCGACAGCCCCGCCTTGGTCCAACGCGCAGCGGAAATCGGGGAGTCGCCAGAGTCACTCGCAGGCGGAGTACGGCTCACGGAGGCCCGATTACGAGAACTCGCCGAAACCTGTGACATCGGGGTGTGGAGATACCGGACGCTGCCCACTTGGCGAATCATCCGCACGGACTCGACCATGTTCGACGCCATCGTCGCCGACGCGTTGCGCACGGTGTGATCAGGAGAGGGGAGAGGTGGATGCCGGTCGAGGCGGAGTTGAAGGCGCGGGTGCGGGAACCGGGGGAGGTGCGGCGGTTGCTCGATGAGCGGGCTGAGGCGCGGGTCGAGGTGTATCGGGATACGTACTACGACCGGGCAGGTGGGGAACTGGAGGCAGCGGACCAGGAGTTGCGGATCCGGACCATCGAGGCGAACAAGGGGAGTCGGACGGTGCTCACCTGGAAGGGTGCCGCGATCGACCCCGTCTCCGGGTCCAAGCCGGAGTACGAGACCGCCGTGGACGACCCCGACGCCGCGCACGCGATTCTGCGAGGGCTCGGGTACGTCGTCCTGATCGCCTTCGAGAAGCGTTGCCGGAACTATGAACTCACCGTGTATGGGCGGGAGATGCTGGCGACGCTCGTGGAAGTCCCGGAGTTGGAGGGGACGTTCCTGGAGGTGGAGACGTTGGTGGAGGAGGGGGAGTTGGAGGGGGCGCTTCAGGATGTGCGGGCGGTACTCAGGGAGTTGGGGATCGCGGACGAGGAGCTGACGACGGAGACGTACACCGGGGCGGTGGCGGAGAGGCGAACGTCAGGGGCGTAGGAGCGCGTGCCACGGGTGCTCCCCATACGCCGCGTGATCGCCTCAGCCGGCCAACCCCGCTGACCCCGTCAAGAACAGCCCGTGCTCACTCCGCTCCCCCGACAAGCTCCCCCCTGTCCAACATCCGCGCGACAACCCCCCGTTGCAGCTTCCCGCTCGACGTCTTCGGCAAGCTCCCAGGCCGCACAAGAACGACCCGGTCGGGCCGCAGCCCAGTCCGTTCGGCGACGGTCGTCTCGATCTGTCGGGCGAGAAGAGTTGCCAGCTCAGACGACGGCTCCTGCGCCGCCGGACTCTCCGCGACCAGGACGAGGGATTCGGTGCCGGTGTCG
>DATCQX010000351.1:0-2087 GCA_036569285.1 Streptomyces sp.
CGCCGTGCTCGGTGAACTGCCGCTGATCTACCCGTTCATCGTGAACGACCCCGGCGAGGGGACGCAGGCGAAGCGGCGCGGGCACGCGACCGTCGTCGACCACCTGGTGCCGCCGATGGCCCGCGCGGACACGTACGGGGATCTGGCGAAGCTGGAGCAACTCCTCGACGAGTACGCCCTCGTGAGCGATCTGGACCCGGTGAAGGCGCCTGCCGTGCGGGCGCAGATCTGGACGCTGGTGAAGGCCGCCGAGCTGCACCACGACCTGCATGTGGACGAGCAGCCGGGCGACGACGACTTCGACGAGTTCGTCATGCACATCGACGGCTACCTCTGCGAGATCAAGGACGTGCAGATCCGCGACGGGCTGCACATCCTGGGCGGCGGGCCGGTCGACGAGGCCCGCGTGAACCTGGTTCTCGCGGTGCTGCGGGCCTCCCAGGTGTGGGGCGGCAAGGCGAACGCGCTGCCGGGTCTGCGGTCCGCCTTCGCGGCCCATTTCGGGCTGGTGGAGAAGGAGTTGCTGGCCGAGCCGGGTGCCGCGCTGAAGGTGCCGGTGGAGCTGACCGAGCTGGTGGAGGGGCCCGCGCGGACCGCAGCCGACGCGATCGACCTGCTGGAGCAGCTGTGCCGCCGGGTCGCCGTGGGGATGGAGGAGCGGGGCTGGGCGTCGGCCGCCGTGCCCGCTCTGGTGCGTGAGGTGCTCGGTACCGAACTGCCGGACGCCGTGGCCGTGTTGACGTTCGCCTGCGAGGAGGTCGTGCCCCGGCTCGCCCGTACGACGGACGAGATCGGGCACATCCTGCGTGCGCTGGACGGGGGTTACGTGCCCGCCGGTCCCTCCGGGTCGCCGACGCGCGGTCTCGTCAACGTCCTGCCGACCGGGCGGAACTTCTACTCCGTCGACCCCAAGGCCATTCCCTCCCGCCTGAGTTGGGAGGTCGGGCAGGCCCTCGCCGACTCCCTCGTCCAGCGGTACCTCGCCGACACCGGGGAGTATCCGCAGTCCGTCGGGCTCACCGTCTGGGGCACCTCCGCGATGCGGACCCAGGGCGACGACATCGCCGAGATCCTCGCGCTGCTGGGGTGCCGTCCGGTGTGGGACGACGCGTCCCGGCGCGTGACCGGGTTCGAGGTCGTGGGGCTGGAGGAGCTCGGCCGTCCCCGCATCGACGTCACCGTCCGCATCTCCGGCTTCTTCCGGGACGCGTTCCCGCATGTCGTCGGGTTGATCGACGACGCCGTCCGCGCGGTGGCCGAACTGGACGAGCCCGCCTCCGGCAACTTCGTCCGCGCCCACGCCGACGAGGACGTCCTCGAACACGGCGACCGCCGCCGGGCCACCGCCCGCATCTTCGGCTCCAAGCCGGGGGCCTACGGCGCCGGGCTGCTGCCGCTGATCGACGCGCGGAACTGGCGCTCGGACGCGGATCTCGCCGAGGTGTACGCGGTGTGGGGTGGTTACGCGTACGGGCGGGGGCTGGACGGGCGGGCGGCTCGGGGGGACATGGAGACGGCGTTCAAGCGGATCGCGGTGGCGGCGAAGAATGTCGACACGCGCGAGCATGACATCCATGATGCGGACGACTATTTCCAGTACCACGGCGGCATGGTCGCGATGGTCCGCCACCTCACCGGCGCCAACCCCGAGGCGTACGTGGGGGATTCGGCTACGCCGGACCAGGTAAAGACCCGGACACTCGGCGAGGAGACGCACCGCGTGTTCCGGGCTCGGGTGGTCAACCCGCGCTGGATGGCGGCGATGAGGAGGCACGGGTACAAGGGTGCTTTCGAGATGGCCGCGACCGTGGACTACCTGTTCGGGTACGACGCGACGGCGGGGGTGGTCGACGACTGGATGTACGAGAAGCTGAGCGCGGAGTACGTGTTCTCGCCGGAGAACCAGGACTTCATGCGGAAGTCGAACCCTTGGGCGCTGAGGGGCATCACGGAGCGCTTGCTGGAAGCGGCGGAGCGCGGGCTGTGGGCGGAGCCGGACCAGGAGACCCTGGACCGGCTCCGAGCGACGTACCTCGAACTTGAGGGAGATCTGGAGGGTGACGCGTGAGCGCCCTCGGAACCCCCGC
>DATCQX010000352.1:0-6735 GCA_036569285.1 Streptomyces sp.
CAGGGCGGATGGGTAGACTCGCCCGCCCTCGCGAGGGGTACCGCAGGGGGAGATCCGCAAACCCGTCCGGGTTTTCCCGGACCACCACCCTTATCACGAGGACTCGACAGTCCGCGTTCTCTGTCCATCTGCTGAAACTGGAGGCACTGTGGTCACTTCGCGTAGCGGCCTGCTCCAGAGCAAGGTCACCGCGAGGAGCGCCGCGAGCGGCGGCAGCCAGGGCAGAATGCCGTCACCGGAGAACGGCCCGATGATCAACCCCGTTACGGCTGCCGCGAGTTGGAGTGCCAGCGATTGGACGGACAGCGCGGTGGCGCGGAGGTCGTCCGGGACGCGGTGGTGCAGGAGGTCGTTCAGATTCGGGTCGACGACACCGAGAGTGACGTAGAACAACCCGTACCCCGCGAGAGCTACGGCGTTCGGACCACCCCCGAGCAGCAGCACCGCGCCCGCCGCCACCGCCGTCCCCACGAGGACGGTCCACCGGCCCCCGCGCAGCACCGGCGCGAGCGCACTGCCCCCGGCCGAGCAGAGGAACCCGACGGTCGCGAGCCCTCCGTACCCGACCGCACCGGACTCCGCACCGCCCGTGATCGCGGCCACCTTCCCCGGCGTGAGCAGCTCGATCACCGCGAGCGCGCTGCCGGCCGCCGCAGCGCTGAGAAGAACCCGCCGGACGACACCGTCCCGCCCGGCGAGCCGCACCCCGTCCACGACGGTCCCGGGCACCCCGCGCAGGACACCCTTAAGGGTCGCCCTGGGGCGGGGCGGCTCGCGCAGGGCGAGGAGGGAGTGGCAGGTGAAGCCGAGGGAGAGGAGGGAGCCGAGGAGCATGGGCACCGACAGCGGCAGCACCGCTCCCCCGCTCACCACCCCGTCGAACGCCCACGGCAGCACCCCACCGGCCACCGTCCCCACGGCCAGCGCGACGGACGACGCGGTCGCGCCCCGCGCGATGCCGCTCCGCAGATCGGCGTCCGGCCCTTCGAGGGCCCGCACGGAATCGACGTACCAGGCTTCGGCGGGCCCACTGGAGAGCGCCCGCGCCGCACCTTGCAGCCCCATCCCGATCCCCAGCACCACCGCCGAACTCCCCAGCCCGACGAGCAGAAACGCGGCGCACATGAGGACACCGGCCGCCGCGAGGACATGCCGTCGGCCGAGGACGTCGGAGAGTCCGCCGGTCGGCAGTTCAAGTCCGGCCGCGGTGAAGGAGTGCACGGCGACGACGGTCGCGATGGCCGCCGTGTCGAGTCCGCGTTCGGTGAAGAGGAGGACCGCAGGGGCGACGCTGAGGCCGATGGGCAGCCAGAAGAGGGAGGTGTTGACGACATAACGCCGCCTCAGATCACGGCTCACGACGGGTCCGCCCGGGGCAACCCCGCGATGATCAGGGCGACTTGGCGGGCGCGGGGGTCGGCCTCGTCGCGGCGGCGCAGCTCCTCCGTCTTGTCCTCGAAGAACTGCTGAAGTTCGGCGAGCGACTCGGGCGTGAGACGGACGACGTCGTCGCCGACGCCCCCCACACCGGCCCACTCGGGCCCAAGGCGTCCGGCGGCGAGATCGGCGTCGTACCGCTCACCGGAGGCCACGAGGTGCCGGGCCTGGGCCCTCCGCGTCACCTCCACGAACTCCCGCCCCGCCGGGTCCCCCTCCATCTCCCGGCTGTCCCAACTGGTCATCCGGTGCACGGACTTCCACCGCCGCTCCCGCCCGTCCCGGTGCTCGGCCTCCTCGATGAACGCGTACTTGGCGAGAACACGGAGGTGATAACTGGTCGACGCCGAGGACTCCCCCGTCCGCGCGGCGAGTTCACTGGCCGTCGCGGGCCCGAACTGCCGCAGCAGCCCGAGGAGTTCGATCCGGAGCGGGTGGGTGAGCGCTTTGAGTGCGGCGGCGTCGCGGCTGGGGTCGAGGACGCGCCGCTGATCGTCACTGTCCATGAGCCGACGGTAGACGCCAACGAGGCGTTTCCCAAAGAGTTTTTGGAAAACTTCTTTGGCAAAGTCTCGCCATCTGCGGCGGATAAGGTCCCCCTCGTGACCGACGCGGACTTCATACACAACACCCGGGACTCGTACGACAAGATCGCCGAGGAGTACTCGGAGCAGTTTCCGAGCGGGCTCGGGGAGCGGCCCGTGGACGTCGGACTGGTGCGTGCCTTCGTGGAGTTGGTGAAGGCGAGGGGAGAAGAGCCGGTCGCGGATCTGGGGAGTGGGCCGGGGTATGTGACGGCTCTGCTGAACGAGCTGGGGGTGCGGGCGTTCGGGGTCGACGTCTCGCCCAAGATGGTGGCGCTGGCGCGGAAGGCGCACCCTGAACTGCGGTTCCACGTAGGGACGATGACGGCACTGGACCTGCCCGACGAGACGCTGGGCGGGATCTTCTCCCTGTTCTCGGTGATCCACGTCCCGGAGTCCGAACTGCCCGCCCTGTGCAGGGAGTTCAACCGCGTCCTGGTCCCCGGCGGCTACGTCCTCCTCTGCTTCCAGATCGACAACACCACCACCCGCCTACGCCTCACCGAACGCTTCGGCCACGACATCACCCTCGACTACCACTGGCACGACCCGACCCGCTTCGCCACGCTCCTCACGGACTCCGGCCTCCCGGTAGAGGCCCTGTGCGTCCTCCAGCCACCGGAAGGCGCGAACAGGGCACGGGCGTTCCTGCTGGCGCGGAAGGCGTGAGTGACGGCCCGTTCGGGACGACCCGGTCGCCCAGGCCGTCTCCACCGACCCCCAGGTGATCGTCCGGCCGATCGGCGGCTGACCCCGTCTCAGCCGGTCCCCTTCACCGACGTCAGCCGGTGCACGTCCCGGGCCGTTCCGGTGACGCCGGAGAGGAAACCCTGGGCCCGGGGGGAGGCGGTGGTGGTCAGCCAGTCGGGGTCGATGTCGCAGACGGTGACGCGGACGCCCGTGCCGGCGAGGGCGATGGGGAGGGTGTGGACGACGGTGGAGGGGAAGCTGAGGATGGTGGCGCCGATGGGTCCGCGGCGGGCGATGAGTTCGAGGGGGAGTTCGGGGCGGACGATCTCCAGGCCGCTCTCCGTCTGGAGGCGGTGGAGTTTCTCCGTGGACTCACGGCGGTGCGCGAAGTAACGGGTCACACCGTGGGTCCCGGCGAGCTGCCGGACGGCCTCCAGGTACCGCTCCTCGTCCACAACTCCCGTCTCCACCAGGGACGTTCCGACCATGTCGGCCCCCTTGGTGACACTCGGCGGACCGAATCGCCCCCGCGTCCACGCGAACGTGTTCTCCGTGAGGTGGACGTCCTTCGGCGCGTCCTCGATCGGCATCGCCGAGAACACCTCGACCCTGCGGCTCCCCGACGGAGTGAGCCGGCGCCGGGCCGAGGACGACACCGGCGCGAACATCAGATCACGGGGGCCGGGCCGCCCGCCCTTGCGGTGCCAGCGCACGAGCCTTTCCCCACGCGCCAGTTGACCGACGAACTCCATGGTGGCGGTGCCGTCGTCGACGACGACGAGTTCGGGCGCCCGAGTAATGGTCAGCAGCAACTGGACATACCGCGAGAACGGATCCCCCATCACCACCCGCCGGGCCCGCCGCAACATCCCCGACAGCCCCCCAACGGTCCGAAACGGCGCCGCCGTTCCCCCACGCGCCTCCTCCCACCGCACCACATGCCCTTCTTCCCGGGCGAGTTCGGCCATCCGCCGCAACTGCCCCCGGGTCATGGGGTCGTTGGGGGCGAGGACGACGAGCACGATCCCGTCCCGGGGACCCTGCCGCGCACCGGCACCGGGCGAACCGGAGTCAGAGGTACGGGAGTCGGAGGCCGAGGCCGGGAAGAGCGTGTCGTCCGGGCCCGTGCCGGATCCTTCGCCGGCCCCCTCCGCACCCCCGGCCCGAGCCTCGGGCAGCTGAGCGGCGCCGGGACCGGGCCGGGAGGCCGGGGTGCCGCTCGGGCCCGGGGCCGAGACGTTCCCCGCCCCCGGAACCGGCGCCATGCCCGTCCCCGCGGCCGAACCAGCCGCCGGACCCGGCGTAGTACCCACTCCGTTCTCCGCCTCTGGCAGCCCCTCACCCCCCGTCCCCTCCGAACTCCCCCGGCCGAAGCCGTGGTTGTGGGCCCACTCCAGGACGTTGAGGAGCTGCACCGGACTCTCGACGAACGCGAGGGTGGTGGGCGTGTCGGCGTGAGGGGTCATCCTCGTACGGCCATCCCGTCGTAAGGCGTTGCGGGGCATCGGGGTCGGGCTCAGACGGAGAGGGGCTCGCCCGCGGCGTCGGCGATCTCGGCCTCGGCGATGACGCCCGCGACGCGGCGGAGCTTCTTCATCGGGCCCAGCTCGGAGTCGTAGACCTTCTTGACGCCGTCACCGAGGGACGCCTCGATGGTGCGGATGTCGCGGACGAGGCGGGCGAGGCCCTGCGGCTCGACGGAGGCGGCCTGGTCGGAGCCCCACATCGCGCGGTCGAGGGTGATGTGGCGCTCGACGAAGGTCGCGCCGAGGGCGACGGCGGCCAGCGTCGTCTGGAGGCCCGTCTCGTGGCCGGAGTAGCCGATCGGGACGTTGGGGTACTCCCGCTCCAGGGTGTTGATGACGCGCAGGTTCAGCTCCTCCGCCTTCGCCGGGTAGGTCGAAGTGGCGTGGCAGAGAAGGATGTTGTCGGAGCCGAGGACCTCGACGGCGTGCCGGATCTGCTTCGGGGTGGACATGCCGGTGGAGAGGATGACGGTGCGGCCGGTGGCGCGCAGGGAGCGCAGCAGCTCGTCGTCCGTGAGGGACGCGGACGCGACCTTGTGGGCGGGGACGTCGAACTTCTCCAGGAAGGCGACGGCCTCGGTGTCCCACGGGGAGGCGAACCAGGCGATCCCCTTCTCCTTGCAGTACGCGTCGATCTGCCGGTACTCGTCCTCGCCGAACTCGACGCGGTGGCGGTAGTCGATGTAGGTCATGCGGCCCCAGGGGGTGTCCCGCTCGATGTCCCACTGGTCGCGCGGCGTGCAGATCTCGGGCGTGCGCTTCTGGAACTTGACGGCGTCGCAGCCGGCTTCGGCGGCCACGTCGATCAGCTTGAACGCGTTGTCGAGGTCACCGTTGTGGTTGATGCCGATCTCGCCGCAGATGTAGACGGGGCGGCCGGGACCGGCTTCGCGCGAACCGAAGCTGCGGATACGGGAGTTGGTGCTCATTGCGGGGGTTCCTTACTGGGTGAGGGTGTCGAGCGAGGGTCCGAGGAGCCAGCCGGCGATCTCGCGGATCGCTCCGTCGCCACCGGCTGTGGTGGTGACCGCTCGGGCGGCGCCCCGGACGACGTCGTGGGCGCTGGCGACAGCCACCGGCCAGCCGACGAGGGCGAAACAGGGAAGGTCGTTGACGTCGTTGCCGGCGTAGAGGACGCGCTCGGGCGCGATGCCCTGTTCCTCGCACCACTGCTTGAGCGCGAGGTCCTTGCGGTCGATGCCGTGCAGGACGGGGATCTTGAGCTTGCGGGCGCGGGCGGCGACGACGGGGTTCTGCTCGGTGGAGAGGATGAGCAGCTTCTTGCCGCTCCTGCGCAGGGCGGCGATGCCGAGTCCGTCGCCCCGGTGCACGGAGACGAACTCCCGGCCGTCCTGGTCGATCATGACGCGGTCGTCGGTCTGCGTGCCGTCGAAGTCGATGACGACGGCGTCGACTTCGGCCCCGGTCGGCAGCCCGCCCGCACGCTCCGCGTCGAACAGCGGGGCCAACGCCCGTGCCCGTGCGAGGTCATGGGGGTCGTCGATCTCCAACACCCGTGCGGGGTCGGTGCGGACGAGTTCGGTGCGGCCGAAGAAGCGGTGGTTGTGGGTGCGGAACCCGGCCGCGTCCATCGCGTACGCGGCGCCGGTCTCCAGGAAGTCCTGCGGCCGGTCCTGCCTGCGCGGCCGGTACGCCTTGTCGTGGTTGACGCCCTGCCCGCCGTCCGTCTCCTCCCGCCACACGAACCCGTGGAAGTTCGCGACGGTGACGGCGGTGTCGGCGCCCTTCTCGACGACGGCCGCGGCGACGCCCTCGACGTCCTCGCGGGCGAGGAAGGGGCTGGTGCACTGCACGAGCAGGACGACGTCGACGGGGGCCCCGTGGGCCGCCTCGTGGGCGTCCATCGCGTGCAGGACGGCGGCCTCGGAGGTCGCGGTGTCCCCGGCGATGACGGCGGGCCGCAGCACGACCTCGGCACCGGCCTCACGCGCGGCGGCGGCGATGCCGTGGTCGTCGGTGGAGACGACGACGTGCGTGACAGTCCGCGCCGCCAGGCACTCCCGGACGGCCCGCGCCACCAGCGGCACTCCCCCGACCGGCGCGAGGTTCTTCGCGGGAACCCCCTTGGAGCCACCCCGCGCGGGGATCACGGCGAGCACGCGTCGGGGGGAACCGGCTTGTGTCGCTGGGGAGTTGGGCATGGGATGAACTCCTTGTAGGGAATCGGACGGCGCTGCGGACTCGGCGGGCGCCGGGGGCTGGGCGAGCGCCGCAGCCACGGCCGACGTCACGGACCCGGCGAGCGCCGCAGGGCGACTGCTTGCGGCAGGCGCATCCGCCTGCACGCCGGCCCTGTTCGCCGATGGCGCTCTCACAGCTCGCCCATCCGCCGGATCACCGGCGCCACCCGCTGCACCCCGTGCCGGTAGGCCCCCCGCGCCGCGCGCCGCACGATCTGGCGGACGGGGCCGGGGTTCTTGTCGGCGGCGGGGGCGCCCGGCAGCGGGGAACCGTCGAGGGCGAGGTGGTGGCGGGCG
>DATCQX010000353.1:0-2582 GCA_036569285.1 Streptomyces sp.
ACTTGACGGTTCCCTGTGCCATGACGATCTCCTTCAGGTAGAGCAGAGGCCCCATCCGGAGATGCCGGAAAACGAATAATGCGCCCGAGGAAGCAATCCCGTCGGGCGCACATAGGTTCATGGGTACCGCAACTGCAACGCCGAAACCCTAACACACCTGCGCGTGATACACGATCGACTTCCGCTCGACCTCCCCGGAGTACCTGTAGTACCTGAGGGTCAGGAGCGTCCCGCTCCCGGGCCGGGAATGCCTGCCGTGCCCCCGCTGTTCCTGGGGGTGGCAGAAAGTTCAGCGTTCAACTAAAATCGTCGCAAGACGTTGCCGTGCGGTGTCGTGCCGGACGGCGTCCGAGGAGGAACCGACATGCCCGCAGTGACCGTCGAGAACCCGTTGACGCTCCCCCGTGTCACCGCGCCGGCCGACGCCGTCGCGCGCCCCGTACTCGCCGTCACGACCGCGCCCAGCGGTTACGAGGGTGAGGGCTTCCCGGTCCGCAGAGCGTTCGCGGGGATCAACTACCGCCACCTCGACCCGTTCATCATGATGGACCAGATGGGTGAGGTGGAGTACGCGCCGGGTGAGCCGAAGGGCACCCCGTGGCACCCGCACCGCGGCTTCGAGACCGTCACCTACATCATCGACGGGATCTTCGACCACCAGGACAGCCAGGGCGGCGGCGGGACCATCACCAACGGCGACACCCAGTGGATGACGGCGGGCTCCGGCCTCCTGCACATCGAGGCGCCGCCGGAGTCGCTCGTCATGTCCGGCGGGCTCTTCCACGGCCTCCAGCTGTGGGTGAACCTCCCGGCGCGCGACAAGATGATGGCTCCCCGGTATCAGGACATCCGCGGCGGCAACGTCCAGCTCCTGACCTCCCCCGACGGCGGCGCGCTCCTGCGCGTCATCGCGGGCGAGCTGGACGGCCACCAGGGCCCCGGCGTCACCCACACCCCCATCACCATGATCCACGCGACCCTCGCGCCCGGCGCCGAGATCACCCTGCCCTGGCGCGAGGACTTCAACGGCCTCGCGTACGTCATGGCGGGCCGCGGTTCCGTCGGCACCGAGCGCCGTCCGATCCGCCTCGGCCAGACGGCCGTCTTCGGCACCGGCACCTCCCTCACGGTCCGCGCCGACGAGTCCCAGGACTCCAACACCCCCGACCTGGAAGTCGTGTTGCTGGGCGGCAAGCCGATCCGCGAGCCCATGGCCCACTACGGCCCCTTCGTCATGAACACCCAGGCCGAACTCCAGCAGGCGTTCGAGGACTTCCAGAAGGGCCGCCTCGGGACGATCCCCGCGGTCCACGGGATGACGGAGAACGGCATCTGACCGCACGGTTTTTGAGCGACCGTCAACTGAGCGGCCCCCTCCCGGAATTGTGCTCCGGGAGGGGGCCGTCGGCTTTGCTGTCGGCTTTGGCGGGCGGTCGTCCGCCGGGTGCCGCCTTATGGGTCACCCCGCCTCGTCCTCGTACAGCTCGAACCAGATGCTCTTCCCCTCCCCCCGAGGGTCCACCCCCCACCTGTCGGCCAGCAGGTCCATCAGGACCAACCCCCGCCCCGAGGACGCCAGTTCGCCGGGGCGGCGTTTGTGGGGGAGGTCGTCGGTCGTGTCGGTGACCTCGACGCGGAGGCGGCGGGTGCCGGGGGTGCCGGCGATCTCCGCGAGGAGGAGCGCGTCCGCGTCGGTGTGGACGAGGACGTTCGTGAGGAGTTCGGAGAGGAGGAGGACGGCGGAGTCCAACTGGTCGGCGGAGTGCCAGTCGTGGAGGAGGTCGCGGAGCTGGTGGCGGGCCTCGGCGATACGTTCAGGCTCCGACTGGGCGATCGTCAGGAGCGTGCGGCGGGGGAGGACGGGGACGACGGTGTCGTGGGCGCGGGAGAGGAGGACCAGCGCGATGTCGTCCTCGCGGCGGTCGGCGAGCGGGCCCGTGGTGTGGTGGGAGGAGGGGCCCAGGACCGTCTGGACCAGGGAGTCGGCCAGCTCCTCCAGCGTGCCCCGGTGCGTTTCGAGGGTCTCCCGGATCCGCTTCCAGCCCGTGTCGAGGTCGTGCCCGCCGGTCTCCAGGAGGCCGTCCGTGCAGAGCATCAGGGTCTCCCCGGGGTCCAGGGTGATCCGGGACGTGGGGTAGTCGGTGTCAGGGTCGATCCCCAGGGGGAGCCCCCCGGTCGTCGAGCGGAGCAGGACCGTGCCGTCCGGCATGCGGATCGTCGGGTCGAGATGCCCCGCACGGGCGGTCTCCAGGACGCCGGTCCGCGGGTCGACCTCCACGTAGAAGCAGGTCGCGAAGCGCGGGGAGTCGTCCGTGTGGGTGAGGCCGTAGAAGAAGCGGGACGCCCGGGAGAGGACCGCGTCGGGGCGGTGCCCCTCGGAGGCGTAGGCCCTGAGAGCTATCCGCAGCTGCCCCATGAGACCCGCGGCGCGGACGTCGTGCCCCTGGACGTCCCCGATGACGAGCGCGAACCCGCCGCGCGGCAGCGGGATCATGTCGTACCAGTCACCCCCTACCTGAAGGCCACCCCCGGTCGGGATGTAGCGGGCCGCCAGGGTCATCCCGGGTATCTCCCCCAGGGTC
>DATCQX010000354.1:0-39457 GCA_036569285.1 Streptomyces sp.
GTCCGGCGGCACGAACCGGCCCCCGTCACGAATATCCAGCCGCACCACCCCACCCGACCTCCGCCCCGACACCACCACCGAACCGGCACCGCTGTAGAGAACCGAATTCGTCACCAACTCGGAGACCACCAGCTCCAGTTCCTCCGTCGGCGCACCCTCACCACCACTCCGCAACCACTCACGAACACGGTGACGCACACCAGAGACGCAAGCGCGATCGACAGGAAACCCGACCTCGAACACCTCAGCCGACTCCGCCATCAAGTCCCGGACCAGGGCGCCCGGTTCAACGGGTCCCGGCACCATCGAGGACACCCCTCGCACGTAACCGGTAGGCCCCGAAGGCCGCATGGCCGACACGAGCGCCCTCACCGCCGACCCGCCTCAACGGCCGCGAACAGCGACCGCACCACCCGTTGGAGCGACGCCGGGATGTACAGGCGCACCCTCGGCTCCCTGTCGATCACCCTCGTGAAGGAGGCGTCCTGCTCCTGGAGGGTGAGCTCAACGGTGGCCAGAGTGCATAGGCCGGTCTCGGTCCGGCCCAAACCGTGGTGGGGGATGGCGCTTTGCATCTACTGCCTCGGCTTCCCTGGAGGTGCGAGGGTCTCCGCTCGGCATGTGAGCGTGAGCGGAGGCGCAGACGGCCGGCCAAAGGAAACCGGCACGTCACATCGATGAGCCCTGGCCTCAGCGGGGCTCCGTGGAGCCCGCCGATCCATGGCTCAACCACCGTGCCCTATGTCAGAGTTACCTCGCAACGGATACCTCGAAGAAGATTCTCCGAAAATGAAATTGGTACGTGCCATGGAATCGCGCATGGACTATTGCGGCGGGCAAATGGCATGCCAGACTGCGCGTATCGCCGTTTCGGC
Source organism: Streptomyces sp. (assembly GCA_036569285.1). GTDB lineage: Bacteria > Actinomycetota > Actinomycetes > Streptomycetales > Streptomycetaceae > Streptomyces. The sequence goes on from DATCQX010000354.1 coordinate 876, forward strand.
GAGCGCATGAGACGGAAGGCTGGACGCATGGCAGCAAAGCCCAGGCCGACGGTGCGACGCATCGAGTTGGGCCATGAACTGCGCCAACTGCGCGAGCGGGCGGAGCACACGTTGGAGAGCGTCGTTGAAAGCGGCGCCGTGAAGGGGCTCTACTTCGCCAAGCTGCAGCGGGTGGAGACCGGCCTTCAGGACCTCCGCTCCGCCGCCGATCTCCGGGCGCTGCTGGAGCTGTACGGCGTCACCGCCGAGGAAGATGTCACCCAACTCCTCGCCATCCAGCGGGAGTCCGCGAGTCAGGACTGGTGGACGCCGTTCCGTAAGACGCTGCCGTCGGGCATGCCGCGGTTCGTCGGGATCGAATCGGCGGCCCGGCAGACCCTGGCCTTCCACCCGAGCCTGGTCCTCGGACTGCTCCAGACCGAGTCGTACGCCCGCGCCCTCTTTCGTCAGGGCCAGCCCATTGAGGAGACCACCAGCGAGTTCATCGACAAGAACGTCGCACTGCGCATGCTCCGTAAGGAAGTACTGACGCGTAGCACCGACCCGCTTGTCCTCCACGCCGTGCTGTGGGAGCCCGCCCTGAGGCACCTCGTCGGCGACGTGGAGGTGATGGTCCAGCAGTACGACGAGATCATCGAGCTCGCTGCTCTCCCGAACGTGACCGTCCAGGTCCTGCCGCTCCTCCCGTCGAAGGTCAGGGGCTACGTCCCGGAACAGAACTTCAGCGTGCTGCACCTGACGCAGAACCTTCCCACGACCGTGCAGGTGGACAACGCCTGGAGCACCACTTCAGTGAGCGATAAGCCGCGTGAGGTGGGCCGTTTCAACCGCATGTTCACCTCCATCACAGCTTCGGCCCTCGGGCCGGAGGACACACCAGCGTTTCTTGAGAAACTGAAGCGAGAGATCATCCAATGACCGAGAAGCGGATGCGCACCGCACCCGAACTGACAGCAGCCGGCGCGGTCTGGCGCAAGTCGTCCTACTCCAACGCCTCCGGCAACAACTGCATCGAGGCCGCCTCTTTCCCCGCCACCGTCGGCATCCGCGACTCCAAGACTCCCGAGGGAGCCGCGCTTGTCTTCCCTCACTCGTCGTGGATGACCTTCGTGGACGCCGCCGGGGCGGGCGGGTTCGCCCACGCGCCTGAATCACGCTGAGGCTGACTGCCCACCAACCTGTGGTCGAGGAGCTGTGAACTCCTCGACCACAGGAGACGTCTTCTTGCAGCGCCTTACAGATGCCGCCCCGTCACCTGACCGCGATCTTGTTAAGCGCGGAAGGCTCTCGGCGCTCGGTTGGTGACGCCGATGGGGCCTTCGCGGGCGATGTTCATGTAGCCGCCTGTCCCCGCTATCCGGGCTGCACGCTGATTGGCGTGCACAGTGTCCGTCGGCACGTCCTAGAAGCGGCCGACTTGTGCAAGCCGTCAATGATGTCGCCGAAGTTCTGCTGCTAGAGGGGCTCACTGCCAGGCAGGAAGATCTGGTTCACCCCGGTGAGGGCGCTCGGCATGGTGGCGAGGTCGTCGAGCGCCGGGTGTCGACACGGGTCGGACATCTACAAGGTTTCGGGGCAGAAGCTGCACTGCTTCGTGACATGCGCGACGACAGTAAGCGAATACGTGAGCACGGTCGTGGAGGAGTAGAACATGCCCTCCGATGCGTTGACGCCGTGCCCCGCGAAGCGGGGCGGGTGGTGCGGACCATGCGTTGATTGGGGTGCGATCGGGCGGTAGCGCGATTTTGATCAACTGGGTGATGCTGCCAGGGAACCGCAGGACGCAGGGTGTGTGACCAGGCTGCGTGGTGGTGCGATAAATGTGAAGGCCGAGGATGAAATCAGCGGTTGCGTCGACTGCGCAGTCGGGCCCACAGAGCACCGATAGCCGCTATAGCAAGGGCCTCGAATGCGGTGCTGCTGCCGCTGGGGGCAGCGGCCACCTTCGAAGCGGCAAGGACGCCGATGACGATGAGCAGGTACGGGAGGATGAAGAGGACGGTGCGGCCGAGACGGATAGGGTTCATGGGGTAACTATCCTTGTATGTCCCCTAGTTGGCCAGTGTGATTCGCTGCCTGACGGTACGTATCGCTGCTCCCTCGTCCGGGAAGGAGACGTCCTGGAGGAAGGCGACCAAGGCCGGGCCTGTCTCCTTTGCGTCAGAGGGCTGAAGGCGGAGCCAGCAGCCGAACGCGTTGCCCACGGCACGGATGGTGGTGGGGTGGTTGGGGCCGAGGTGGAGGTGCCAGGCGCGGGCAGTGAAGGTCCAACTCCGCAGGCCGTAGCGGAAATCCCGGGTGAGCCAGGCTATGTCGCCCCGAACGCTGCCGACGGCCAGGGTATAGAGGTGGCTGGGGCCGAACTTGCTGGACAACTCAGCGAGGAGCTGGTCGGCTCCCTGGCCTGCTTTGGTGAGATGGCCGGTGTTGGCGGTCTCGCAGATGGCCGCGAGTCGTCGGCGGTACGGCTCCGGGAGTGCCTCGTGCGGCCGGGCAGGTGGTACGGGTTCCTCGGCGTGATGGTCCGGTGTCGAGGGGCGGGCCGGTTCTGGCGGTGGGGAGTCCGGGTAGGCCGAAGCCAGGATGCCGGTATCCAGTGTGCTGCTGGTGCCGTCGGTGTTGACCCGGATCGTGGTGGTGTACTGTGCCTGCTCGTCATGGATCACTGCGCGGACGGGTGTTTCCAGCGCAGCGGCTTCGAGCCTGAGGTGTCCGAGGACGGCGTCGGCGAGGGAGGAGCCCGGCGGGGGAGCGAAGTACTCCTCGTCAATGATGCAGACGCCGTCGGCGGTGATGTGGATCTGTATGTCGTCCGGCGGGTAGCCCGTCATCACTGTCCTGCGCGTTCACTCGGGAGGAGGGGAATGGTGCTGATTCCGCCGGCGCTCGGGAAGCCAGGCTCGGCCCACCCCCGGTACCGCAGGCGCCAGGTGCCGCCCGTCAGTTCTCCCCGCCCGACGATCGCGATCTTTCCCTGGCGGGGGTAGTCGTCGGCTATGTCATTGCTGGCCACTTGATCGTGACCGAGATACAGGGCGACGTGCCCGGCGCGGCTGCCTGTGTCGTAGAACAAGAGTGCTCCGGGGGGCGGTGACGCGTTGCCCGGGTGTGCGAGCCCAGCGTCCACGAGCCGGTTCCAGTGCACGTTGGCGGTCTCCGATCCGGAGGAGCCCCAGCCGTATGTCTGGGCGACGAACTTGTCGCACCACCGGTACCAGCCGGTCTGACCTGCTTCGTTTCTGGCGCTGGCGATGGCCTGGGAGGCGGTGCGGGGATTCCTGACCTTGAACGCCGCCACCGGGTCCTTGCCGCCGGTGGCGGCAGGGTCGTCGCAGCCCGCGCTGAGTGAGGTGACCGCGTGGATGCCCCAGACCTTGGCGACCAGTGAACCGGCCGATGACTCCCATTTCGCGTACTCTCGGCGGTGCTCCTCGGCGGGGCGCTGGACGGTGGCTGCGACGGTGGTGAGGGACTGCTGCTGCCAGTGGTGGACCTTGACGAGCCGGTCGTAGAACTTGCCGGCCGCGTAGACCGGGTCCGTGAGCTGACTGACCGTGCCCCAGCCCTGTGAGGGCCGCTGCTGGAAGAGCCCCACGCTGTCGGCGGTGCCGTGCCGCAGGTTGTTGAGGGTGCTCTCCTGCATGGCGACCGCAACGGCGATGACTGCGGCGCGGGGCGCCAGATTTCTGGTGCGGGCGACATCGGTGATGGTGGTCGCGTTGCGCACCTGCTTGGCCGTCCACGTGGTGTGGTTCTGTTCGCCTTCCGGATGCAGAGGGATCGTCACCTGGGTGCTCCCCGCTTCCCGTTCGCCGTCGAAGGAAGGGGCAACGCCTCCTGGGCCGGCTCCATTCTCTCCATCCCTGACCGGCTGGAGCCCGGTCTGACAGGTGTCCGCGTTGGCCGGGATCGAGGCGCCTCCGACCATGAACATACAGAGCGTGACCAAGGAGAGGCCCGCCGCCGTGACAGCCGTAGCGGCCTTGCCGAGCCCGTTCATCCTCACCCCAATCATAAACATACGTTTACGAGAAGAGGTCAGTGAAGCGCGACTGGGGTGCGATGGCTATCCCTGTGAAGGCTCCCGAAGAGGCGGTCCCGCTCGCTGCCCCGCGGTCCGGAACGACTGAGCGAGACTGTGTCCACCGGGGTGCGGAACGACCGGCCAGAGGGCGTCGCCTTTGCATCGTCCCGTGCCAGGAAGGCGGGTTATGCAGCTTGAGCTGCTCGTATGTGAGGCCCGAGGAAATCCTTCCGGTGTGGGCCGGTGCGCCGGGCGAGAGGGTCATGCAAGTCGCCGTGGCGGTCTGGTTCCGAGTCTGTTAATCCGTAAACGCTTGTCGTCAAGTTTGCGTGTATGTACCTTGCGGTTGCGTGGTCCGGCACTGGATCGACCCTGTGGCGAGCGGAAGGGAGGCAGAGGCATGTCCCTTCCGCAGCACGCGACCGTTCTCGCGGCAAATGGCAATATAGGCGACCTTGTTAACGGTCTGTCACCGGACTGGGGTCCCTTCGGGGAACTCGGGGCGACGGGCCGGACAGCGATCCAAATCCTTATGGCAGGCGTCGTGCTCGTCCTGCTGGGCCGCGCGATCATCGGCGCCGTGCACATGAAGATCGGAGAGGGGCAGCAGGACTATGCGCAGGTCAGCAAGGGGAAGAAGGAGATTTCAGGCAGCCTCGTCGGCCTTTTCGTTGTCGCCTCAATAGGGACGATCTTCACGATCGTCTACGGGATGGGCATCTGATGGCCCGCCAGAGTGATCCCGGAGGGGGGACCCGCGTCCTGCTCGACGAAGAGCCGACCAAGTCGCCCGGCAGGCCCTGGTGGCTGGGGATGGCCGTCACCGGAGGGATCTTCCTCGTCCTGGTCGTCCTCGGGGTAATCGTGAGCGTATCCGGCGGATTCGGGGACAGTGCGGACAGGGCAAGTGAGCGTCCGACCGCTCTGGTGGACAGGGGGGTGACGGGCGGGGACATCAAGAGTACGGCGAGGCGTCTGGTCAACGGTGTGCCGGTCGGCTACGCCCACGACGAGGCCGGAGTTGTCCAGGCCGCGGTCAACTATCAGGTGGCCCGCTCCTCCGCCCGGTACTTCACCGACAAAAATGTCCGGCACGCGACGCTCGCCGCGATGATGACCCGTCAGGCACTGGAGCGCCAGCAGCGCAACGACGACAACGTGATGCGCCAGTTCCTCACCTCCCTCGGTGTCGTGGCCGGCAACGAGGACGAACTGGTCGCACGCGGAGCGGCGATCGGGACCCGGGTCGCGGCCTACACCGACCAGGCGGCCACCGTTGAGGTGTGGATGACCGGACTTGTCGGTGTCACGGACGGCGACGCGCCGACTCCCGTGTCCGCCTCCTGGACCACCTACACGCTGACTCTCCAGTGGGAGGGCGACTGGAAGATCTCCGCGATCACGTCCGTCAACGGCCCGACTCCCCTGGAAGCGGGAAGCGACAGTCCTACCAGCGTGGACGAGTTCCGCACGGCAGACAGGGAGTTCGATGCGCCCCCGTATGTCGGCTGAAACTCACTACCGGGTCCGGGTCCGCCTTGTCTGGATCATGGGCCTGGCCGCCACGCTCACGGTGATGCTCGCCCCGGGCCGCGCCCAGGCGAACGACTTCTCGGACTGGTACTGCAAGAACCTTCCGTTCGCGGACGTTGTCTGCGGTGTCATCGAGCGGACGAACCAGGTCATCAGCTTTGCGGACGACCCGCTGGGATATCTCGCCCAGTTTTTCAACAATGCGGTGACCAGCCTGTTCACCCAGATGATGAAAGCTCTGGGCTCGACCACACGCATCGACTGGCAGGACCCCGGATTCCTGCGTACCTACACCATGGCGTTCGCCGCCTCCACGGTGCTCACGGTGGTGCTCTGGCTGGTCGCCGTCGCCAAACGGGCGATCCAGGGGGTCCACCCGCTGGCGGCACTGGGCGAGTCGATCGGATTCCTGCTGATGTCCGTGACCGTCTCCGCGTTCGCACCGCCGGCGGTCGCCTACATCGTTCGGGGCTTCGATGAGGCGGCGGAGGCGATGTTCGAGCCGGTGGCGGGAGACGCCGCCGACATGGTGCTCACGGTGACGACGGCGATGCTCGCGCTGATGGCCATCCCTGGAGGCGCGATCATTGTGATCTTCTTCAGCCTGGCGCTGCTGGGGGCGGTCGCCGGCGTCTGGCTGGAGCTCGTCGTCCGCAACGCCTTGATCTTGTGCGGCCTCGTCTTCGGGCCGACGGTGTTCAGCGGCCTGGTGGACCGGGATCTGTGGGGGCACACCAAACGCTGGTGGGGGGTAATGCTGGCGGTCATTGCCTCGAAGTACGTGACGTTCACTGTTCTCGCGCTCGCGACGGGCACGCTCGCCTCCGACAGCCCGCGTCCTTCCCTCTCCCAGTCCTTCGCGACGGTCTTCACCGCAATCGCGCTGCTGTTCCTGGCCTGCTACATGCCCTTCCAGCTTTCACGGTTCCTTCCGCTGTTCGGTGACGAACTGCGCGACCTCTACACGACGCGTGACGACCTCAAGGGCCGGGCGAAGAACGTCGGCAGCCAGGTGGGCGACTCGTACGGCGAACTCCGATCGCGCATGGGCGGCGGTGGGTCCGGCGGCGGAGATGCCGACGCGGACGCCGCTGACGGTGATGCCCTGAGCAGTGACGGCGCGGCGGAAGCGGGAGCGGCCGAGGGCGCTGCAGCCGCGACGGGCGTGGGGGCGGCGGCCGTGGCGGTGAAGGAGGGGGGCGACAAGGTCAAGGAGGAAGCCGAAGGGGCTGTCGAGCGTGGTGTGGACGGGGCAACCGCAGGGCTCGACACCAGCGGGCCTCCATCCTCCTCCGCCGCCGCGCCGGAGGACGGAGACTCCGGCGCCGACGGCGCCCCTCTCTCAGGAACCGGCCCGCCGCCGGACCGGCGTGCTCCGGCCGCCGGTTCCCCGGACGGCACGGTGAGCGGCCCGGAGTCGCTGGCCCGGACAGCGCGCCCCCCGGCCTGGCCGCCCGAGGAGCCGCCGGACGAACCGCAACCACCCCCGCCGCCCGAGGAACCGCACTGATACCCGATCCCGCCCTCACCTGCCCAGGAGTCAGGAGTAGCTGTGTCCCGCACATTCATCTACCCGCGCCCCCGGCCGCGAGGGCTGCTCGGCCGCAGACTCGAAGGGGATGAGCAACTCGTCCTGGGGGCGGGCTTCGTCGGCGGCATCCTGTCGGCTTGGGCCCTCGGTGGCATCCTGCTGAAGATCGCAGGCTTCGTCCTGATCGCAGGAGCCTGCGCCTGGGCCACCCTGGCCCCTTACCGGGGACGCACCTTCCTGCGGTGGTTCGAGATCAACCGGACCTACCGAAAGCTGCTGCGCAATGGCCAGTTGCTGTACCGGTCCAGGGCGCCGTACGCCGGGCGGTGCGCCGACGGCCGCCGTGTACCTGCAGAGGTCCCGGCCGGTGTCCCGCGGAACATGCAGTGGATCAGTTCCCGGAGCGCGTTCGGTGAGATCGCGGTCGTGCTCCAGCCGGACGAGCGGATGTTCGTGGCGGCGGTCGAAGTGGAGGCCCAGCGCGACTTCGGCAGTCTCGACATCGCCGACAAGGAGGCGCTGATCCGCGGCTACGAGGACCTGCTGAAGACCACGGCCGACCGGGGCGGAAGGATTCGCCGCCTCCAGTGGATCAGCAGGGTTGTCCCTACGGACCCCAACGCCCATGCGCGGGACGCCGCCCAGCGGCGGGACGAGAACAGCCCGGGCTGGCTCCAGCAGTCCTACGACGACCTGATCCGCCGCGTCGCGGTCACCGCCGAGGACCGGCGCCTTCTCCTCGTCGTCGGCATCCCGTACACCGCCGACCTGGTCGCCGAGGCCCGCCGCTACAACACGCTCCACGAGGGCTACGCGATCACGCTCGGGCAGGAAATCGACGGCTTCATCCGGACCCTCGGGCGGGGACAGCTCCGCCACGTCCGCAACCTCGACGAAGCCGGGCTGGCCTCCTACCTGCACCATGCCTACGACCCAGGGCACTGGATCGACGACACCACGGGGATGGACAGGGTCACCTGCTGGCCCGCCGTCCTCGACGCCCGCCACAAGAAGCACATGGTCTCCCGTAGCTGGGAGACGGCCGAGGACACCGACTCCTGGTATTCGATGACCGGCTGGGTGAAAGAACTGCCCGTTGTCCCGGCCGGCATCAATTTCCTCGCCCCTGTGCTGCTCTACCTCCAGGACGTCATCCTGTCGGTGTCCGTGGTGATGGATCTGGTCAGCACCGACCAGGCGATCACCGAGGCGATGGCGGACGCCACGAACGAACTCGGACAGGCCGACCGGTCCGCCGGGCGCATCGAGGACCCCCGGGAACAGAAAGCGCAGAGCGCCTCGATCCGCACGATGCGCGACATCGCCGACGGCGCGGCGGGCACCCGCCTCGCAGCCTGGATCACCGTCACGTCACCCGACCCCGACGCGCTGCGCCGTGACGCCGACACGGTCCGCGCCGGTGCCCATCACGCGGGACTGCGCCTGGAGTGGTGCGACACCGAGCACTACCGCGCCTTCGCCAACACCCTGCCCTTCGCGGCCGGGCTGCTGAAGGAAGGACGGCAGTGATGCTGGAGATGCTGCGGCCCCAGACACAGACCCGGCGCCGGGCCATCCGCTCGACCACCCGCCACGCCTGCGGGCTCTACCCCGCCGTCGGCGCCGCCGGCATGGACCCCCGCGGCGTGATCATCGGCCGGGAGGCGTACAGCGGCAAGGCATACATCTACGACCCCTTCATTCTCTACGACCCGCAGGCCCGGGTCCGGCTCGCCAGCGGACACGTGATGGTCCTCGGCAAGTCGGGACACGGGAAGTCCGCTCTGGAGAAGACGTACGTGCTGCGGCAACTCCGCTTCAGGAACCGGTACTTCGCAGTCCTTGACGCCCAGGGCGAACACGGATCGGGTGAATGGGACGCCATCGCGCGGCAGTTGGGCATCACACCGATCCGCCTCGTCTACGGCGCGGGGAGCACCGGCGAGGGAATACGGATCAATCCCCTCGACCCCCGGATTCCCGCCGACCACCAGTACAAGGTCCTCGTGTCCATGTTGGAGATCCTCACGGGCACGCTCACCTCGCAGACCAAGTTCGCCCTGGCCGAAGCCCATAAACGGGCGCGCGCCGCCGCCCGTGGGGAGTTGCGCGTGGCGGTCCTCTCCGACGTCCTGGACGCGCTCACCGCCCCGCGTCCGACGCTCCTCGGGCGGCAGCCCGTCACACCGGACGACCTGTCCGATTGGGGCCAGCCGGCCGCACTCGCCCTCGACACGCTGTGCAACCCGAGCCGGGACCTGGCCGGCCTGTTCGACGGGCCGACAAGCGAGGGTATCGATCTTGATGCTCGTCTGATCGTTTTCGATTTGACGCGGCTACCCCGCGAAGGGGAGGCCATGCCGCTGCTGATGGCGGTCATCGGCCCTTGGCTGCGCTTCGGATGGATCAAGCCCGACGACCAGATCAAAAGAACCTTGATCGTCGAGGAGGCGTGGCACATCCTCTCGCACAGGCCCGTCGCGCGTCTTTTCGAAGAACTGATCAGGTACGGCAGGCGCCTGGGGCTCAGCTTCTGGGCCGTGCTGCATCACCTCGGAGACCTGCTGTTGGAACAGGCGCCGGAGGCCGCAGCCATCCTGAAACTGACAGCCACCCGCGTGGTCTACCACATGGACAGGGAAGAGGCCGAGACCACGGCCGACTACCTGGGCCTGCCCGAGTGGGCGCGCAAGGCGCTCGCCGACGGCGCCAACGTGTGCGCGCCGGGGCGGGCCATCTGGCAGGTGGGCTCACGGATCAACCTTGTCGAGCACATCCGCACCGTGATGGAGATCCGCCTGACGGACACCAACCGGCGGATGGCTGAAGTCCCCACGCGCGGCGACCTCATGCCGTCCGCGCCACTGATTCCCATGAACCCGAGGGCGGTGGGCTGATGAAGCCACTTTCGCTGGTTCCGGCTCTCCGGCGCGACGGTCGACGGGGTGACGGCTCATGACCCTTCACCTGGTGCCGGTCCGCTCCCGGCAGGCTGCGGCATTCGTCCGCGACTGGCACCGGCACCTCCCGCCGCCCCCAGGGCAGGTCTTCGCCGTGGGAGCGGCCGATGAGGGCGGCACCCTTCGTGCCGTCGCCATCGTCGGACGTCCCGTCGCCCGGCATTTCGACGACGGAGCCACTCTCGAAGTCACCCGCACCTGTGGCGACGGCACCCGCAACACGAACTCGCTGCTGTACGCGGCCTCTTGGAGGGCTGCGAAAGCACTTGGTTACACGCGCTTGGTCACGTACACGCAACAAGGCGAGAGCGGCGCCAGCCTGCGCGGCGCCAACTGGAGAGTCGTGGCGCGGCGCAGTCCCCGGCCCGGATGGCACACCCCGTCTCGCCCCCGCAAGCCCGGCGCCACCGAATACGTCGCCCGCACGCTGTGGGAGGCGAAAGGGTGATGAAGAGGCTGCTGCTCATGCCGGCCGGTCGGCGCATCGGCTGCCGCCACTGTCCGGCCGGGGTGTGCTGGTGTGCTCGCCTTCGACGGGGCCGTACCGGTGCACGGCCCGGCGGGAGGGCGGCACTGTGATGTCCAAAGCCGTCACCCCCAAGACGGCCGTGCGGCTTCGGCTGGGCCGGGACGTGGTCTGGATCGTGCCACTGATCGCGGTGTTCGTCATGACCGTGGTGCTGTGGCTGACTGCTCTGCTTTCCGGAGTGCTGACGCGGGGAAGGCCTTCTGCTGTCGGCTGGGACGCGACCGGTAAAGCGGTCGTCGCCGTCTTCCAGCATCCTGGTGACCCTGCTGCGGCCTGGCCCTCCGGAACCGTAGTGGCCGGACCCGCGGTGTTCTGGCCTACGTTCCTCGTGCTGTCGGCCATAGCCGTATGGACTGCCTGGACGTCGTACAGATGGTGGAAGGGCCGCGGGGCCGCCGACGGCACCGACGGCATGGCCACCGCCGCTCAGCTGGAGAAGGCCATGGGCGAGAGCCAGGCCCTGTCCCGTGCCGGTTCGCTGCGTCCCACACTCACCGAACAGGGCCACACCACGGTCACTATCCGGGATGTCGCTGTCCACATCGGAAATGCCGACCCTGCGGGAATCCCTCTGTGGATCACCATCGAGGAATCGGTGACCCTGGTCGCCCCGCCCCGGGAGGGAAAGACATCACAGATCATTCTCCCGGAGATCCTGGAATTCCGTGGGACGATCCTCGCCACCAGCAGCAAGACAGACGTCCTCTACAACACTGCGCTTCTGCGGAAGGAACACGGTGAGGTCCTGGTTTCGGACCCGACCGGACTGTCCGGCTGGCCGAACCGGATGCACTGGCCCCTGACCGCAGGATGTGAGGAGTACCAGGTCGCGCGGAAGCGGGCCGAGACCCTCACGGCAACCACCAAAACCGAAGAGGGAACCAGGAATGGCGGTTATTTCGCGCTCAACGCGAAAACTCTTATTACCTGCTGGCTGCATGCCGCAGCCCTCCACCGTCGCCCGGTCCTCGACGTACTGGCCTGGGCGACGGACCCCGACAACCGTGAGGCGGTCGACCTGCTCGCGGCGAAAGGCAGACACCTTCTCGCCGCGGCGCTCGCCGCCCAGCACACGGCGGCCGAGGAGGAACGGTCCGCCACGTGGCGGACGGCCGAACAGAGCTTCGTCGCGCTCTACGACGAGAAGGCGGCCGACATCTTCGCTCCCCCCGCAGACGCCGAAATCTTCGACATCGAAGCCTTTCTCCGCACCTCCGGAACGCTGTTCCTGGTCGGGGAGGACGAGGAAGGGTCTGCGCTCGCCCCGCTGAACGCGGCGTTCGCCAAGGCGATGTTCGACACCGCGAAACGGATCGCCGCACGAAGCCCCAACGGCCGCCTCCCGATACCGCTGGGATGTTTTCTGGACGAGGTCGCCAATGTGGCCCCGCTGCCGGAAATACCGAACCTGATGAGCGTCAGTGGGTCGCAGAATATTTTCATCATGGCGGTTTTGCAGGGATACGCGCAGGCCGAGGAGCGCTGGGGTGCGCTGGGCGTTCGGAAAATGATGGCCAGCAGTACCGTGAAGATTTTCCTGGGCGGCATCAGTGATCCGGAAGAACTGAAATCTTACAGTGCGCTCGCCGGTGAGTTCGACGAGGACGTGGTGACCGTATCCGACGACGGTGACCGGATCTCGGTGTCGACGTCGGTGCGCCGCCGGGCTGTCGTGGAGCCGGCGGACATCAGGATGATCCCGGAGCGCGGCGGAATGGTGTTCCACCGCCGCACTCCCGCCACCCTCGTCACGTTCGTCCGGGCTCATGAGGGCCCGCGGGCGGCGGAGATCAAGGAGGCTTCGCGCGGGGCGCACGAACTGGTCGACGAACACGTCCGGCTGGAGAAGTCGGGTGACGGTCATGCCTAACGGCTTCGATGACATCTTCGCCGAGCTCACCAACATCAACGCGGAACAGGTACTGCTCGGCGAGCGCGTCAGGCTGCTCGAAGAACAGATGTCCGAAGGCGCTCTCGGCGGCGAGAACGGCGACGGCGCGGCGGACCGCCCGGCGGGTGAGCCGGTGCGCTGGCACGAACTCGATGCCGAGCAGCACGCCGTTCTCTGGCCGCAGTTCGTGTCCTGGGTGATTTGGGCGGCCGACCGCTATGAGATGACCACCGATCAGATTCCGCGCCAGTGCTGGTGGCAGCACGGCGCGGTCGTCGAGGAACTCACGGCCCTGTGGACCTCGCACGAATCGGCCTACGCGGGCGGAGAGGACGGCGGATCAGCCCCCTACCTGTGGCAGGACGCCCTCGCCCGCGCACTGGAGCGCATAAGCCGGAACTGGCTCGGCTCCTGCCGCAACGGCCAGCACAAGGCCCGCCACCGGGACTCCGTCTGGGGCGGCGACGCCGAGTACCTCACCCTCCTGTTGGCCGCAGGGGAGAACGAGTCCGACGGCGATGCACCCGGCGCGAGCCCCGGGGAGACGTCGCACGACGACGAGGACGGCAGCGAATGACGACCTCCCGCATGAGTCGCAGGTCGCCCCGGAACGGAGGCGGGCGTGACACGGCTACGCACCGGACACCACAACATCCGCATCCGCCAGGGGAGTTGCCCGCACGCGACCTTCTCGCCTCCGCGTCCTGCCGCGCGATCTCCGCCGTGCAGCCGCCCGGGGACCTGAGGATCGCGCCGGCCTTCGCAGGCCCGCCCCGAAACGCCGCAGTGGCCCCTCCTGCGTGGCGGCGGCCCGCGAGCCGGCCGTCCGCGTGGGCGGCGGGCCCTGTTCCGAGTATCCGTCTCTCGCCCCGTGGGAGCATGCGTTGACTACACCGCAGCAGTCCGACGACGGTTTCCTTCCCGGCCTGGACCTCGGCGCCGCCGAACTCCAGGGACGGGCAGGACTGTCACCGCGCGACGGGCTGTCGGAGGCAGGAGACGGGGCGGGGCACGCGACCTCGGCCGTCACACCGGACAGTACGGAACGGACAGGAAGCGACACCGATCATGAACCGGTACGGCGAACAGGTCATGGCCCACTGGGAGGAGAACAGGCCCCGGGCGTTCCGGGAACTGGACGATCCCCAGGCGTACTTCACGGATCTCGGGAAAGTGATCGAGCGGGCGGTCGAGGGGCGGGCCAGGGATCTGGAGGGCAGCGGGCCGGACGGGGAGGGCTACCTCCTGCGGCTGAAGCGGCTGAACACCGCCAAGATGACGGCGGAGGGCGAGGTGCTGCGCGAGATGGCGCTGCTGGAGACGGAGCCGGAACAGGAGTAGGAAGCCCCGGGTGGGCCGGCCCGCGGACGGAGCGGGAGCGGGTCGCCGCGAACCTCGCTGCTATCGACGTCGTCCTGCGGCTGCGCGCACAGAAGCGGCCCGCGACCGAGGCCGAACGCCTGGTCCTTGAGGAGTGGACGGGATGGGGTGCCACGCCGTACCTGTTCGACGAGCGGAAGCGGTTCGCCGGCATGTTCGCGGCGGAACGCGCTCTGCTGCGGGACATCCTCACGCCCGACGAGTACGCCGACGCCCGCTCCTCGACCCTGAACGCCCACTACACCGATCCGTCCTACACCCGTGTGGTGTGGCGTGCCCTGGAGCGGCTCGGCGTGGGCACCGGACCGTTGCGCGTTCTCGAACCCGGCGTGGGCACGGGCCGCTTCCTTGCCGATGCCCCGGACGGTGCCGAGACCGTCGGGGTCGAGGCCGACCCCATCACCGCAGCCATCGCGCAAGCCCTCCACCCGACTGCGGAGATCCGTGCGGAATCCTTCGCCGACACCCGGCTCCAGGAGGACTTCGACGTCGTCGTCGGCAACGTCCCGTTCGGCAAGCACCGGCTCCGCGACCCGGTCCACAACCCCGGCCGGCGGCATTCGATCCACAACCATTTCCTCATCAAGAGCCTGGAGTTCACGAGACCGGGCGGCATCGTCGCCCTGATCACCTCCCGCCACACCCTCGACGGCACCGACGCCGCCCACCGCCAGGCGCGGGAACGGATGGCGGAACTCGGTGACCTCCTCGGCGCCGTCCGGCTGCCCAGCGGCGCACACTGGGACGCCGCCGGCACCCCGGCCGTCACCGACCTGCTCGTCTTCCGGCGCCGTGCCGACGGCGAGCCGCCCGCCGACGCCGACTGGATGGACATCGAGCCGGTTGTCCTGCCCGGCTCCCGGCCGGGAGTGGCCGCGCAGCCCATCGAGATCAACAGTTACTTCGTGCGGCACCCGGACAGGGTGCTCGGCACATCCGCAGCCGACATCCGCCGTCGCGGTCCTGACCTTGTGGTGCTCGCGGACGAGCCGGTGGACGCCGCACTCGCCGCAGCCTTGGACGACGTGACCCGGCGGGCCCGGGACGCGGGTCTCACGTTCACCGAGCGGATGGACGTCCACGGGGTACTGGAGAAGTACGACGGCCTCCTCGAACTCGGCCCCGAGGGCACCTTCACCGAGATCCGCAACAGCCGTCCCGTCCCGTACGTGCCGGCCAGGACGCAGGCCCGTGAACTGCGCGAGCTGATCGGCCTGCGGGACATCGTGGTCGCCCTGCTCGACGAGGAGGCCGAGCACCACCTCACCACCGCCCGCATGAATCAGCTGCGGGCTGAACTCAACCGCCGCTACGACGCCTACGTCGCCCGCTTCGGACCGATCAACCGCTTCAAGGTCAACAAGAGTTCCTCCGCTGGCGGAGACGAGGACGGTGATACGGCCGAGCGGCGTACCTACCCGCGCATGGGCGGGTTCCGAGCCGACCCCTACGCCCCGTACGTCCTCGCCCTGGAGAACTTCGACGAGGAGACACAGACGGCGGCGAAGTCGGACGTGTTCTCCCGGCGGGTCGTCGCACCGCCCGAGCCGCTGACGCGTGCGGACAGCCCGGAGGACGCGGCACTGATCTGCTGGGACCGCCACAACGAGATCCGCCTCGACGTGATCGCCTCGCTGCTCGGCCTCGACAGCGAAACCGCAGCACGCGAAGCCCTGGGTACTCTCGTCTACGACGACCCGGAGGGCGGTCTCGTCCGCCGCATGGAGTACCTGTCGGGCAACGTCCGCCGCAAACTCGCCGCCGCCGAGAAAGCCGCGGCCAAGGACCCCACGTACGCCGTCAACGTCGAGGCCCTGCGCGAGGTCATCCCCCGAGACCTCCAGCCGGCCGAGATCGAGAGTCGGCTCGGCGCGGCATGGATCAGCGCCGCGTATGTGCAGCAGTTCCTGCGCGAGATCCTCGACGACGAGGACATCAAGGTCAGTAACCTCGGCGCCCGCTGGAGCGTGAAAGGCGGCGACCGCCGCGGTCTTCTGGCCCGCACTGTCTGGGGCACCCAGGCCCGCACTGCCCAGGAACTGGCCGCTAACCGGCTCAACAACCAGGAAATCCTCGTCACCAAAAAGCTGACCCCCGACGGGCCGACGGTGACCGACAAGAAAGCGACCGCCTTCGCGCTCGCGAAAG
Source organism: Streptomyces sp. (assembly GCA_036569285.1). Lineage (GTDB taxonomy): Bacteria > Actinomycetota > Actinomycetes > Streptomycetales > Streptomycetaceae > Streptomyces. The sequence continues at coordinate 16,872 of DATCQX010000354.1, forward strand.
CGCAGCAACTGGACGATCGCTTCCGCATGTGGCTGTGGGAGGATCCCGACCGGGCCGAAACGCTGCTGCGCCACTACAATGACCGCTACAACGCGATCGTCCCGCCGAACTACACCGGCGTCGAGGTCAGCGCACCCGGCTTGTCTCAGGCATACACCCTCCACCCCCATCAGAAGGCCGCCGTCGCCCGGATACGGGCCACCAGGACAGGCGTGGGTCTCTTCCACGGCACGGGCGCCGGGAAAACCCTCGAAATGATCGTCGGCGGGATGGAACTGACCCGCCTCGGCCTGGCGAAGAAGCCGGTCTACGTCGTGCCCAAAGGCGTACTGGGCCAGTTCCAGCGCGAGTTCCTCCACGCCTATCCCCGGGCCCGGATACTCGTCGCGGACTCCTCCGACCTCACCGGCGAACGCCGGCACCGGTTCGTCGCCCGCTGGTCGACCGGGAACTGGGACGCGGTTCTCATCAGCCACACCGCGTTCAAAAAGATCCCGATGTCCAAGAAAGCCCGCCTGGACTACATCGGCCAGCAGGTCAAACGCCTGGAAGCACACCTGGAGAACGCGGACGGCGACGACAGGTACACCGTCAAAGACATCGAGAACCAGATCGCAACCCTCAAAGGGAACATCGAGGACGAGATCAAGACACCCGGCGACTCGGGTGTGGAGTTCGAACGGACCGGCTCGACCTACATCTTCTACGACGAAGCGCACACCCTGAAGAACTTGCGGGTGATCTCCTCCATCCGCGACCTCGCCCTCGAAGGCAACCAGATCACCGCAGACATGGACATGAAACTGTCCTACCTGCGCTTCACCTACGGCGGCAGAGTGGTGACGCTGGCCACCGCCACACCGGTGGACAACTCACCGATGGAGATCCTCACCGCCATCAAATACCTCGACCCCGACCTGCTGCGGGAGTGGGGCATCACCGAGGACGACCAGTTCGTCTCCACCTACATCCAGCCCGTCAACCGCGTGGAGATGAGCCCGGACGGGAACAGCTTCTCCACGCGCGCCCGGTATGCCCGCTACGTCAACCAGACCGAACTCAAGCGCGGACTGTTCAGCATTGCCGACGTCAAGCTGAAACGCGATCTCCAGCTCGGAGAACCCGCCATCATCGGCGGCGAGATGCGGATCCTGGAGGCCGAAGCGTCCCCGGAACTGCGCCAGGCGATGAAGTCTCTCGGCGCCCGCATGACGCTCATCCGTGCAGGTTCCCCCCAGATGAAGTACAGCCGCAAGGGCCAGCTGGTCGAGGACAACACTTTGTGGATCTCCACCGACGGCCGTCTGGCCTCGCTGGATCTGCGTCTGGTCAACAAAAGTACCAGCAGCGCGCAGAAAGTTGACGTCGCCGCCGACGAGCTGTTCAGGTTGTGGGAGCTGCACAAGGACGACGTCTACTACGACGAGAACGGCAACGAGGAACCCCAGCGAGGCTCGCTCCAACTTGCCTTCTGTGACCTCGGAGTGCCCGGGGCGGGCAAGGAGTTCGTGTTCTACGAGGCGCTGCGCGAGGCGCTGACCGCGCGCGGCATGCCCGGCAGTCTCATCCGCTTCGACCAGGAAGCGAAGAACCCTCAGCAGAAGGCACGCCTCGACAAGGACGCCCGCGACGGGCGGATCGCCGTTCTGGTCGGGAGCAGGTCAGGTCTGGGCACGGGCCGGAACCTGCAGAAACGGGTCATCCACGTGATGCAGGTCGATCCCACGTGGAAGGCCACCCCGATCATCCAGAGCCTGGGACGGGGCAAGCGCCAGGGCAACCAGAACACGGAGATGCATCACACCGCGGTCGTCACGAAGAAATCGTACGACCCGTTCCTGTGGCAGAAGGTCGCCACCAAACAGGCGTTCGCCGAGGCCATCCTTGATGTCAACGACACTAGCCGCATCCTGGAGGCCGCCGAGGACGGTGACGACGGGCGCATTCCCGCAGGAGTGATGTTCGCCGTCGCCGCGGACAAGCCCGAACTCGAACAACTGGAGCGCGTCGAGGGCCAGCTCGCCAAGCTGAAGCTGGAACAGCAGATGTGGCACGACGAGCAGTTCGCCTACCAGGTCACCGGAGAGCAGGGCCAGCGGCGCGTCAAGGAACTCAAGTCCCGCATCCAGGAGGCCGAGATCGCCCTGGGACGGCGCGTCAGCACCCGCGGTGACGCCTTCACCATGACCGTCGACGGCCGCACGTTCGACGACCGTCGGGAGGCCGGCGAGGCGCTAGCTTTGCGACTGGACCGGCACGTGCGGGCCACTGCGGCCAGCGGGCTGCAGCAGGACGCTCTGGTCGGCGAACTGGGCGGCTTCCCGCTTCTTGCTGGTATACGCCGGATGCGCGGCGGCTTCCATGTGGAGATGCGTTTCCAGGATGCTCCGGTCGAGCCGCTGCACCTGCTCGCGGAGGGGCTCGCGGAACAAGACCGTGTCGGTCTGGTCCGTCGGCTGGAGAACGCGCTGGACAGCCTGGAATCCCTCCACGCCAAGACACAGGAGCACATCACCCGTATCGAGGCGAACATCGAGCGGGCCAAGGGGTTGGCCGGCAAACCCTTCCCGAAGCAGGGCGAACTCGACAAGGTCTCCGCCGCCCACCGCAAGCTGGCCAGGGCGCTGGGCGTCCTTGGGACCGCAGAAGCCGGTGAGCCGGATGTCCACGACGCGGCGGTGGGTGCCGAAGCTGACGGTGACCTGGTCGACGCGGCCGTGCACGACGCTATGGTCATGGCCGGGGGTTCCACCGACGGCTGGACGGAGGTCGATCCGGCGATCCTCACGGACGACGGCCTGAGCGACACCGAACGCGAAGTCCTGAGCGCCGTGGCTGACGGCATCTGGGCGCGGGACGGGCGGCAAACCGCATCCTCCAGCGCAACTACCGGACAGCCCCTGGATGCCGTGCCCGGTGAGAGACGGTTGCCTGACCGCGCGGCGCCGGAACTGACGCCGTACGCGGGCGCAGACGCCGCTGTGGCGGGGGAGGACGCGGTGATTGCGGCCCTCGCCGCCTGGCAGGACATCGACGTCGTGGACGGGATGCGAGGCCCCGGCGAGGAACTGGCCCGTCGGATGGACGAAGCAGGCTTCGCCCTTGCCGAGTCTCTGAGCACACAACGGGCCGATGCCGCCCGGGGCATTCCGGTCCGAGGCGACCCCTGGGCCCTGGGCTACTTCCGTGAACTCGCCCGCACCGGCGGCGAGTTCCTCTCCCACCTCTATGCACCGATGTGGAAGCCCAACGAGGCCGGGCGAGCAATGCGCCACGTGACCGAACAGGTGACGCGGGCCGCTGGGGACCATGTCCGGCGAGCCGCTGCGTTCGAGGGACGGCGCCGCCCCGAAACATCGGCACCTGAACCTCACCGCCCGGCGCCTGCCGCACCACTTGATGGACCGGCGCACGAAGAGAGCGGGCCGTTCGACCCGGGGCGCTGGTACCAGCACACCATGCTCGGCGGGACGCTCAGCGACTCGCGCGGCGCGTTCCTCAACGGCATCGTGAATCACCTCGGCGACGAAGGGCAGGACGTCACGATCGAACCACGGGCCGACGGGACGGTCGTGTTCACCGGTCCGATCGGCTCCGTCACGGTCACACCGCTCGCCGAGGATCTCCCGGAAGGGCTCTCCCCGGCACACGACGCCGCCATCGAGCAGCTTCTCCACGACGCACAGCTCGATCTCCGCCCCAGCGGAACCCAGGCCAGCGACGAGTTCGACACCTGGCTGACGGGCCGGCTCAATCACCACGCCACCCTCAAAGCGGCCCTGGCCAACGGGGACGACGAGACTGTCTTCCGGCAGACGATGCGGCTGCGGTTCTACCGGCGCGCTCCATGGGCCCACCCCGACATGGCCGACCTTCCCCAGCCCGATTCCCGTCCTGCGCCACCAGTCGAAGCCCAGCAGCCCCTTCCCTCACCGTCCCAGACCCCGCCCGCGGCGGTTGGCGGCGAACCGGCTGCCGCACAAGACCCGCTGGCTGCACAGAACGCGGAGGGAACCGGCCCTGGAGCCTCACCGCACACACCGGCGGCACCCCCCAACGATCTGCCCGAGCCGTGGTCCGTTCCCGACACCCCGTACGCCAGCCGGTCCGAGTCCTGGGCCGCCGAGGAGGCCGCGCTCACCGCCTACCGGCGCTGGGCCGCGGAATACGCGGGACGCCTGGCCGCCGGAGACCCCGAGCAGGAACTCACCGCTGCGGCGGAGACCGCGACCGCCACCAGCCGCACCGGACGCATCGCCCGCCTTCTGGGCCTGGACCCCGCACCCGAGTGGGAGCACCTCCACAACGTCGCCGACCGGTGCCGTGCTGTGGCGGAGAAATGGGAACGCGAAGAAGGCCGGAGCACCGACGACACCTGGGAGGTCTACACGGGCCTGCGCGACCACGCGTCCCGGTACCGCAGCACGGTCCAGGACCCCGGCAGTGAAGCCTTCCGGCAGTGGGCGCGCACCCCGGAACCCCTGACGCTCGACGAGGACACGGTCGAGTTCATCCCTGGCGTGATGCCCTGGGACCAGTACACCATCACCGGGCCCCGAGGCCTTGCCTCCAACCCGGTCACCGGGCGGGCTCTCGCGGGCGGCCTGGCCCAACTCATGGCCGACGGCACCGGTGTCGAGGAGACCGACGACGGACTCGTGGTCTCCGGCCCGGGCGGCGCCCGGTTCGCCGTCCGGCTTGCTGCCCCGGTTTCCGGAGCCGCCCCCGCGGACACCTCCACTGCACGACCGGCGATCGGAGCAGCCCCGACACCGAACCCGGCCGCTCCCACAGGCGCAGGCGGCGACAGCTTCGGCTCGTCGCGGCCCCGTGTCGCAGACCTCGCCATCCTCCTCGGACACCACAGGACCGCCGCCGAACTGGCTGGTGGACGCCACTACGTCACGAGGGCTGCCGAAGGGCTGAGGCGCGCTCTCGCCGAACATGCAGCAGACCGAGTCGGGCTGACAGCCGCCCACCACGAAGCGGCCCTCGCCGCAGAAGAAGCCATCGAGCAGGAACCGGACACCCCCGCAGACGTGTTCCGCCTCTACGACCGCCTCGCAGCGACCGCAGACCTCCTCATCGGCGACGCACACCCCGGTGTACGTGAGGCCGCCCGCAAGACCGTCCTGTACACGGAGCGCCACCTGGCCCTCATGCAGGCGCTCGGCGACGACCTCGCCCTGCTGCTGGCGGAAACCGCAGACGTCGATGAGGACACCGCCGTCCTCGCACATCCCGACCCGCTGCGCCTGACCCCTCTCTGGTACCAGCACCGCGACGACCTCGCCGGCGCCCTGACGGACATCTTCGACACGTACCGGAAATGGCCTCACGCCTACGACGACCACGGCGGCGCGTCTTCGGACCAACTGCGCGGCGCCATGCTCCTGCTGCACCGGCCGCACGACTCGGTCGCCTCGGCCCTGGCAGACTGGACCGAGGTCACCTCCCACGCGCTCGGCGCCGCGCAGGAGGCCGAGGAGGCCTCGGACAGCGTCAGCCGGTACGCGCTGCGGGACCTGGCCCGGCAGACGTTCAAGCACAGCCAGCGCCTGGCCGCGCACGAACTGGGGCTGGAGAAACCCCCGTACGAGTCGCCCGACGGCTTCCTCGGCGGAGCGGCCCGAGCCGAGTCCGCGTGGAACTGGTGGCTGGCCAGTGACACCGCGAAAACCCTGCTGGCCAGCACGCCTGCCGAACTGAACGCGCTGAAACTGTCCACGGCACGGGAAGCCCTCGACGCCGCCCAGGCGGCCCGTCACGCCGCCCTCACCACGGCGGACACGTTCGACGACGTCCAGCGCCACGCGACGGCGATGGCACACGCCGCCTACGACCTGGTGCTCGGACTGAGCACCGACGACTACCGGCAGTCCGACGATCACCGGCGCCTGGATGACTTCGTCCGCTACTCCTACGAACACGCAGCAGCTTGCCGTGCCTCCGCCGACCGACCGGAGACCGCCGCCGCAGTGCTGGACGGCGCCAGCCAGCACCGCCACAGGCTCGAAACCGAACACGGGCCCGTCGACGAACCCGGGCCGACCACAGTGTCCACCGCGACCGCCCTGGAGATCGAACACCACTACCGGGGCACCGTGGTCCGCGGCACCACCAACGAGGACACCGACGCACCCGTACGCGCCGCGCTGGACCGCCACGGCTTCAAGTGGAGCCGCAACCAGAGGTTCTGGTACCTGCGGCGGGCCATGAGCCAGCCCGACCGCGACCGGCGGGTGCGCCTCCTGACTGGGGACCTTAGCAAGCTGGGACGCACCTACCGCATGGTCGAGGAGCCCCCGCAGACGCCTTCCGCGCCGGAGATCCCGGCCGGAGAGCCGTACGCGTCGAAGGCCGAGGCACAGGCGGACTTCTGGGCGATGTACGGCGCGTGGACGGGCACCCAGGAGACTCCGGCGGGGCGGCGCCTGATCGGGCGGGGCATCACGGACCGGGGAACCTCCGCGCGGCCGGACGGCGCGGCGGTCCAGCAGGCGATGGAAACCCTGTGCGACGGGCCGGTGGGGCGGGTCCAAGATCCGTTCGTCCACCCGGCCGGTGTCGTGGCCGATCGGTGCACGACGCTCGCGCACACCGTCCAGGTTCTCTTCCGCAACCTGGAGGATGAACGCAGCCGGGCCCGCCGGGTGATGGGTCATCTCTGCACGATGAACGAGTGTGCCGTGCGGCTGGCCTCGCGGATCACCGCCACAGCCCAGCAGCCCGACCTCTGGCAGCAGATCTTCGGTACCCCCGTATTTCCTGAGGACCCCGCCGCAGACGCTGCTGCGCGACCGGACGCGCAGCAACCCCCCGTGATGCCCGACAGCCCGGGCCGGGCCGAAACGGAGCAAGGAGAACAGTCCTCCCCCGCAGCCGACGAGCTGACCGATGCGCCGGACGACGGGCAGACCGCCGAACCTCCGCAGCACATCGAGATCACCGTGGCGGCCCGCAGCGCAGCAGGGCACCTGCTCGTCAACATCGCCATCCCTACCGAAGGATCCGGCGCCGTCCAGGAGATCCCCGACCTGCGAACCACCGACATAGACGGGCTCACCCTCCCCGCCCACACCGCCCTCCCCCTTCCCACCAGGGCACCGAGCCTGTCCGGCACACTCATCTCCGACGAGGAGACGGAAACCTGGCTCGACGGGCACCTGACCAGCGGCCCGATAGCAGCGGCCTGGGACACCCCTGCCGCGCGCGCGGTAATCCGGCGCACCGTCCGAGACGTGCTGCGCGACCTCGCTGCCCCCGCTCCCGAGGCCGTGGCGGACTGGCTGGTGGACACCGCAAGCCAGGACCCTGAACTGGGCCGCAGCGCCCGCTCCGACGAACCGGATGATTTCCTCGCGAAGTTCGCGACCGCCTCCGACACCCTCATCACGGAGAACGGCACTGATCACCTGCGGTGGACCTATCTCAAGGAGGACGTACGCCCCGAGGTCCTCCGCCTGGCGGGCCCTCGACTCCGCCTGGAACTGCTCCGGCAGACCGCACAACCCGACGCCGGCGTGCCAACGACGACGCCTGCCGACAGCGGGCGGGAACGCGAAGCCAAGCAGGCCGCCTTCCAGGCCGACAGCGCCCGATGGGCCGCCGCGACGCATGACGATGCCCAGGCGCGAGCCGCACGGAAAGCCCTCGCCGATGACCACCTGACGGCGCTGCTGGCCGACGGACGTTCCCGGGAGGACGCCCTGAGGCTGTTCACGGACTGGCTCGTCCACGCCGATCTGTCGGAATCAGGCACCAGCGGTGACCGCTTCCAGGACTGGTTCCGCTTCAAGAATCCGGGAACCGAGGAACTGTACGCGCGAGCCGCCTTCGACCAGGTGTATGCGACGGTCTGCGGCATGCGCGAGGGCCCCTACACCGCAGAGACGATGACGGAGGCCATCGACCGTCTCCACCGGCTGTTCGAACAGATCAGTGACGCGCTCCCGGAGGCCCTGGAACCCGAAGGGCCGCCCGGGCCGGCCTCCGGAGCCCCGGACGCATGGTTCAAGGGACCCGCATCCGTCGAACTCCCCGACGGGTTCGCCCCGTTCACCGACGACCGCGCCGCCCTGAAGCGCGGCGACGTCGTGCGAAAAGGGTTCAAACGCTGGCCCGAATCCAAGAAGCTGTCGTACCGCACCCTCGTGGTGACCAGCAGCACCCGCGACTTTGACGGCTACTACACCGCCGCGCCGAGCACACGACTTCACCCGAGGGAGATCGTCGCCGTTCCGGCGGACTCACGGCTCCTCACCGCGCAGGCGTCCGACCCGCACACCGCGCGCTGGGAATTCGGGCTGCGCTGGCCGGGAGCCCGGGCGACCGGGCAGGCCGCCGCCAGAGGCGGACGGCCATTCAGCGAAGCAGTCGACGCCTGCCGGATGGCCCATGCTGCGGCAACGGACCTCGCCACCGCCTTGGACCGTGCACCAGCGCCAGAGGCGGGACCGGCCCGAGGCCTGCTCTCCCGCCTGATCAGCGAAACAGAGCAGCACCTTGTGCGGCTGTCCCTCACCGACTATGCGGCCGGGGCGGCGCAGGAGACCACCGGGCAGCACCGGGACAGTCAGGACGCCTCCGCAACACTGGACGGTACGCGCAGGCAGGCCGATGACCGTACGCAAGGACCTGCGGAGTTTGTACAGATCGTCGGCAAGAGCCTGGAGCGTCACCACCGCCGGGCCAGGGAACAAGCCGTGCAGGCTGCTCTGGCCAGTCCGCTGGTGCGCCGGTGGTACGACGAACCGGACGAGACGGCTCTGGAGCCGAGGCTGCTCGGATGGCTCAGCAGCGTGGAAATCACCGATTCGGGCGGCACCGCCAGCCCGTGGGCGGACTGGTTCCGCGCCAGCCCTCCCGGCACCCAGCAGGCTGTCGCCGCACAAGTGATCGCCGACATACGGGCCGCGTTCACCGCGTCGGCGGTAGCGGCGGAAGGCCGCCCTGCCGCGCCGGAGCCTGAGCAGGGCGCATCACCTGAACGGCAGGCCGGGGCCGGTGCCCGCCTGACACAGCAGCATCTCGACGATCTCCCCCGTCACAACGATCCGCGGGGCGACGAGGATGTCCACCTGGCCGTCATCACCCGGCTGCCCTTCCGCGACGGGCAGGTCGAGGACGCTCTGCTCCTGCTGCAGTTGGTGGAGACGGAGGAGGGGACCGGGGACGACCCCCTGGTCCGCGGCGCCCAGATCGTTCCTCCCAACGGGCCGGTGTCCACCAGCCTAGACGGCCGGTTCCGTCCCGCCGAGTTGCTGGCCCTGCCCGCCTCCCGGGTCCTGCCCCTCGCCCCCCCGATCTCCTGGAAAGATGTCCAGGCCCTGGCCGCGCTCCCGCACGAGGAAGTGCTGCGGCGCCTGTCCGACGCCGGCTCGCGCGCCAGCGAAGGAACACCGCTGGCGGATTCCGGCCCCGCAAAGCCGAGTGAGACCGCCGAGGAGCAGACCTCCGCCCCGACGACGACCCCAGAAGAGCCCCCGCCCGACGCCGTCGTTCCACGCGAACCCAGTGTCGCCCAGAGGCTGTTGAGCACCAGCCTCGAACCCCTGACGCGCCGGCACCTGAGCACGCTGCCCCAGTACGAGACGCAGCCGCCAGCGGACGCGGAGATCGGGCTCGCCGTCGCCGTCACCCTCACCTTCCCCAACGGAGTGGTCCCCGACGCCGTTTTCCTGCTCCAGTCCGTCGAGAAAGGACCGCAGTACGGTGCCTTGCTGCACGGCGTCCTGATCGCTCCGGACAGCGGAGTCGCCCTCACCTCCAGGACCGGATACACGATCTTCTCCCGCGACCTCCTGGCGGCGGACGCTCGGCTGCTGCCGCTGGAGGGAGTCCTGCCCTGGGCCCAGGCGGAGGAACTGGCCCGGCTGCCCTACCCGCAGGCCCTGGGACGGCTGCCGCTGGGCGGCCCCGGCACGGCCCCCGTATTGGCCCCCGACCGGCAGGACGGCACGAAGGAGACGGACACACCGCCGCTCAAAGAACTGATCGGAGCTCTCGGAGACCGCGCCGTCACCGGTCACATCGGTGCCGGCGGCCCCACACAGGACGCAAAAGCCGCACCGGCTCCGGCGACGACGCAACCCGCACCGGCACCTCCGCACGAAGCCGGAGGACACGAGGAGGAGAGCGTGACGGCGACAGAGCCCGAGACGGCGGCAGGAGGCTCCTGGACGAGCCGCATCAAGATCGTCAGCGAGGCCACCGGCACCTACGTCACCGGCACGACCGGCGCTCCCGAGGAGACCGGTCTGCGGGACCTGCTGAAACGCGACAAGAACTTCAAGTACGAGAACGGCCGCTGGCGCTTCGCCGGCATGCGCGGCCAAAAAGACCAGCTCCTGGATGAGGTTAGGGCATTCCTCGCGGCACGAGAGGCCCAGCACAACGCGCCCAGGGCGAGCCGCGCTTTCCCTCCCACGCCCCAACAGCAAGCGATCATCACCGCGGCGGTCGACGGCAAACACGTTGCCGTCCAGGCGCTCGCGGGCACCGGGAAGACGTCCACCCTGGTGATGATCGCCGACCGGATGCTGGAGCGCCGAATCGGCTACATAGCATTCAACGCGGCCATCGCCCACGAAGCGGGCAGGAAATTCGGCCGCAACGTGACCGCGCGCACCAGCCACTCCTTCGCCCGGCAGGACCTGAACAACACCCCCTACCGGCAGAAGGTGTCCATCGCGGGCCCGCTCAACAGCGGAGCGCGTCGTCCCAAGGACGTCGCTGCCGCCCTGGGCATCACCGGCGACCTGCAGATCCAGCGGGACGGCAGCGTTCAGCGCGTCGGCCCCGAGGAGATCGCAAGGATCGTGATGAGCGCGATCCGCCGCTACCGGCAGAGCGCTGACACCGACATCGGGAGGCGACACCTCGGCGAGGCGTGGGCCCACACTCCCGCCGCCCGCACACTGCTCGACTACACCCGCCGCGCCTGGGCGGACATCGCCGACCCCAACAGCAACAAGATCGTTTTCACGCACGACGACTATCTCAAGATCTGGGCCCTGACGAACCCTCGGCTGATCTTCGACACGATCTTCTTTGACGAGGCGCAGGACATCAATCCTGTTCTGAGGAAGGTGATCCAGGATCAGAACGCCCAGGTCATCGTGGTCGGCGACAGCAACCAGGCCATCTACGAGTTCCGTGGCGCCATCGACGCCTTGAAAGACTGGCCGGCCGATATCGTGCTGCCTCTGACACAGAGCTGGCGATTCGGGCCCGCCGTAGCGGGGGCGGGCAACGCGTTCCTCGACCTCCTCGGAGAATCGGACCTGCGGCTGGAAGGCTCACCCGCGCTCGACACGGTCATCGGCACCGTCGACGAACCCGATGCGATCCTGACCCACACCAATGTCGGTGCCATCGGCGCGGTTTTCGCGGGGTTCGAGGCCGGCAAACGCGTGGCCCTCGTCGGCGGCGGCCAGGACATCGAGGACATCGCCCGCGCCGCCCGGGACCTTCAGCAGGGCCGCCGCACCCGGCACCCTGAGCTGTCCGCGTTCGAGAGCTGGAGCGAAGTCAAGCGCTACGCCGAGGCCGAGGAGGACGCGGCAAGCCTGCAGCGGTTCGTACGGCTCGTGGACCGCTACTCACCGCAGGGTCTGCTCGACATGATCCGCGACCTGGTCCCCGAGGACGCGGCCGACGAGGAGACCCGGCCGGAACTGGTCGTCTCCACCGCCCACAAATCCAAAGGCCGTGAATGGGACCAGGTACAGATCTGGAGCGACTTCCCGCAGCCCAAGGAAGACACCAAGACGGGCGAACTCATTCTGCCCCCCAAGGACAAACTCAGACTGGCCTACGTGACGGTCACCCGGGCGCGCAAGCGCCTGGACATCGGCTCGCTCGGCTGGGTCCGCACCCTCGTGACGTTCGCGGACAGTACCCCGGCAGAGATCACGGCTGCCCGGCAACCCACACAGGCCGCACCGGCTCCCACCGCTGTCGCCGAACCGCCTGCCGCTCCTCAACTCCCAGCGGCTTCCCCGGTCCCCGAACCGGCGAAGCCCGTTGGGGCGTCCACGGCCTCCGAAGCACCCCAGCACCCCGCAACCGGCGCGGTGACGGACGGGAAGCCCGAGGCGGCGGCGCCGCCCGTCGGCGCAGCCACAGGACATCCTTCCTCCGCACCGGCCGGAGCACCCCCGGACACCGCACCCGCAGCCGCTCCGCGCGCAGTCCACACCGGGCCCACTCCCGGGCAGACCGCCCCCGTCCCGCAGCAGCCGGATGAACCGCACGGCACCGCAGGCCAGGAGACCCTGCCCGCAGACGAATCCGGCGCCGCGCAGACCCCTGCCCCTGCCTCTGCCGTTGCGCAGGACGCGCATGGGGACATAGCACCGCTGCCCTGGGACGAACAGAAGATCAAGAGGCGCGGAGCCGCCGGAATCAGCCGCGGGCAGAAGAACGAGATCCCCAACCTCGCCCGGGACCTGCGCGAGGCCATCGGCGACAACCAGGTCCGCGACGTCTGGGAACAGGACAACCCGTGGGCCCAGTTCGAGGCCAACCTCCGGTACACCCAGGACAGCCTCACACCTGCAGACTCCGCCCTGAACACACTTGTGACGCAAGCCGCCGCCGACCTGCGCACCCGGATCGAGCAGCATGCCGCCGACGCCTCCCACCGCTTCGAGAGCCTGATCCGGGAACACGCCGACGATCCGGACCGGCTGGCCGAACTCGCCACCCGGCTCGCGGAAACCCACCGCCTCCCGGAACTCACCGACCCCCTCGTCCGCCGGACCCTGATTCTCTGCCTCGACGCTGTGGACGGCATCGAACGCACCGCGCGCAGCCGCAAGCTCAGGGCCAGCGCCGCACGGGACGCCCTGGAACAGATCATGGGACTGTCCGGTACCTCCTACAGCCCCGACGGCCGCCAGATGTGGCCGAACGTGGACGCGGCGCTGGCCCCGGTCAAGGTGGAGGCGGACCGGGCCCGCGAACGCATCGCGGAACTGTCCGACCCGGAGGTCACCGAGCAGTACGCCCGGCTGCGCGCCCTCATCGCCGCCCACGAACGCCGGCCCGGCCAGGCGTCCCAATCCGCCGGTGCGGAGCCCGCAGCCGGGGACACGCAGAGCACCGGCGGCCCTGCGGCGCCTGTGGAGCAGGCGGAGCGTGCACCGGGGCCGCTGAACGACCGGGACATCGGCGCGGTGCTGAGCAGGATCAGGCCGTGGGATCTCGGGAAGATGCTCTTCGAGCGAGACCAGAAGAAGCGCACCGTCCCGCAGATGTACGAGGCAAGGCTGCGGCTGCCGTCCGAGCACGGTTACAACGAGGCGGGCGACGAGGTCGCCGCCGCCTTCTCCACCAGCGGTGCCATCGAGGTCGAGATCAAGACCGTCGGCGATCCGCCGGTCGTCGTGCGAGCGGGGCGCCTGACGGCGGCCAGGATCCTCGCATGGCTTCGGCCGGCCCTGCCTCAGGAACGCCAGCAGCTGATGACGGCGGCATGGACCGCCAACAACGCCATGTCGCGCAGCGAGCGGGCGTTCGAGGTCATCGGCGAGTCGGGCCGCTGGAAGGCGGCCAGTGAGGAACTGCGGGGCACCCTTGGAGACACCGCAACGAAGGTGATACGTGAAGCCCTTGAGGCGCACCTCACGGGCACGGCGGACGAACGCGTCGCGCGGATCCGGGCCGCGGAGAACTGGGAACAGGGGAACATGCTGCCGATCGATATCGGCGGCATGGACGACTTCTTCGACGACGTCGCCGCAGTGGAACGGGTGAACGCGCTCCGGGCGGTGCTGCCCGAGCACCGCAACGGAGCCAAGCGCCTCGGTGATCTCCAGCCCGGTGACTGCGTCACCGACGTGTCCGAGAAGCGGCTGCCGTTCCTCGTGCGGGAGCCCCCCGTCGTCTCCGGTGCGAACGTCGTCATCATCGGAGACCTGGTCCTAGGGCCGGGGGAGCGGCACCCCTACCGGTGGGAGACCGGCGCGCTTCCGGACGACCACGTCGAACCGCTTCTGCTGCCCCAGTCGCTGTCCGGGCTCGTCGACCTGCCCGCAGACCTGCCCCGATCCGCCCTTCCTCTTCCCGCCGCCCCGGTACCGGTGAGGGACCCGCTCCCGGCAGCTGAACCCGAGAAAGACGCAGCGCCCACTGCGGCGGCGCCCCCCACAGCACCGGAGAGTGCGCCGGTTCCCGACGAAGCCCCCCGTCACGGGCAGCAGGCCGGTACACCGCCGGACAGGACAGCCGCTGCGGCGGCCGGAAGTGCCTCCAAGCCCCCGCCGTACCGCAGCCAGGGCGAGTTTCTCGACGACCTCTTCGTCGTTGAGCAACTCCACGACGCCTGGGCCGGCTCGGCCACAGGACGGCTGCTGCTGGCGGAGGCGAAGGAACTTCAGGAGGAGACCGGGGTCAGGGACGCCAACGAGGGCGCCCGCATCCAGGCTGCGGTCCACGGTGTGTTGTTCGCAGCCGACGCCGTGCGCCCCTCCACCACCGACATCCTCCCAGCCATCTGGCACCTGCACGGTGTCGTGGACGAGGCCGGGCGGTCACTCGACCACCGGAGGGCGTTCGCGTCCGACGAGGACCGGAACCTTCTCCTCACTCTCTTCACCCAGATCGTGAAACACGCGGGACGGCTCAATGCCACGGCGGACGTGCAGGCAATGCTCGACGGCGAACGCGGAGGAGCCCGTCTGCTGTCCCGCTTCAAACAGTCACGTCAGGCCGCCCGCCACGAACCTGGTACGGGCTTGGAGAGCAGCCCGGTACAGGGGCCCGTCCGGAAGAAGCCGGCCGCTCAGCCGCTGGCGCCGCCTGCGGGGGCCCGCGAGGCGACTGCTCGCCCAGCGCGAAGTCCGGGTGCTGCCGGCGCGTTGGAACTGCCGGGGGCAGCCGCGGTCGGTGGGCGTCCAGCGGCAAGAAAAGCCGCTCCTGCTGAAGCCGCGGGGACGAGGACTCCTGCGCCGTCCGCGCCGATGGCACAAGACGACCCCGGGAACATCGGGAACGGGCCCGGCAGGGGCGCCGTCCGCAGTGGCGCTGAACAGGCTTCGGACCAGAAGGACAGCCTCCCGCACCGTTCCCACGGCCAGGACGAGCCGGTGTCCGCAGAGGACATCGCGGCGAGGGAGACGGACCGTGCGCACCGGGCCCCGATCGAGGAGGAACGCATGGCTGCGGCCGAAGCCGCCACAGGCCGCTCCGGGAATCCAGGGTCGGATGACTTCGACCGGTCCTTCGAAGAGACGGTCGCCTCCCTGCGTAACGGCGACCCCACGGCCTCGGTGCATCCCCCCTCAGGAGAATCGCGTCCTCGGTTCAGCGACGAGGACGAACGACGCCTGCGGGAGCGGTACGCCGCCCTGAGGCAGTCGCTGTCCGAGATCCTCACCGCAGTGGACGCGGACCCGGTCCTTCCCGAAACCGAGCACCCGGCGGTCGATGCCGGTGACGCAGCCGCCCTCGACGCGGCGATGAGCAACGCCGAAGGGGAGGCCGCCTCCTACTGGGGCACCCCTGAATGGACGATGATCCGCTCGATCGACCAGGCGGGCCGACAACTGCGCAGCGCCGTGCGGGAGGCACTGCTGACCTACGCGGAGACGACCCTGTCCGACATCCGCGCGTACGGCATCAACCGGACGATCGAGGCCCGCACGGCGCGCGCCGTCTCGCACGCGGCGCGTTCCCTGGCACGGCGCCTGGATCGGTCAGGGCGGCGCGACTCCCGGGCCTGGCGGGCGGTGTGGGGCCTGCACCGGGCCGCCGCGACGCGCGCTGACCGGCTGACCGGACTGCTGCCCGCAGACCAGCGCATCGACCTGGCCGACCAACTGGGCCGAGCCTGGCACTGGTTCACCGAGAAGATCGAGGCACGGCGCCGCGCCTCGGGAAGCGGTGAGGCCGGTGACGCCCAGGGCGGCCGTCTGCGCTCGCTGCTGTCACGCAGCATGGAGTCGATGCGCAGCCGCTTCCCCGCGGTCTCGGAGAAGCTCGATGACCTGGCACAGCATCCGGTGTGGCGCAGGATCACGCGTGTGTGGACCGCCGCGTGCAAAGCCCTCGTCAGGGTCAAACGGGCCGGAAGCCGGTTCAGGGCGGACCGTCGGACCATGGGCACCGCACGGACGCTGTGGGTCCGCACGCTGGAGATCATCTCCGCCGGGGCGCATGCGCTGATCAAACGGCTGGAGGCGAACGGAGGCCGCGACAGCCTGAGGTGGAACCTGCTGCGTGCCGTGCGTCACGCCGCCGAGGACCACATCGCCCGTCTCTACGGCCGCCTTCCCGACAACGCCCATACCCCGCTGGGCACGTACGAGCCCGCCGTCGAAGAAGAAGCCGTACCGGCTCCGGAGACGGCGGAGAAAGCGGCGGCGCAGGAGCCTGCGGTGGCACCGGCTGCTGAAGGTCCGGAAGAATCCGCGGACCGGTTCGGTGCCGCCGAGGCTGACGCGCTGCTGGCGCGTATGGAAGGACTGGGTATCGTCGGGCCCTCTGGTGACGGAGGAGTCCGGCAGGTTCTGGTGTCACCGGCCGAGGCGGTCAACCTCGTCGCGGCGAGCCCAGCGGCCGGCGGTGCCGCGGAATGGCGGCCGGGCAGCCCGGCTCTGACCCGTGAGTGGCTCGACGAGGTGAAGTCCGCCGTGCGGCGCGACGTCCGGCCCGACCGGGGACTGTCCCGCCGGGACCTGCTGACCCTCCTCAGCCACGAGACCACTCGCCCGGGCAGCCGGACGGACGCCGCACGCCGCGCCGACGAGAGCGTCGCGCTCTTCCTCCAGGGCCGCGGTGACGAGGTTCCGCAGCATCTGGCGGGCGAGGGACACATCTACATGCGGGGCGACAAGGGCCGGGACGGCTGGACACTCCGGGAACGGGAGAGCACGCCCTCGGCATCCGCGCCCCCTGCCGACGGCGGGCCTGTGGAAGCCGCAGGTCAGACGGGGCGGCAACTGCCCAGCCGGGTCCGCCGGAATCCCTCCGACGGCCCCTCGAAGATCGAACAGGCAGCGGCAGGACGGGCAGGGCAGGCGCCCACCGCGCAGGGACATCAGCAGAAGACCACCGCGAACACACTGGCGGATCAGGCACGACGGATGCGGGACCGCGCCGCCTTCGCGAAGTCCGCCGCCACCAGCCCGGCCGAGGAACGGGCCGCCGGAGTCCTGGAGACGATCGCGCTGCGCTCCCAAGCCACCGCCGAGCGGATCGCCCAGGAACCCCCTGCCGGGGGACTGCCGCGTACGCCGCAGTCGGAGGTGACCGCCGAGGCGTTCCTCGCTGCCCTGCGGACCACCGCCCAGGCGCGCGGCGCGCAGATCCCCGACGACCTCCTGGCCGGCGCCATGGACGCGGCCAGGGAAGCGGTCGCGGCAGCACCGCAGCACAAGGAGGCCTCTGCCACAACGTCCCGCCCGGTTCCCGGCGGCGGGCTCCGGCCCACCTCGAAGAAGGTGCCGCGCCCGACCTCCAAGAAGACGGTGCGCGAGCAGGACGAGAGCCGGTCCGCAGGGCAGTGGAATGCCCCTACCCGCTTGGGACCGAGGTGATGACGATGGCCGCAGAACAGCCCGGCGGGCGGTCAGGACGCGGGATACACAGCGATCACGTCGCGGGTGCGGAAGACCCCGCGACCGTCCGCCGCCACATACACCGGCACCTCGCTCCCTTCGGACAGTGCCTCGGACACGCCGGTCCGCAGGTTGACGCGGGCCGGGACACGTCCGGGCGTGTCTGCCGCGTCCTGGACGACCGGCAGCCGCCCGTACAGGGAGGTGGCGGCGGTGCCGTCGTCGGTGTGGAGGAGACCGTAGGCCGTGCCGTCGTCGGCCACGGAGGTCAGATCGATGCCCTTGACGGCAGCGGTGGCGGTGAAGCAGTGCCCGTGGCCGGTGGTGAGGTCGAACCCGGCCTGGCCGGAGACGAGGAAGCGGCCGTTGGGGGAGAGACGGGTGGACGACTGTGCCGAGCCGGGCTGGAGGGTGAGCGCGTCGGAGGAGGCGCAGGCGACCCGGGCCTTGATCGTTCCCGTCGACAGATTGTGCACCGCCAGGGTGGTCGTCTTCGTGGTGGAGAGCGCGGGCGGGTCGCTCCGGATGTCGCTGGTGTGCCAGGCGGCCACGAGGTACTGCGCGGTGGCCGCGAGCGGGATGCCGACGTGCATGCCGCGGGGAGCCACGCCGGTGCTGGTCCAGGTGTCACCGACCTGGAATCCGTAGGTGCAGGGGGTCGCGTTCCCGTCCCAGGGGTCGCAGCCGTCCTGCTGCTGGAAGACGGACACGGTGCCCCGGGACGTGGTGAAGGCCGGAGCGGAGCGGACGGTGCAGGACGCCGTTGCGCAGCCGGTGACCGTCACCCGCTTCGTCCGGACGGTGTTCTCGGTGCCGGCCCCGGAGTCGATCATGACGGCTGTCTCGTGGACGCCGTCGGTCACCGGGCCGACGAGGAAGCCCGAATCGGTGGCGGTGAACGAGACTGCGGTGTCGTGCGGCGGTGTCAGGACGAAGTGGCGGAGCGCGGTCGTCGTGCCGGTGGCAACCGCGGGGAGGACATCGATCGTGATCGTGCTTCGCGGCACTCCGAGCCCGCGGTCGACGGTTCTGCCCTGGCGGGCCAGTACCACCCTCTCACCAGAGCCGGTCTTCTGGACGAAGACACCGCTGCGGGCGCCGGTGAGGGCTTCGGGGACGAAGGTCCACACACGTCTGCCGCTGGTCAGGGAGAGGGCGCTCACGCGAGAGCCGTCGGCGGCTGCGTGCACCACGAGACCGCTCTTCGCTGCAACAGTCACCAGCGGGAATCCACTCGATCCCGGTGCGCTGTCGGCGGTCTCGGGGCTCGCCGGGGTGCTCCATCCGCTCTCCGTGGCGAAGCCGTCCGGAACCGGGAGGCGAACGGGAGCCGCAGTCCGGTGCATGGGCGCGGCGGTCGGCCCGGCATCGCCGCCCGAGGCGCCGCCACAGCCGGCCAGCGCGCCGAGAACAAGTGCAGCCGCTCCCGCCGCCGCGCGGCGCGATCGTGCCGTCCGGTACGCGCTGATGCCACCGGACGTGACTCGTACAGGGCAGACGGTCATCAAATCCTCCGCTCTCCGATGTCCAAGGCAGCCGAGCCGCTTCCCCGCTCGACGAAGCCACCGGCTGACGACGGTAGAGACCGCCAGCGAGAACGAGAGGCGAAACGGCTGTAACTGGTCCATCAATCCAGGTACTTGACGCATCAGGAAAGGAGTCCAGCCATGGGCACCACTCCCCGACCCGACTTCGCACGCGTAGCGAAGCTGCGTGACGGCGAACGGGAACTGATCGGCGAAGCGGCCCGCCAAGGTCTGATACCCCACGACATTGCCACGGCGCTCGCCGCTCCTGGAGTGAGTGACCTTCTCCTGCTCCAGAGGTTCGAGGTGGTCATGGACCTCGGCGTGCTGACAGGCCCAGGCTCGGGCGCCGTGGAAGTTCCCCGCCGCCTAGCCGACGGCGAGATACCCGAGCGTGTGAACGTGGAGGACCCTCAGCAGTGCGCCGCCTTCTACCGCGTCGTGCTGCTCCGTGGCACGACGGCGGACCAGGCGGCGCTGATCAACCGCGACGCACTGGTGCGCCTGTGGCCGCGGCGGCTGGCGCCGCAGACGGTCACGGAGGTGTGGGAGGGGCGGTTCCCGGAGCTGAGGGCCACGTGAACCCGGAACGCATGCTTGCGGTCGCTCGCATCGCGCTGTCCGTGTGTGGCCCGAACGGTTACTTCTTGTCCGGCTCGCTCGCGCTCGCTGTCCACGGCGTTGCCGGATCCCGGCTCGCCGAGGACATCGATCTGTTCTCGGACGAGGTTCAGCAGACACCCGTGCTGCGGACGGCGATCATCGAGGCACTGGCCTCCGAGGGCTACCGGATCCTGGAGATCGAGACCCGAGGGTGGCATCCACTCGCTCAGTGCTATCAGTACAACGACCTGTTGTTCACTCACCCCGAGCACGGCACGGTGACGGTCCAACTGGCCCGCATGCCGCGTTTCTTCGAACCCTCCCTCGTCGACGGCATGCCGGTCGCAGGCATCGGGCAACTGCTCTACGCCAAACTGGAAACCACAGAACACCGCCTCGCGGCCAAGGACTTCATCGACCTCCACGTGCTCAGCCAGCACCTGAACCAGAACGACCTTGACTCCTACCTCGCCGACTACACCAACGGAATCGCCCGGCTGCGGCTGATACCCGACACACAGGTACGAGAGGCGGTGTACGTGCGTCTGTCTCAGGTCGCCGAGATCCCGGACGCAGCGTTCGTCCCCTACGGGCTGGGCCCGGAGACCGTGGTGTCCGTCCGTGCCGGGCTGCTGGCGTGGGCCGACCGCATCGCCCCCGCCGAGATCAACCAGAGACGGCTGGACCCGGCTGTGGCCGCCGGACTGGAGACACCGGGACAGAAAGCCATGCTGGACACGCTGGCCCGGCTGGCGGGCCCGGGCTCCCTGCCTCTGATGACCGACCCCCAGCTGAGCAACATGCGCGGCGAGGTGATGGAACTGGCATTGGCCACCGCGGAGGGCATCGGCCGGACCGTCGAACTGCGCCCCGACGGCACGCCGGTCGTCCCCGAGCGTACTGAGGCGATGGGCCATGTCGAGGTCCTCGTCCAAGAAGTGCAGCGCATCACGCAGGAAATCGAGCGGCGTACCCGGCTCTCCCCCCGGCAGCGCGCGGAGGAAGCCGCCGTACGGCGTGCCGTGGCCGAACGGCGCGACGCCGACGAAGCGGCGCAGCACGGGGGAGCCTGGCGGCTGCCGCACACGGATAGACGGAGCCGGCACGCCGAGGCCGAAGAAGAGACACGCCACCACCGGCCGACGAGCGGTCCCGGCTACGGAGGAGCCCGGAGATGACAGCAACTCCCGGAACCGCTCCGCGACACGGCCAGCCGGGCCGCGCTCACCCCGCAGGCGCGGCCAACCGCCGGCACGACGGCGCGTCCAAGGGGGAGCGGACCGACCGCGTCCGGCTGGCCGACAGGTCGCTCCCGCTGTTCCTCTTGCGCGAGCGCGCCGCGGAATACTCCGCCCTCTTTGCCCGGGCACGGGCAGAGGTAGGACACGGCCTGTGCTTGTGCAGGACCCCGGCACTCCGGCTGGTCATCCGGTGCAGCCGCGCCGGCCGCTACCACCTCGCCGGATGGCCGGGGGAAGGCGAACTCCACGATGCCGGCTGCGGGTTCCACAAACTCGCCTCCGAACTCACCGGGCGCGACGTCTACAGCACGGAAGCCATCCACGAGGGGGACAACGGCGTTGCGATCCGCCTCACTGCCGCACTCGCCCGCAAACTCAGTGCCCCGGAATCACCTGCCGCACCCGAGCAGTGCGACGGACCCGCCCGACGTTCCGTCGGACTCCTCGGCCTTCTCCACTGGCTCTGGGAGGAAGCTCAGCTCACCGCGTGGCATCCGCACTGGAGACGACGCACCTGGTGGGTCTGCCACACACGGCTGCACGACCAAATCACCGGATGCTCCATCAATGGGGAAGAACTGGTCGGAGCGCTGTACGTCGTTCCTCCCTTCCGAAAGGAATACGCGCGCCGCAACACCGCACTGTTCGAGACGTTCCGGATCGCCCGGCTGGCACGCCGCGGAGACACCCAACGCCGCGGCCTCATCCTCGGCGAGATCAAAGCCATCATCACGACCCCGTACGGCGTCCGCTACAAACTGGCCCATCACCATGGCGCCCTGTTCGCCACCCGAGCCCTCGACGAGCGTCTGCGCCGCTCGTACCGTCCCGCCTTTTCCGACGCTGCAGAGAGACACGGAGCCCGCAGAATAGGTCTCTTCTTGGTCGAACTGAGCCCCAAGGGCAACATCACGGTGGTCGATATGGCCGCCATGCTGGTCAGCAACCATTACATCCCGGCCGACTCCAGCTACGAAGTCGCCATGGCCAACGCCCTGACAGCCGCCCGCCGCGCCTACGTCAAACCGGTGCGCTACGACGCCAACGACCTTGTGTTTCCCGATTTCGTTCTGACCGACACCGACCCTCACGCCTTCGTGGAGGTGTATGGAATCCACGGCCGAGAGGCATACGACCAGCGCAAGCGTGTGAAGCAGGCCCACTATCAGCGACAAGGCGCTGGGTTGATCGAATGGGACGTCAGCGGGCCGATTCCCGATGTCCGCCGCCGGTGAGCACTGAATCCTGCAATTCAGGCTGTGCCGGATACACAAAGAGAGGAGCGAGAGCGCGATGACCGTGAACCCTCTGAGGAGGGACGCGATTTAAGCCAGGCGCGCCACCAACTTCCTGCCGGAGCGGGGCCCGTACAGGAAGCCGCGTAGCGGGAGATATCAGCCCATGAGCGGACGTGCTGGCGGACTCCCGGCCGTCCGACGGAACACAGAGCCAGAGGGCCGCGGCGCTCTCCGGCTACGGTTCGGAGTGCCTCTGTTGCGGACGTGTGGAGGAGACGCGGGTTCGGACGAGGCCGAGGACGGGGTCGAGGCGGAGTGTGTGTCGGCCGGTGTGGAGGGGGTGGATCTGGCCGTCGGGGGTGACGGGGTGGGGGAGCAGGCGGAGTTCTCGGGCGGCGGGTGTGTGTTTCCAGC
>DATCQX010000355.1:0-58414 GCA_036569285.1 Streptomyces sp.
GCTATCTCTCCGAAGCCTCCATGGCCGAGCTCTTCACCACCAAGCCGGCCGGACCCGAACCCGACATCACCCCACAACCGGAACCGAAACAGCTTCCGTGACTACACCACTTGGTGGGACGCCACCGAGTCCCATCTGCCGGAGTGCGGGGACGACGCGCTGGAGCCGAGCGTGCTGGGGGCAATGTTTGTGCAGTCCATCCGCTGGTGGCTGGAGCACGGCCGGCCGCTACCACCCCGCCGGATCGCCGAGCGTTCCGCTGCGCTGGCCGCGGCCGTGATCGGCACAACGGCTAGCGACGAACGGCCGTGAGCGGCGAGGTGCCCGGCGGCGGGTGACGCCATACCCGATGGCAAGCGGCCGCGGGGATCAGTGTTGCCGCGCTCAGGGCCTCAGGAGGACGGCGCCGATGGTACGGCGCTCCTCGAGGTCGGCATGGGCCTGTGCGGCCTGCTCCAGCCGGTAGGTCGCGTGGATGCGCGCGGTCAGTCGGCCGGTGGCGGTGGCCTCCAGGGCCTGTTCGGCATCGGCGTGCTGCTCGGTGGCGGGCTTGGCGAAGGCGATGCCGAGGGCGCCGATGACGCTCAGACCGCGGCGGCCCAGCACGAAGGCATCGAGGCTGGTCCACTCGCCTGAGGTGAAGCCGTATACCCCGATGCGACCGCCGCCGTCGGCCGCGGCGTCGAACGCCTGAGCCCCGACGGCGCCGCCAACCGCGTCGAGGACAACGTCCACCCCCCTGCCCCCGGTGGCCTCCTTGATCTGGTTCGCCCAATCGCCGCCGCTGTAGTCGACCGCCAGGTCGGCGCCGAATTCCCTGGCAGCGTCGGCCTTCTGCGTACCGCCTGCGGCGCCCACCACGAGCGCTGCGCCGCGCTGCTTGGCGAGTTGCACGAGAAGCGACCCGATACGTCCCGCCGCGGCGGTGACGAGGACTGTCTCCCCGGGAGCCAGCCGCACCGCGGAGAGAATGCCATTGGCCGCGGCACCGGCCTGGAACACGGCGATCGCCTGTTCCAGAGGCAGCCCGTCGGGTACAGCGTGGATGTGCTCGACCGGGACCACCGCCTGCTCGGCGTAGCCGCCCGTCATGCCGGCGGTGGTCGCGACCACGGCCCGGCCGACGAGGGACGCATCGCCGTCGGCCGGGTGTACCGCCGTGACGCGCCCAGCGACCTCCAGACCAGGGACGTACGGGCGGGGAAACGGGTGGCGGCCGGCGCGGACGATGGTGTCGCCGTAGATGACACTGGCCGCCTCGACCTCGATCAGCGCCTGGCCCGGGCCGGGTTCGGGCACGTCGCCCTCCGCTGGGCGCATAACCTCAGGGGGACCGAACTCAGAGACTCGGATGATTCGCATGCAG
The DNA here is from genome assembly GCA_036569285.1 of Streptomyces sp. GTDB lineage: Bacteria > Actinomycetota > Actinomycetes > Streptomycetales > Streptomycetaceae > Streptomyces. The sequence goes on from DATCQX010000355.1 coordinate 1,367, forward strand.
AGCTCCCTGTGATGTGGACGAGCGCCTCCCCGTTGGGGACGGGCTGCCGCCTGACGAACGTCCCTGGCACGGTGATCAGCGGGGCAGGCGGAGGTGCTAGGCCACCCGGATGACGCGTTTGCCGCGGCTGTGGCCGGTTTCGACGGAGCGGTGGGCGTCCGTGATCCGCTCCATGGGGTAGATCGTGTCGATGACTGGGCGGAGTTCGCCGCGTTCGACGTGGGCGGCGAGAGCGTCGAGTTCGTCGCGAGTGGCCCTGGTCTGCCCGTTGCGGATCGACGGGCCAGGCCGGATGCGCGAGGCGAGGACGTAGCCCAGGCCCTTGGCGGCCATGGTGGCCATCCGGCCGTCCTTCGCCAGCAGACGGCGGTAGCCGCCGAGCCCGGCGCCGTAGAGGTCGACGATCGCGTCGAAGGCGAGGCCGGTGGGGCGGCGGGTGTAGTCGAGGGCGGTCTCGGCGCCGAGTTTGCGGCAGAGTTCGGTGTTGGCGGCGCCGGAGAGCGTAGTGACGATCGCCCCGGCGGCGCGGGCCAACTGGATAGCAGAGGTGCCGACTCCGCCGGCGGCGCCAACGATCAGCAGCCGGTCGCCTTCGCTGAGGCCGACAAGCCTCAGGGCGAGTCGGGCCGTCAGGGCGACGGTGGGCAGCGCCGCAAGTTCGACGAGATCGTGGCCGGTCGGTGCGGGAGCGACGAGGGACTCCTTGACGCGGATGTACTCGGCGGTGGTGGCGCTGTTCAGGCCGATCTGGGTGCCCCAGACGCGGGCGTCGCGCAAGGCGCTGCTGGTTCCGGGGCCGGTGGCGACCACCTGGCCGGTGAAGTCCTCGCCGATGCCCTTGGGGAACCGGAAGCCGCTCATCAGCCGGAACTTCCCGGCTCGGACGAGGGCTTCGGCGGGGTTGACGCTGGTGCCGAAGACCTTGACGAGGACCTCGCCCTTGCGGGGCTCGGGGACGGGGACCCGTTCGACAGCGAGGACATCGGGGGACCCGTAACGGTGGTATCGGACGGCGCGCATCTGTGCAGCTCCGGTGGCCATCACATGCTTCCTGTCGGGGATGTGGATGACAGCCAGCCTGGGCAAGGGCGGAGTGAGCAGGCAAGGATCACTTCGGCGGCGGTGTCCAGGACGAGACAGACGCCGGAATCTGTCTCTCGCAAGAGGAGACCGGGGTGGCGGGAGAGCGGACAGCCGAGGGCTCGACGGAAGGAGCACCACGAGACCTGACGGGGCGCCATGAATATCGCGAAGCGATGATCAAAGGTTTTGGATCATGTGACGCGTGATCAGGCAGCCGGAACCTCCGCACGCTCGATCAGCACGCCGTCTTCGAACCGCGCTCCCGCGCGGACCAAGGCCACCGGATGAGCTCCGGTGATCGCTCGCCAGCGGCCCTGGGCGGACCCGACGAGCTTGAACACCATCGCGAGTGCGGCGGCCGGGCCGCCCGCGCCGCGGGTGACCTCGGTCCGGAGCTTCACCGTCGAAAAGGTCGGATCAATCGGATTGGTCGTCCGTAGATGGATCCAGTGTTCGGCCGGAAAGCCGTAGAACGCCAGCGACTCCTCCCGGTCGTCGGTGATCTTCGCGACGGCCTTGGGGAACTTGGCGCCGTAGGTCTTCGCCAACGCCGCGATCGCCTTCTCGGCATGGCGGCGGTCCTCGGCGTTGCAGATCTCCTGCATCGCCTTCGTCGCGCCCGGCTGCGCGGACTTCGGAAGGGAGTTCATGACATTCCGGGCCTTATGGACCCGGCACCGCTGGTGGCGGGCGGCCGGGAACACCTCCGACAGGGCCTTCCACAGCCCCAACGCCCCGTCGCCGACGACCAGCTCCGGGTCCCTCATGCCGCGCCGCCGGCAGTCGCGCAGCAGATCAGCCCACGACTCGGTCGACTCACGCAGCCCCTCAGCCGGCGCGATCAACTCCTTGGTGCCGTCCAGGCGTACACCCATCAGCACCAGGACGCAGGAGCGCACCTGCCCGAGCCGGACCTTGGGACACACCCCGTCCGCCCACACGTACACGTAGCCGCTGTCGGCGAGGTCGCACTGCTGGAAAGCGGCGTGGTCGTCGCTCCACTGCTTCGTCAGCCGGGTCACCGTGGCCGGTGACAGGCCGGCCGCCGAGCCCAGGAACTGCTCCAGCGCGGGCACGAAGTCCCCCGAGGACAGCCCGTGCAGGTAAAGCAGCGGCAGCACCTCGCTGACCTTGGGCGACTTGCGGCACCACGGCGGGAGGATCTTCGAGGAGAACCGCATCCGCTCGCCGGTGGCCGCGTCCACCCGCTTGTCGTTCACGCGCGGGGCCGTGACCTCGACGGGACCTGCGGCAGTCGTCACGGTGCGGGCCCGGTGGTGACCGTTACGGACCACCAGGCGGTGCCCGGCCGCACCGGTCTCGGCGGCCAACTCGGCCATGTACTGGTTGACTTCGGCCTCCAGCGCGGCGGCCAGCATCCGCCGGGCACCCTAGCGGACGATCTCGTCGATCAGGGAGCCGGACTCGGTGGAGCCGTCGGCGTTCACTGCGCTCAGCACGGGCGTGCCTTCCCGGCCCGCGCGGCAACGTGGGTCTCAACTCGGTGTCTTGTCGATCACCCGGAAGGTATGCCCTCCGCACGCTCACCGGGAGCCGATCCACAAGTCCTGAGCATTGCTCGTCCGAACGGCCGGCTCGCCAAGGGATGTCGGCAACGACAGCTGGAGATCGCACGGGTCCGATCACCCTTCGCATGCACAGGGGTAGAGCCGACGACCGATGCCTGTCACGAACACAGGAGAGGCCAGCTTCTTTGAGGCCGTAGGCGCCGCACGGCACTGCGCACGGTTTACAGGACCGGGTCGTCGAGCTGCTGTTCCGCCCAGATTGTCTTGCCGATCGGGGAGTATCGAGTGCCCCAGCGCTGAGTGAGCTGGGCGACCAGGAAGAGATCGCAACCACCCTCGTCGAAGGTCCGGGCCCGGCGCGGATGAGGGCTGGTGCTGCTGCCGTCGGAAACCTCGCAGATCAGGATGTGTTCCCTGATCAGCCGGAGCCGGATCGGTTCCGTGCCCTAGCGAATCGCATTGGTCACCAGCTCGCTGACCATGACCTCGGTGACGAAGGTGGCGGGCTCCGGATGCCGGGCTGCCAGCCGGTCCACGACCTCTTTACGGACGGCGGCAACAGCTGCCGGATCGGGAGAAACCGCCCAGCCCGCGACTTGTTCCTGGCTGAGTCTCTTGGTGCGTACCAGCAGCATGGCCACGTCGTCGGCGCGTGGCTGTGGACCCATGGCCGCCAGGACGCTGTCGCACAGCGCATCCAGTGACCTGGCGGGCCGGGCCTGCTGGAGGTCGGAGAGGTCCTCATCAAGGTCGCCTTTCCGGGATGTGACGAGACCGTGGGTGAACAGAGCCAGCACGCCGCCCTCCGGAATGTCGAGATCCACGGCTTCGAAAGGCAGGCTGCCGAGTCCCAGCGGTGGCCCTGCGGGCAGGTCGATGTCGCTACTCGCGACCGTGCAGGCCATCGGGCAGGGGCTGTGAAGGCCGGCAGGCGAGAGCATCCAACCGAGGGGCTCGCCACACGGGTATCGCCAACCTTCGAGGAACGGCTACTGGCCGACGGCTTCGAGCAAGAGGATGTCTCACATGGAAGTGACTGCCCTCGCGTTCGTATCGGACGGTGAGCCGGCGGTAGCCGAACAGCCAGGCGATCGACCGCTCGATCCTCCAGCGGTGGCGGCCGAGCCGCTCGCCGGACTCGATTCCCGGACGCGCGATCCGCGGGATCAGGTTGCGTCCGCAGAACGGGCCAGGTGGTCGGCGGCGAAGTACGCCTTGCCAGCCCGGATCTCGACCGGTCGCCGTCGGCGCGGTCCACGCCGGGAGCCGATGTCCGGTATTGCGAGGATCAGGGGCTTGAACACCTGACTGTCGTGCAGGTTCGCCCCCGACACCGCGACGGCCGACGGGATGCCTTGAGCGTCGGACAGGACGTGCGGTTCGCTGCCCTTCTTGCCGCGATCGACCGGGGTCCATGCCGCGAACCGGCGATGCGCCGTCGCGGGAGACGTACCGAACGACGGCAGCCACGGGGCGACCTGTTCCCAGAGTCCGTCAGGAACCAGCCGCTGCGACAAATCAGCACCCACAATCGCTCATTATGCCGCATAGGCCAGGCGCCACATGAGACATCCCCTAAGAACTGAGGACCGCTCAGCAAATTCATCCTCGCGATCAGATCCGGCGCACCGCCACGCCAGCGGAAAGGCGCGGTTCGAGAGGGCACCGCCGCATCTCTGCGAAAGCCCAGCCACAGATCGGAAGCCTTGAACGGGGACGACGCTTTTCGCTTTGTCGGGCCGTCAAGACCGACTGGGAGCGGGACTCCCTTTACTTCACAACAGTCGGCAATCTCACTGTTGACACGCTCGACACCCGGACGTAACTTAATCGCTAGAACGATCCCTCTAGAGATGGAGATCACAATGGCTGAGGCTGCTCTTGTCGCCGACGTCTCGGCGGGATCGCCAGCTCCGACGCCCTCCATCCTGCGCAAGGCGTTCGCGGTTCTCGACGCCTTCGACCAAGGCAATCGCCGCCTTCCGCTGGCCGCGATCGCAAGGCGCAGCGGGCTGCCGAAGTCGACGATCCACCGGGTGCTCGCCATGCTGACCCAGTTGGGTGCAGTGGTCCGGGAAGGCGATGAGTACCGGATGGGGCTGGCCATGTTCCGGTACGGCTCCTGCTCCCTCGAAGTGGGGCTCAGGGATGTGGCTCTGCCGCACATGGAGGCGTTGCACCGAGCCCTCGGGCAGACTCTGCATCTCGCCGTTCGCCGAGGAACCGATGTGATCTACCTGGAGAAACTTCGCAGCCGCTCCGCGCTTCCACTGCCGACGGTGGTCGGAGGCAGCCTTCCGGCCCATCTCACCGGCGTAGGAAAGGTGCTGCTTGCCCACTCGCCCGAACGCGAGCAGGAGGCAGTGCTCAGCGATTCACTTCCGGGAAGGACCCCCCGCTCCGTCACGAACGCCGCACACCTCCGACGCGCACTGCGCGAGATCCATGCTCAAGGGTTCGCAAGAGACAGCAGCGAAGCTGTGGAGGGGTTGAGCTGCATCGCCGCTCCCCTGTACGTCGACGAGCGGGTCGTGGCCGCCCTGTCGGTTGCCTACCCAGCGGAACTGGGGGACGGCAACGTTTTGATCAGCCCCCTGCAGCAGACAGCCACCACCATCTCCCGGGCCCTGACGCACTCCCACGGACGGTTGTAGCGAGGACGGGGCCGTACCAGTCCACCAAGAGAAAGCCAGAGAATCACACACCGATGGGCTCCGACATCAGCACATCCAAAGAAGCATTCCTCGACGCGGCTGAGATCCTTCTCGCCCAGCGGGGATACAACGGCATGTCGATCTCGGCCGTATGCAAGGCAGCCGGTCTGCCGGTGGGCTCCCTTTACTGGCATTTCAAGAACAAGGCAGACCTGGTGGTCGAACTCCTGAAGCAGAGTAACGAGCGTTTCTTTGACAGCCTGCCCTCAGGTGCCGAACTCCATGGTCCTCCTCGAGCACGGCTGGAGCTCTATTACGCGAAGGCCGCGGAGGAATTCGACGCCGCACCTCGCTTTCTGCGCGTGATGCATCTGCTGAGCCTGGAAGAGTGCGACGACCTGGACGTCCGGTCCCATCTTCAGCAGCTGTACAGCACCATCGTGGAACACATCTCGGCCATGATCGAGCCCGTGGCCCGCGAGGCGGGCCTCGCGGAACCGGTTTCGGCCGCGCATGAGCTGGCGGTATTGACGGTGCGTCTCACAGGGGGGACCACGTTGGCCCACTCCTTGGGCCAGGAGGACTATTCCATGGGCCTGCGGCGCGCCTGCGAGGTCGTCCTGACGATGATCGATCAGCGTGCCCCGCTCAGTCACGCCGAACAGAGCTGAGCTTCCGGCCTGTCCGACGAACCCGCGTCTGCGATGCATGGTTGGTGTTGCTCTTGTTCCCGATGAGGAAGCCACCCAGCACCACCATCGCGGACGCCGCGGCACCCAGTGAGAAGACTTGCGCATAGGCGTTCTCCCTCGGATACGGCTTGCCCTCGTCCGGGGAGAGCAGGACGCCCAGGGCGGCGCTGGCCACGGAGGAGCCGATCCATCTGCTGAGGGCGTTGAGGCCGTTGCCGGCGCCGAATCGCTCGGAAGGCACGTGACGGGCCAGGACAACGGGCAATGCCGAAGCGCCGATGCTCACTGCGGCGCAGGTGACAGCACTGGCCGTGATCACCTGCCATGCGCCGTCGTGCATGAGTGCCAGACTCAGATAGGCGAAGAGCCCGGCGGAACCGCCCACGATGACGGAGCGATGGCCCCCGTAGCGCTTCACCAGATGACCATCGAGTACAGATCCACCCATGGCGGTCAGCAGGCCCGGCATCAAGTACACCAGCGAGGCCGTCATTACGGAGGCTCCGAAGCCGTATCCGGCCACGGAGGGCGGTGTCTGAACGAACTGGGAGACCGGGAGCCGGGAGACAATGATGAGTGCTCCCCCCAACAGAGCCAAGCCGTTGATGAGCAGGACCTGCCGGCCGCGAAGTTCCCGGAGATCCACCAGCGGTTGAACCAGCCGCAGTTCCACCGCCGCGAAGGCCACCAGAGTCACGGCGCCGGTACACACCGCACCGGTGAAGGCCACCGAGGTCCACCCCCAGGTGGGTCCCTGGGAGAGTGCGGTCAGCCACGAGACGAGGGTTCCTCCGAGCAGAACAGCACCCCACCAGTCGACCCTGCCGCCAGAGCGTCGTGCGGTGTCCGGCAGAGTGCGCGGGGCCGACACGAGAATTACGACTGCAGCCGCGCAGGGAACCACGAAGACCAAGCGGTAGTCGCCACCCATTGCTGTCATCACACCGGGCAGTACGACTCCGATGCTCACTCCCACGCCCAGCGCGCCCGTGATGGCAGCAGTCGTTCCCGGTACCCGCTCGGAGGGTAGCTCCTCACGGACCAGGCTGACGGCGAGTGTGTACAGGGCGCCGCCGGCGCCCTGTAATACGCGGCCCAGAACCAGCATCGGCAGCGACTTGAAGCAGAGGCACAGCACCGATCCGGCGATGACCGCGGCGAGGCACAGCAGGATCATCGAGCGTCGGCCGCGTAGGTCGGAGATTCTGCCCAGCACCGGGGCGAGCACGGCTGAGGCGAGCAGGTTGGCGGTCAGGGTCCAGCTCGCTGCCGCCGTGCCTACCTCGAGTTGTGAGCTGATGTCGGGCACCAGTGGAACCACTGCCGTCTGCAGGCAGGCGGACAGGGCGGCAGAGGCCGCGAGGGTGGCTGTGAGGGTACGGCCGGCGCTCGGGGCCGGGGCTGGGGGACTCGGCATGTTGCGCACCGTACGAGGGTTGTCTGATCACCCCCGGGAGCGTGTTCCGGTGGCCGGAACACCGGACTTGTTCGTCCCGGTCACGTTCCAGTCGCCGGAACGGCCATGTGCCACCCCTGCCGTCTCTTCCTAACTTTGCGGGCGTCGAGCCGCGCAAGCAGGAGGAGCAGATGCGGGACGGACCAGAACACCATGTGATCATCGGGGGCAGCGCGGCAGGGGTCGCCGCCGCGCTCGCCCTGCGCGACCACGGATTCACCGGAAGAGTGACACTCGTCGACGCGGGTGGCGAGCTTCCCTATGAGCGACCGCCGCTGTCCAAAGCGTTGACTGCCGAAGAGGCCGACTTCATCGTTCCGATCGTGCCGGCCGAGGTCTACGCACAACAGGGCATCGAACTGTCCCTCGCCACACGAGTACTGGCACTTGACCCGGTGCGCCGCCTGGTCGTACTGGACGACGGCCGGACTGTGCGGGCGGACCACGTCCTGCTGGCGACCGGGGCCAGCGCGATGATGCCCGAGATACCGGGCACGAACCTTGCGGGCGTACTGACGCTGCGAGACGCCCACGACGCGCGAGAGCTCGCGGCTCGTCTGCGGCAGCGCGGCCCCCTGGTCGTGGTGGGTGGCGGATTCATCGGACTGGAGGTGGCCGCCGTCGCGCGTGAAGCCGGCGCGGAGGTCACCGTGATCGAGCAGGCCTCGTTCCCCCTGGAACGCCCCCTGGGCCCGCAGTTGGCGGCCCGCGTCACGCGCTTGCACACCGACCGAGGCGTGACAGTGCGCACGCGCGTGTCAGTGACCGGGTTCTGTGGCGAGACGAACGTGGAGGGCGTCCGGCTGTCCGATGGGGCGCTCCTGCCGGCGGCCACCGTGCTGGTGGGCGTCGGTGTGCGTCCCAACACCGGCCTCGCCGAACGCGCGGGTGTCACGTGCAGCCACGGCATCGTCGTGAATGGCCAGGGACGCACCAGTGATCCGTGGATCTTCGCGGCGGGTGATGTGACGCGGCAGTCGCATCCCCTCCTGCCCGCCCCGGGACGCATTGAGCACTGGGACAACGCTCAGAAGCAGGGCGCGGTGGCCGGCGCTGTCATGGCCGGTAAGGACCTGGCCCACACCGATCTGCCGTACTTCTACTCGGAGCAGTTCGGCCGGACGCTGCAGATGTACGGCCGATTCGCCTCGGGAGACACCTTCGTCTTGCGCGAAGACAGCACCGAAGAGCGTTTCCTGGCCTTCTGGCTCAGGGACGGAAAAATCGCTGCCGCTGCCGGCCTCGATCGCCCCAAGGAGCTGCGCAGCGTGCGCCCGCTGCTCGAGGCCGGTGCGTCGGTGGACGCACAGGACCTCGCCTCGGCAGGCACGAATCTGCGCACCCTGGCCAAGTCCGCAAACGCGTTCAAACCACTGGAACGACCGCTCGCCGCCGGGTCGGCATCTGCCTGAGACTGCCGCCTGAGCACCACACGAAGGAGCACCACCGATGCCGTGGATACGTGCCTGCGCGGTCGATGAAGTCGAAGAGGAGGACGCCGTACAGGTGCCCTCCGAGCCACCTGTCGCGGTGTTCAGAGTCGACGGCGAGTTCCTCGCCACAGCCGATACCTGCACCCACGGCAAGTTCCCCCTCTCCGAGGGCTACGTGGAGGACGGTGTCGTGGAGTGCGCGCTCCACTCGGCCAAGTTCTGCCTGCGGACCGGCCGAGCCCTCAACCTGCCGGCCACCGAACCCCTCCGTACCTTTCCGATCCGGGTCGAGGACGGAGAGGTGTACGTGGAGATCGAAGAAACCCATGACAAGGAGCCGACCTCATGAGTGAAGTCATCGCCCTCGCCTATGTCGGTATCGACGCGACCGACGTGGACGCGTGGAAGAAGTTCGCAGACGAAACCTTGGGCCTGCAGGCCGAGTCCGGGGCGGACGGCACTCTGCGGCTGCGGGCCGACGAGCGCATCTACCGCGCCCAGATCCACCCGGCGGACACCGACGGTCTCGCCTACCTCGGCTTCGAGGTGCGCAACGCCGCCGCGCTGTCCGAACTCACCGAGAAGCTGGAGCACCACGGCATCGCGGTCAAGCAAGGTGGCGAACTGGCAGCGGAGCGCAACGTCACCGACCTGGTCGTCGTCGAGGACCTGGCCGGCAACCGGGTGGAGATCTTCTACGGCCAGAGTTACGGCGAGCGCGCCTTCGTCTCGCCCACCGGAGCGCGGTTCATCACCCACGGCACCAAGGGGCTCGGCTTCGGCCACGCGTTCCTCATGGTCCCCGATGTGCAGGCCGCGCTGGCCTTCTACAAGGACCTGCTCGGTTTCCGCATCAGTGACCGGATCCCCGACGGACCGGGCATGGCCTACTTCCTGCGCTGCAACCCGCGCCACCACAGCCTCGGCCTGTTCGAGGTGCCGAGTGCGAAGACGCGCCTGCTGCACATCATGTTCGAAGTCGACGACCTCGACACGGTCGGCGTCGCCTACGACAAGTGCCGTGATGGGGCCGCCCCGCTGGTCAACACGCTGGGTCGGCACTCGAACGACCAGATGCTCTCCTTCTACGTCCGCACCCCCTCCGGCTTCGACCTGGAATACGGCTGCTTCGGCCTGCAGATCGACGAGGACAGCTGGGAGGGAGTCGAGCACCGGTACCCGGTGGAGAGCTGGTGGGGCCACAAGCGCACGCCGCTCAACTTCCGCGGCGCCGAGCCGGGCTGGCAGTACTGAGCCGCGCCCCCGCCGACGTCAGACCAGCATCGAAAGGCCGGCCCATGGCACGCCATCTGCAGTTGCGCTCCGCAGTCATCGAACGGCCCCCGACCGAGTGGGGCACCATCGCCGCCGAGCTGGCCGGGTGCCAGGTCCGCTTCGTGCAGGGTGCACGATGGCAGCACCGAGTCATCGACGCCGGGTCCGACGGCCCTCCGCTCCTCATGTACCACGGCATCGGCGGGCATGCGGAAACCTTCGCCCGCAACATCCGCGCACTCGCCGAGCACTTCCACGTCTACGCCGTGGACGCCCGGTTCCACGGCTTCTCCTCGAAGGACGGCTTCGACCTTCCACGCATGTACGACGACCTCGCGGACGGCGTCATCGATCTGATCGACGCCCTCGGCCACCACAGCGTCTTCTTCGAGGGCGAGTCCATGGGCGCCCAACTCGGCGTGAACCTTGCCCTGCATCATCCGGAGCGAATCGACCGGATGATCCTCAACGCCGGCTTCTACCTCAACCGGCCCGACCGCGACGACTTCGCTCCGGCCACACGGGGCGCTTCCAACCTGGGGAAGCTGTCCGCCCTGGCCGTTGTGGAGCCCACCACCGAGAACATCGGAAACCGGCTGCGCTGGCTGGTCTCGGACCCCGACCGCATGACCAGCGACATGGTCTCCGTCCGACGGAAGATCTACAGCGACCCCGAGGTGAACCAGGCGCTGCGCAGCATCTTCAACCTGGACGGCGGGACGTTCGGCCCGCACCTGTACGACCTGTCCTACACCCATGAGGACATGAAGGCGTGGACCCCGAAAACCCTGGTGCTGTGGGGCGAGCACAACCCCGGCCATGGCCCCGATTTCGGCGAGTACTGGGCCGACGTGATCGGCGCCGAGTTCTACGCCTTCGCCGACGCCGGCCACTGGCCGCAGTGGGAGAAGCCCGACGAGTTCAACGCTGTGGTCACCCAGTTCCTGACCAGCTGACCGAGCACCGACCCAGCAACCCTGCACCGCATTCGAACGGAGAACGGCATGAGTCTGCAACGAGGCAGGGCATTCGCCGACGACACGGAAACGCTGATCGACCGCTCCATCTTTTCCGACCCCACGTTGTACAAGCAGGAACTCGGCCGGGTCTTCGCCCGCAGCTGGCTCTTCCTGGCCCACGAGAGCCAGTTCACCAAGCCGGGCGACTTCTTCACCACCTACATGGGCGCCGACCCGGTCATCGTGAGCCGACAACGCGACGGTTCCTACCGGGTGCTCCTCAACTCCTGCCGGCACCGCGGGATGCGGGTCTGCCGTTACGACTCGGGCAACGCCAAGGCGTTCACCTGTCCCTACCACGGCTGGTCCTACGGCACCGACGGATCGCTCAGGGCGGTGCCCGACGAAGAGGCCGCCTACGGACAGGGGCTGGACCATGAAGGGTGGGGCCTGGCCGCGGTACCGCGGGTGGAGTCCTACAAAGGCCTCATCTTCGGCACCTGGGACACCGACATCCCGCCCCTGACCGACTACCTGGGCGACTTCACCTACTTCCTGGACGCCCTCCTCGACGCCGACGGCCAGGGCGTCACAGCCGCCGCCGGCGTCCACAAGTGGCGTATGCGAGGCAACTGGAAGCTCGCGGCAGAGCAGTTCTCCGGCGACATGTACCACGCTGCCTCCACCCACCTTTCCGCGCTGATCGCGGAGGCACCGCACACCCGCGGGATGAGCCTGCCCGCCAACGGATTCCAGGTCAGCCTGCGGGGCGGACATGGACTGGGAGGCTTCGGCCCCCACCCCTACTGGAAGATGCAGGGCTTCACCGCCGAAGTCGAGGACTGGATGGGCAGCTTCTTCGAGCGCGCGGCCCAGCGACTCGGAAGGGCTCGAACCACGGACTCCGTCCTCATCCACGGCACGTGCTTCCCGAACATGTCGATGCTGTGGAACCGATGGACCATGCGGGTCTGGCATCCCAAGGGCCCGGACGGCATGGAGGTCTACTCGTGGTCGCTGCTGCCCAAGTCCGCGCCCCCCGCGGTGCGCCAGGCACTGCGGATCGACTACCAACGCCACTTCAGCGCGTCCGGCACCTGGGAGCAGGACGACTCCGAGCAGTGGAACTACAGCACCAACAGCAACGACGGATTCGTCGCCGCCCGCCTGCCCCTGCACTACGGCATGGGAGCCGACCGCGGCGCGAACAAGGACTTCCCCGAATTCCCCGGCACGGTCGACACCGTCTACAGCGAGATGAACCAGCGGGACTTCTACCGCCGATGGTCCGAGCTGATGGCCGTGCCGCATCCAGCCGAGTCCCCCAAGTCGGCCGACACCGCGAAGGCCGTGATCGCATGACCACCCTGGCCCCCGGCACCGGCTCCGGCGTAACCGTCGAGCGCATGCTCCTGCAGTACGAGGTCGAGCAGTTCCTCTACCACGAGGCGGGACTGCTTGCCGGGCACGAATACGACGCGTGGCTAGGGCTGTTCACCGACGACCTCCGCTACTACATGCCCCTGCGGCGCAATCACGCGGCACGCGATGCGGAGACGATCGAGCACGACGACGCCCTCTTCGTGATCGACGACGACAAGCCCTTCCTCGCCGAACGCATCGCCAAGATCGCCACCGGCAAGGCGTGGACCGACGACCCGACCCCCCGCGTGCGCCATCTCATCACCAACGTGGTGATCAGCGACGTCGAGCCGGGAAGGGCCGAATTCACCGTCACCTCCCACTTCCTCATCAACCGCAACCGCGTCGAGGACGAGCAGGACACCTTCATCGGTGGCCGCGTCGACCGCTTCCGCCGCACACCGGAAGGTCTGCGCATCTGCCGGCGGCGCATCCTCCTCGACCAGTCAGTGGTCCTCAGCAAGAACATGAGCGTGATGTTCTGATGAGCACGCACATGGGCTGGGTCGCGGACCAGGTGGTCGCTGTCACCGGCGGAGGATCAGGGCTGGGTCTCGCCCTGGTCGCAGGACTCGTCGAGGAAGGCGCGAACGTCGTCGTCCTGGAGCGATCCTCGGCCAAGGCGGATGCGCTTCGGGAGGGCTTCGAGCCGAACCGGGTGCGAGTGGTCGAGGGCGACGCCACACTCCTCGCCGACAACCGCGCCACGGTCACCGCGGCGCTGGACGCCTTCGGAAGACTCGACTGCTTCGTCGCCAACGCCGGCCTGTGGGACTTCTCCACTCGGCTGGCGGACCTACCGGACGAAGCGATCTCCGCGGCCTTCGACGAGGTGTACGCCCTCAACGTCAAGGCACCGTTGCTGGGCGCCAAGGCCGCTCTCGACGCGCTGCGGGAGACGAACGGCTCGGTGATCCTCACGCTGTCGAACGCCGCCCTGTATCCCGGCGGCGGGGGCAGCCTCTATGTGTCGTCCAAGCATGCCGGTCTCGGACTCGTCCGACAGCTGGCATGGGAGCTGGCTCCCGACGTACGGGTCAACGCAGTCGCGCCCGGTGGCATGTCGACAGACCTGCGTGGACCAGGTGCCCTCAAGTACGCGGACACACCGTTGAGTTCGATAGGTATGGACGAGATCATGGAGAAGCACGGACCGTTGCGCGTGGCCCCCAAGCCGCGGGACTACGTCGGCGCTTTCCTCCTCCTGGCCTCGCGCCGCTACGGCGCCATGTCCACCGGCACAGTCGTGGACGTGGCCGCCGGACGCGGCATCGCCCTCAGCATGCACGAGAACTGAGTAGCCGTCCGGGCCGCCGACCTGACACTGCGGCCCGGCCCCGGCACAAACATCCCGTAGCAAGACCACGCGCTCTCCCGGCCGACCACGGCGGCGACAATGCCCGACGCCCACCTCCGCACATGCCGGCGATCCGGCCGGCGGGACGTCGTCGGTCTGCCGGCTGCCCGCGCTCCGCGTGGATCCGGTATCGGGCGGCGAACGGGCGGCAGGCGGAGGAGTCGGGGTTCGCGCTGCAGGACGATGCAGTCGACCGCTTGGTGGAAATCTACAACGCGAAGAAGGAGCAGAAGAAGGCGGCTCCACGGAGTCTTGTGAAGGCGGAGCGGGTCGCGAAGTACGGGGCGATGAGGTTCGGGGAGTACTCGGCGGAGTGGAAGACCGCTCAGCGTGATCTCGGGCCGGGGTCGGTGAGGCATCTGGACTCGTTGATGTCGACTCATTTGGTGCCGTTGTTAAGGCAGTCGACGGATGGGGACCTTCGATCACAAGGTGGTGGAGGGCTTCATCCTGGCGATGGAACGCAACGGGGTGGGTCTGGCTGCGCAGGCCAACGCGTTCGAGAAGCTCAAGTCGATCCTGCTGGACGCACACCGGCTGGGGTTGTACGACGACAATCCGGTACTCGGGGTGAAACCACCGCAGTATGACCCCAAGCGCGTGGTCATTCCCACGCCCGCCCGACTCCGGGAGATACGTGCCGCTGGCGATGACAGCTTCTTGCTGGAGCCTTTTCCAACCTCACGCTGATGCGTGGTGAAGGACGAGGACGGCCTTCACCACGTTGGTGAGGCGGTTGGTGCCGCAGCGGAGTTTCCGCAGGAGGCGCCGGCTCTTGAGGGTGGCCATGGCCTGCTCGCCGAGGCAGCGGATCCTGGCGTGGGTGGTGTTGTGGCGGCGCTTCCCTTTCTTGAGGCGTCGGCCCCGGAACGGGACCCGGACGGTTCCGCCGGCGCCTTGGTACGCCTTGTCCGCCCAGCATCCGAGGCCGGCATCGGTGAGGGCTTCGATGATGCCGTGCTCTCGCGCGGCGGTCAGGTCGTGCGTCGAGCCGGGCAGGGCCGGTGAAGCCCACAGCAGCCGTCCGAACAGATCGGTGAGGACCTGGACGTTCATGCCGTGGCGTTTGTGTTTCCCGGAGTGGTACGGGGTGCCAGCGGCGATCTCCCCCAGCCTTCGGCCGGGAGGTACCCCCAGTCGATCGGCGGCAGGGTGGCGTCGAGGATGACGAACGCCTTCATGCGGATCGTCTTCATCTTCACGTATGGAGCGGTGGACGGTCGCGATCCCGATGCCGAGCCCGGCGGCGAGTTGGGTGCAGGTGTCACCGCATCGCAGGTGGGCCAGGGCGAGCAGGGCCTGCCGTGCCGCGGGAAGGCGCCGCCGGCGTGTACCGGTCTCCTGCCGCCTGGCTGTGAGTTGCCCGGTCAGGAACCGCAAGGTGCGGCTGGACAGATCAATCGAGGACGGGTGGACAAGCACGCGAAGCTCCTGGCGGACACGGGTGATCCTGGTCGAGAACCCGTCCACCAGGAGCTTCGTCGTCGCGCAGGACTGTCCAACTCTCGGTCAGCACTGCCAGCTTGGAAAAGGCTCAAGGTCCTGCACCACATGCTTGAGATCGACCTGGGTGTCCATGAGGCCGGCATGGCTGTAAGGAGGCCCCGGCACAGCCCACAGGTTCCCGCCAGAGCCCTGCCCTGCCTTAGCCTGCGGCCATCCGATCCGGCGGTGCCGGTTACACAGGAGACAGTGCCCCCACCCGTCGGGCGCCTCGGTGTCCACCGGGCCTTGCGGATGCCGCCCGCAACCGGTCCTGGCCCGCAACGGAGCAAGGTCACGCGCCGTCAAGAACACGTTCCACAAGGCATCGGCAACGTCTTCGTACTCCGTCGGATCAGTCGGATCATCGAGATAGATCATCCGGTCATCCACACCCGGCAGCTTGTTCCGCCGTTCCCGCAGCAGGAAAGGGCACCTTGCCGGAACTCGATACCCAGAGTGTTCATACGCGCACAAAGTGAGACTGGGCAGGGCATGGCCAGACGCACGAGCGCACCGCTCATCCGCCATGCGAGTGGCGGCCAAGCCCCCGGAACACGGGCGCGAGCCATGACGCCGGCCTGCCCGAAACCGCGTCTCACGCTCCATCAGGAAGAGCGGCTCCGCACTCGACTACGTACCGCCGGCCGAACACGAGGAAGCCTTCCAGCAGAGCCCGGAGCACATCCCGCGATCCAGCTGAAGCAAGGTCAACGGAGGCCGCGAACTCAGAGCGATCTCGCCCCATATTTCTTGGCGCCACCAGCGCTACCCCGTCACGAAGTCGCAGGCCAGCAGGTCCCAGCACACCGGATTACGGGCGACCATCAGCAAACGCGCGAGGTCGACATCGTTCAGTGCAGGGGTCTCCTTGATCAGGTACTCCAGATATTCCAGATCGTCAGGACGCCGATCGTCGTCACGGCTCCTCCAGCCTTCGAGCATCTCGTACGCCAGCCAGGCGCAAGTGTGCGCATCCGACTGACACGCCTCGGCGTTCCATGCGTGAGCACAGCTCACGCATCCGCTCGGCATGGCGGACCACATGGTCCGGCCCCAACATGAACCGCCCCGAAAACTCGACGCACCCCATCTCTTCCGGGCGCAAGTGCGGCGACATCGCGGCCAGCGACGACTGATGAAGATCCTTGGTTTCGGGCACCCTCAGCCCTGTCACCTTTCCACAACGCAACAGAACTGGGGCCGATATCCCCACCTGCGACTTGACTGGACCACATGGCGAACCAGCATGCACCTGACCGCAACAGAATCCTCAGAACACTGTTCGAGCGGCCAGCCTCCGAAGAGGAGTTCACACAACGCTTGACGCCCCGTCAGGAAAGTCAGCAAAAGTCAGCATGAGCTTTGCCACAGGTAGCTACAGACAGCCATACCGCAGAGTCGCCGCCCAGCCGGTCCGAGCAGATGAGCCGTCCGACCTCTCTCAGCCAACGATCCGCCATCAAAGCAGGTCAGCGCCCCCTTCCTCGCGGCTTCAACGGTGTGGACGGCAGTTGCGGAGCAGGCAAGGGGGCACCGTCATACCCCTCCACCACCCCGAACCGCGTCCCTTCCATCCAGTCCCGACGCGCCTGTGCGATCTCCTCTTGGGACCGTCCGATGAAGTTCCACCACATGACGATCTCCTCGCCGAAGGGCGGGCCGCCGAGGAGGACGGTGCGGGCGGGGGCGGGGGACTCGTTCGTGAGGGTGAGGGTGTCGGTGCCGGCGGGGAGGTAGCCGAGGTCGGCCGGGGTGAGGAGGGTGTCGGCGAGGCGGACGTCCCCGGCGTCGACCAGGAGGCCGTGTTCGAAGGAGGGGTCGACGGTGAGGGTGACGTGCGCGCCCGGTTCGAGGAGGATCTCGGCGCCCAGGAGGGGCGTGAAGGTGCGCACCGGGGAGGTGTCGCCGGCGAGGGAGCCCAGGAAGACGCGGATCTCGGCGCCGTCCAGGGCGACCGGCGAGGGGACGTGGTGCTGGAAGTCCCGTGCGGTGTCGCGGTGTTCGTCCGGCAGCGCGACCCACAGCTGGACGCCGTGCAGGATCGTGGTGGCCGGCGTGGAGACCTCCGAGTGGCAGATGCCGTACCCGCTGGTCATGAGGTTCATCTCGCCGGGCCGCACCATGGCGTGGCTGCCGAGGCTGTCCCGGTGCTCGATCTCCCCGCTGAACAGCCAGCTCACGGTCTGGAGGCCGATGTGCGGATGGGGGGCGACGTCCATGCCGGCGCGCCCGGTGACGTCGTCGGGGCCGTAGTGGTCGACGAAGCACCAGGCGCCGATCAGGGTCCGCGCCCGCTGCGGCAGCGTCCTGCGCACCCGCATCGCCCGGGGCCCGCCGAGCGGCACCTCCCGCGCGGACAGCACCTCGACGGCCGTCCCGCCCTCGTCCCCACCGCACTTCAACGCCACGGGTTCGCTCTCGACGTTGCTCATCGGGACCACCTCTCCCACGATCTGGTTGTCACATCAACGATCATGCCACGGACGGCGCCACACCCCACCGCACGCCCACGACGACCTCGCACACCGCACGCGTCTGCCCGCGACACCCTCGTCCACCGCATGCCCACACCCACGCCGCCCCCGCGGCACCGCCCGCGTCCACCCACAACCCCCTCGCCCCCACACCTCACCCCTCAGCGGCCCCCTCGTCGATCTTCCCCACCACCCTCTCCGACACCTCCGCCAGCATCCTCAACTCCGCCGGCGTCACATGGTCCAGGAACAGTTCCCGCACCGACCGCACGTGCCGGGGCGCCGCCACCTCGATCATCGCGCGCCCCTCGGGCGTGATGACGGCGAACGCCCCCCGCCCGTCCTCCACGCACTCGTCCCGCTCCACCAGCCCCCGCTTCACCATCCGGGCGATGTGGTGGGACATCCGGCTCTTCTCCCATTCGAGGGCCCGCGCGAGGTCGAGGATGCGGCGCCGCCCGTCGGGGACGTCCGTCAGCTCGACCAGCACCGCGAAGTCCGCGGCGGACACGTTCGACTCGGCCTGGAGGGAGCGCGCCATGCTCCCCCGGAGCCGGTCGTGGAGGCGCAGGAAACCGCGCCAGGCCCGCTGCTCCTCCGGCGTCAACCACCGCACCTCTCGCTCCATGCACCCAGTGTAGTTGACACTTCACCGAACCCGGCCGAAAGGTCCCCGGATGCCCTCAAAGCACCCGGACCCGGGTGCCCTGAAACCGCGTTGAAACCACGCTGAACCGCCCCCCGCCCACGCTCTCCCCATGACAACGAGTGACACCCCACCCCTCGCGATCGAAGCCGAGGGCCTCCACAAGGCGTACGGCGACAAACGCGTCCTCACCGGCATCGACATCCGGGTCCCCACGGGCACCGTCTTCTCTCTCCTGGGCCCGAACGGCGCGGGCAAGACCACGGCCGTCGGCATCCTGTCCACCCTCCTCACCCCGGACGCCGGTCAGGCGAGAGTCGGCGGTCACGACCTCCGCACGGCCGCCCACGCCGTCCGCACCACGATCGGCGTCACCGGCCAGTTCTCGGCGGTGGACGGACTGATCACCGGCGAGGAGAACATGCTCCTGATGGCCGACCTGAACCACCTCCCCCGCCGGGAGGGCCGCAGGGCCGCCGCCGACCTCCTCGCCCGCTTCGGCCTCATGGACGCCGCGACGAAACCCGCCTCCACCTACTCCGGCGGCATGAGGCGCCGCCTCGACCTCGCGATGACCCTCGTCGGCGGCCCCCGGATCATCTTCCTCGACGAACCGACGACCGGCCTCGACCCGCGTTCCCGGCACGACATGTGGCGGATCGTCAGGGAGCTGGTCACGGACGGCGTCACCGTCTTCCTCACCACCCAGTACCTGGAGGAGGCCGACGAACTCGCCGACCGCATCGCGGTGCTGGACGGCGGCCGGATCGTCGCCGAGGGCACCCCGGCGGAGCTGAAACGCCGGGTCCCGGGCGGCCACGTACGCCTCCGCTTCACGGACCCGGCGGCTTACGAGCGGGCGGCGACGGCCCTGCGGGAGACCGCACGGGACGACGACACCCTCACCCTCCAGATCCCCAGCGACGGCAGCCAGCGCGAACTGCGCGCGGTCCTGGACCGGTTGGACTCGTCCGGCGTCGAGGCCGACGAACTCTCCCTCCACACGCCCGACTTGGACGACGTGTTCTTCGCCTTGACCTCAACGAACACCAACTCCCCGAAGGAGCACGCCCGATGACCACCCCCGCCCTCCGTGACAACCTCACCATGCTCCGCCGCAACCTCCTCCACGCCCGCCGCTACCCCTCCCTCACCCTCAACATCCTCCTCACCCCGGTCGTCCTCCTGCTCCTCTTCGTCTACCTCTTCGGCGACGTGATGAGCGCCGGCATCACCGGCGGCCCGGCCGACCGCTCCGCGTACGTCGCCTACATCGTCCCCGGCGTCCTCCTGATGACGATCGGCGGCACCGCGCTCGGCACGGCGGTCTCGGTGTCGATGGACATGACGGAGGGCATCATGGCGAGATTCCGCACGATGGCGATCTCCCGCGCGTCCGTCCTGACCGGCCATGTCCTCGGCAGTGTCCTCCAGACCCTCCTGGCGCTGTCCGTCCTGCTGCTGATCGGTGTGGCCATCGGCTTCCGCCCGAACGCGACGCCCCTGGAGTGGCTCACGGCGGCCGGTCTGCTGACCCTCGTGAGCGTCGCCCTGAGCTGGTTCGCCGTCGGGATCGGCCTGGCCTCCCCGAACCCGGAGGGCGCGAGCAACCTCGGCCTGCCCCTGATGATGCTGCCGCTGCTGTCGAGCGCGTTCGTCCCGGTGGACTCGATGCCGGGCTGGTTCCGCTGGTTCGCGGAGTACCAGCCGTTCTCCCCGGCCATCGAGACCCTGCGCGGGCTGCTCCTCGGCACAGGCATCGGCAACAACGCCTGGCTGACGCTGGGTTGGTGCGCGGGCCTGTCGATGCTGGGCTACTTCTGGTCGAAGTCCTTGTTCGTGAGGGAACCCAGGACCTGACGGACCCTCTCCGGCCCGAGCCCCGCGTACTCCTCCCGCGCCCGCGCATACCCCTCCGCGTCAACCCGCTCGGCCGCCTCCCGGGCCCGCGCGGCGGACAGCACAGGGAAGTCCCTTGCCACCGGCACCAGTTCACTGAGCGCCACCAGCCGCACCGCCCCGGCGTCCCCCTCCGCGAGCCCCGCCAGTGCGACGGCGAGGAGGACGGCCCCGTACGAGGCCCCCGGCGCGAGTCCGGGCAGCAGCTCCCGCAACTCCCCCACCAGTTCGCCGACTTGGTCGAGCCGCCCGTGCAGCGCGTGCGCGGCGACTGCCCCGGCCCGCACCTCAAGGGACCACTTCAGCATGAAGGGGTCGTCGGGATCGGCCGTCCGGAGCCGTTCCTCGGTCTGCCGCCAGAGCCTGAGCCCCGCCTCGACTCGCCCTCGCGCAAGCATGATCTCCGCGCGGGCGCCGAGGTCGGAGCTGAACGCCTCGACGGTGTCCGGCTGTTGGTCGAGCGCGGCGAGCCCGTACCAGTACTCCGCCTCGTCGACCCGCCCGAGGTGGAGGCAGGCCAGGACGAGGGCCCAGCGCACACCGACGGGGTCGGACCAGTCGTTGTGGGAGCCGTACGCGCCGAGCGTGTCGTGGGCGGCGCGCAGATGCTCGTACGCCTCCTCGGAGCGTTCGCCGCGCAGGCAGAGTTCGCTGATGCGGCCGTGGGCGAGCAGCAGGAGGGCGGGGTTGCCGTAGCGGCCGAACGCGGCGAGCATACGGCGGGCGTGGTGGAGGGCGCGCCGGGTGTCCTGTGCGGCGTCCCAGACGTAACTGGCGAAGACGGACGCGGTCCCGGCGAGCAACGGCTCGTCCGCCTCGCACAGTCGGGTCAGCCGCTCGTAGCTCGGCGGGTGGATCTCCGGTACCGCGCACAGGACGATCGCCAGAGCGCGCGGCACGCTGTCCGGCGGGGCGGGCGGCAGTCGGCGCAGGGTCGCCAACTGCCGTACGGCGTGCGGGCCGTGGGCCATGAAGAGGGTGCCGGTGGCGACGACGGAGGCGCTGCGGAGGGTCTCGATGTCCGCCGGGTCGTCGGGGTGGTACCGGGAAAGGGGGCCCGCCGTCTCGTCGACGAGGGCGGCGAGGCGGGCGTAGTGGGACTCGGTGGCCCACAGGGAGGACAGGACGGCGGCGGTGGCGGCGGTCGTGGCGCCGTCGGAGCGGGCCAGGGCGTGGCGCAGGGCGAGGACGAGGTTGTCCTGTTCGGCGCGGACGCGGTCCCAGGCGGGGACGGGGGCTTCGGCGAACAGGACGTCGTGCTGGGCGCGGCCGAAGTCCCGTGCCCAGCAAAGGAATCGGCCGGTGA
The DNA here is from genome assembly GCA_036569285.1 of Streptomyces sp. Taxonomy (GTDB): domain Bacteria; phylum Actinomycetota; class Actinomycetes; order Streptomycetales; family Streptomycetaceae; genus Streptomyces. The sequence continues at coordinate 23,037 of DATCQX010000355.1, forward strand.
CGGCGTCCTCCTCGCCGGCCTCCGCGCGCCGGGCCGCGCCGAACTCGCGGAGGGTCTCCAGCATGTGGAACCGGGTGCCGAGCGGGCCGTCGGTGACCTTCAACAGGGACTGTCCGGTGAGCTGTTCGAGGAGGTCGAGGGGGTCGGCGCCGTCGAGGAGGTACGCGGCGGCCTCGGCGTCGAAGCCGCCGGGGAACACCGACAGGGCGCGCAGGGCGGTGCGGCCGTCGGGGCCGAGGAGGTTCCAGCTCCAGTCGACGACGGCCCGCAGGGTGCGGTGGCGTTCGGGGGCGTCGCGGGCGCCGCCGGAGAGGAGGGCGAAGCGGTCGCGCAGTCGGCGGGAGACGTCGGCGGCGGACAGGACGCGGACGCGGGCGGCGGCGAGTTCGACGGCGAGGGGGAGGCCGTCGAGGTGCGCGCAGATCTCGGCGACGGTCGCGGCGGGCAGCTCCACGCCGGGCCGCGCGGCCCGCGCCCGCTGCGTGAACAGTTCGGCGGCGGCCTCGGGTGTCAGCTCGGGCAGCGCGTACACGGACTCCGAGGTCAGCCCGAGCGGGGCCCGGCTGGTGGCGAGGATCCGCAGCTCCCGGCAGCGGGCGACGAGGGTGCGGACGAGGTCGGCGGCCCCGGCGACGACGTGCTCGCAGTTGTCCAGCACGAGCAGCGCGGGCCGCGTCCCGAGCGCCGTGAGCAGGCCGTCGGTGGTACCGCTCCCGACGACGGTGGCGACCTCGGCGGCGACGTCGTCGTCCGACGTGACCCCGGCCAGCGGGACGAAGTGCACGACGGGCTGCTCGGCGGCGTGGCTCACAGCGTGCGACAGGCGCGTCTTGCCGAGGCCGCCGGGTCCGACGACGGTGACGACGCGCGCGGCGCGCAGCAGCCCGGCGACGGCGGCGACGTCCGCGTCCCTGCCGAGCAGGGGGTTGGGTTCGTGCGGGACGCCGTGGCGGACGCGGGGTGCGTCGGCGTGGAGCAACTCCTCGTGCACGTCCCGCAGTTCGGGCCCGGGTTCGGTGCCGAGGGTCTCGCGCAGGCCGCGCCGGTAGGTGTCGTAGCGGGCCAGCGCGGCGGCGCCGCCCTCGCAGCGCAGAAGTGCGGCGAGGACTTCCTCGTCCCGGGGTGCCTCGCGGAGCACCTCGGTGAGCGGGGCGAGGGCCTCTTGTCGTCGGCCGAGGCGGGCGAGGGCGAGGGCGCGTGCCCGGACGAGGGCCCGGCGGGTGTGGGCGCGGTCGGCGCGCAGGGCGCCGAGGGGGTCGTCCGCCGCGTCCCCGACGCCGCCGTCCCACAGCGCGAGCCCCGCCTCGGCGCGCGCCAGCGCCCCCGTGTGGTCCCCGTCCCGCGCGCACCGCGCGCTCGCCGCCTCGTGCAGCAGCAGGGCGGAGCTGTCGACCCGGTCGGGCTCGAAGGCGAGCCGGTAGCCGCGGGGTGTGCTGACGACGGTGTCGGTGCCGATCTGCGCGCGCAGCCGCGAGACGAGGATCTGGACGGCCTTCGCGGGGTGCTCCGGACGCTCCTCGGGCCACAGCCCCTCGACGATCCGCGCGGTGCCGCACCCGGCGGACAGTTCCTCGGCGAGCAGCGCGAGCAGGCCGCGCAGCCTGGGCGCGGTGATCTCCCGGCCTCGGCAGGAGACGCGGCTCAGGAGGGTCAACTCGGTGCTCACCCGGGCAGGTTAGGTCACCTGTTGGCGAGCAGGACGTGCAGTTCCCGCTCCTGGTCGCCGGAGGACGTGGTGAGGTCGCGGACGGTGAAGAGGGAGTCGAGGGTGGTGCGCAGGCGGTCGATCGCCCAGTAGCCGCCCTGGGCGTCGGCCTCGACGGTGGCGGAGAGCGGGGCGGGCGGTGGGCAGGTGTGGGCGTCGGTGACCTCGAAGGTGCCGAGCCAGACGGCCGGCCGGGTCTCGTGGAGCCGCTTCGGGACGTCGTCCGCGTCACGGTCGGACGCGAAGCAGGCGCAGAGCGTGTCGAACACGATCCTCGCGTCGTCGTGGTGGCAGCCGCTGATCTCGACGGAGACGGATTCCTCACGCACCGTGATCACCTCCTGGGGGTGTGGAGTGGGTCGCGTACCACGCCACACCTCCAGGAAACCACCGTTCGCTAGCTCTTGGTGAAGCGGTACGTCTTGCTGTCGGTGAGGACGCAGATGCCGGGGGAGATGACGATGACGCGCAGGACGCCGGTGCGGCGGTCGTAGTCGATGCCCTCGGTCTCGAAGGTGCCGGAGCAGCCGCTGCGCAGGGGGAGCTGGCGCAGGGCGGTGACGCGGCCGGAGACGTTCGCGGTGCCGTTCGGCGCGGCGGACAGGTCGACCTGGAGGAGGGGCTTCGTCATGCCGAAGAGGGTGCCCGCGGGGTCGTCCGAGGAGCACAGGAGGGTCGTCGGGCCGGAGAAGTCGCAGCCCTGGACGTCGCGGACGGGGCGGTCGAGGGTGACCGTCCTGACCCAGGGGAGGTCGGTGCCCGGGGAGGTGGCCGGGTTGACGCCGGGGGTGGGGAAGACGAGGAAGCGGGTCATCGTGCCCCACTCCCCCGCGAGCATCCACTGGCCGTCCGGGGAGATCGCGACCCACGAGTTGTTGAGGGCCTCGCCCGCGCCGAGCTGGTGGACGTACTCGGACCAGGTGCCGTTCGGGGACTGCACCCGGAACATCTTGGCGCCGCCCGAGTCCCGCTGGTACGGCTCGATGTAGGTGCCGTCGTAGGCGGCGTCCGGGTCGCCCACGTGGTTCCAGCCGCGGATGCTGACGCCGATGGGGATGGTGCCTATGCCGGTGTAGCGGTTGGGGCTGTTCGCGGGGACCTCCACGGACGTCAGGCCCTGGCTCTCGGTCAGCGGGTCGGCCCGGTCCGAGCCGGCCTCGGTCCAGGTGTCGGCGGCGGAGGCGGGGGGCGCCGCGGAGAGGGCGAGGGCCGCGACGGTGGCGAGGGTGGCCAGGGCGGCACGGACGCGGCGGGTGGGGCGCGGGGGCATGAGGGGCTACTCCTCGGTAGGGAGGGGGTCGGCGGAACAGTGTGGCGAAGGGGGTGGGGGGTGTACAACCCATGTCTGGGGGTGAGTTGGGGAATTCCGGCGGACTCGGAGGGGTGTCACGGACGCCGGGGGCGGGGCGTCGGACGATCACGGCGAGGGGGCATGGCGCGTGCCACCTCGCCGGGAGGGTCCCCAGAGCCCGCGACGCCGAGCGCCCCCCTGCCCCGGTGCGCCGCACGACGTCCGGTCAGGCTCCGCCGTCCGCCGGCCGTGTCCCGGTCACGACGTGCGCGTACAGGTCGTCGTCGTACTCCAGGCGCGTCGCGAGGCCGCACGCCTCGAACGCCGCTACGGCCGCCGGGGCCTGCCGTTCGCTGGTCTCGACGAGGAGGCAGCCGCCGGGGGCCAGCCAGCGCGGCGCCTCGGCGGCGACGCGGCGCAGGACGTCGAGGCCGTCGGTGCCGCCGTCGAGGGCGACGAGGGGTTCGTGGTCGCGGGCCTCGGCGGGCAGCAGGCCGACCTCGCCGGTGGGGACGTACGGCACGTTCGCGGCGAGGATGCCGACGCGTCCGCGCAGCGTGTCCGGCAGCGCGGCGAACAGGTCGCCGGCGTGGACGTGTCCGCCGTACGGCGCGAGGTTGGCGCGTGCGCAGTCCACGGCGGCCGGGTCGACGTCGGCGGCGTGCAGTTCGGCCGGCGACAGGGCCGCCGCGAGGGCCGCGCCGACCGCGCCGGAGCCGCAGCACAGGTCGACGACGACATCCGCGTGCGGGACGGCGTGCAGCGCGCGGTCGACGAGGAACTCTGTGCGGCGGCGGGGGACGAAGACGCCGGGGGCGACGGTTATCCGCAGTCCGGCGAAGTCGGCCCAGCCGACGACCACTTCGAGGGGTTCGCCCGCCGCGCGGCGTTCGACGAGGGCGGCGAGGTGAGCGGGGGTGCGGGCCGCGGCGAGGATCAGTTCCGCCTCGTCCTCGGCGAAGACGCAGCCCGCGGCGCGCAGCGCGGTGACGACGGAGGGGCGGGCGGAGTCCAGGGGGGTCATGGAGGACCGAGGGCCTTTCGGGGTGGCGAAGGGCGCTCGTCCGGTTCCCTACGGCCGGCGGTACGCGCCGATACGGAGGGGGAGCACCCGTGCTGACACAGCGGTGATGGGTCCCACCTCCTCAGGGCTCTCGCGCAAGGGCTGTCGCGATCGGGCGTCACCTTACCCCAAGGGTGTTGCGGGCAGAGGGTGGTGGGTGGGGTGCGGTGACGCCGGACGCCCTGCGGCGACCGCTCGGCGGGCGGGCTCCGGGTGGCCGGTTGTACTCTGCAACGAGAGGTGTGAGGGAGGTCCGGCAGTGGATTCCGAGGCCGTGGAGACGATCCAGCGGGAGATGACCGCGTTCGCCCGCCGGGCCAGGGCGAGTGCCGGGCGGATGCATCCCGAGCTGTCGCTCGTGTCGTACACGCTGCTCGGACATCTGGAGGAGGGCGAGGGGGGCCGGGCGACCGATCTCGCCGCGCACTACGGGCTCGACAAGTCGACGATCAGCCGGCAGGTGGCGGCGCTGGAGCGGGCCGGGCTGATCGAGCGCCGTCCCGACCCGGCCGATCTGCGGGTGCAGGGGCTGTACCTCACGGACGCCGGGCGGCGGATCCTGGCGCAGGTCACCGAGAGCCGGCGCGGTGCGTTCCGGGAGCGGCTCGACGGGTGGGCGGAGGCGGATCTGGAGCGGTTCGCGGCGTATCTCGTGCGGTACAACGCGGCGGGGTTGGACGACGGTCGTACGATGACCTGATCGCACCGCCCTCGCCCCACCGCCCTCGCCTCCCGGAGTTCACCGTGACCCGCCCCCGCACCACAGCGCGGACGATCGAGCATCCCGAGCTGTCGGAGGTCCCGCTCCAGAGGTTCCTGGAGGCGCTCGCCGATCCGGTGCGGCGCGACATCGTCGTCCAACTCTCTCGGGCGCCTGAGGACTTGAGCTGCGGCACGTTCGAGACACCGGTGTCGCTGTCCACCCGTACGCATCACTTCAACGTGCTGCGCGAGGCCGGTGTGATCCGGCAGTACTACGTCGGCACGACGAAGTACAACGCCCTGCGCGCGGACGAGGCCGACGGCCGTTTCCCGGGGCTGCTCGACGCGCTGCTGAGCGCGGAGGACGGAGAGAGGGCCCGCCAGTAGCGCGGAGTACCGTTCACCGCACGGACAGTTGGGGCATGCTCGGAGAACGCGCACCCGACCGTCGCAGCGAAGGGGAACGGGAGATGGACCTGTGGACGCAGGAGGAGTTCGGGGAGGCTCACGGAGGGTATGCGGGGGCGGTGCTCGCGGACGGGAGTGAACCCAAGCCGGTGTACCTCGACTTCGGCTCCAGCGCGGCGAGCATCGTGGAGACCCGCGAGTGGTGGGCCTACGACGGACGGCTGTCCCGTCCGCTCGCGGCGGGTTTCCGGGCCGCCTGCATGTGCGGGTGGCGTGGGACGACGTTTCCCGTCGACCGGGAGGGCATGTCCTACGACGAGTTGTCCGAGGTCGACGTGATGGGCGCCTACGAGGACTGGGACGAGCACATCGACGCCGTCGAGCGCCGCACCGTCCCCGTCCCCGACGACCTCGCCGACGCCATCGACCGCCTCCACCTCCGCCTCACCGCCCTCGCCGACCAGGCCCCCGTCGCCGCCCTCCGTGCCGTCGGCGACCTCGAACGCCTCACCCGCGCCATCGCCCGCGACGCCGCGTACTCCATCAAGGACGACGAGCCCGAGTGGGAGACGATCGGGGTCGCGCTGGGCCTGGACGCGGAGAGGGCCCGAAGGCTGACGTCGCATTACCTGTGGCGGACGTAGGGGGTGAGGGTGGCGCGGCCTCTGCACCTCCCCCCGGCCACCCCTACCCCTCCCTCAACGGATGCGCCCCCGTCCACCAATTCCCCGGCGCCTCAGGGTCACGGCTCGTCCAGTACTCGACGAGAGCGGCAGTGAACTCCTCCCGGGAGAGCGTGCCGTTGCCGTCCCGGTCGAGGTGGCGGAACGCGTTGTCGGCGGTGGCGCGGTCGAGGCCGGGGAAGTGGCCGGTCTGGAAGGCGAAGAACTCGTCGGGGTCGACGGTGCCGTTGCCGTCCGCGTCGGCGACCGAGAGGAACACCTCGGCGACCCGGCCCAGCGTCGCGGCGGCGGCCTCGGGGTCGTCCGCGAGGGAACGGGTGGAGGCGATGAAGTCGTCCCGGGAGATGGCGTCGGCGCCTCCCGCGAACGGCAGATGGACGTCCCGCCAGATCCCGACGTACGCGTCGACGATCTCCCGCTCCGCCTCGGACCCCTCCTCGTAGCCGAGCACCCGAGCCGACCTCCGCCCCATGAGGACATGATCGTGCTCGGTGAGACGGCCGTCCCCGTCGGCGTCGAGCTGATCGAATCCCCGGGCGATCTTCATGGTGAGCAGGTCGTCGTTCAACAAAATCCCCTTGCGTACTCAGGCGTTACGACCGAACCCGCCCAGCATCGCCCGCCCACCCCGCCCCAGCACGGACCCGGAGAGCCTTTCACCCCCGGGGACAGGTGTGCGACACCCTGCGCCCGGCTCACGTCGCGAATCCTCACCGAACCCCCCTTGAATGTCGGATTTCCAGCAGACCCCCCACCGCGGCTCGGTCTCCCCGGTCCGCACGGCAGAAAGTTGCCCCCATCCAGCGGCAACAGGACAAAGGGAGAACCAGTGGACGTGTCGACCACGGCAGGCGCCTCGCGGGGGCGGGGGGCGGTGCTGGTGATGGCTTGTGTGGGGGTGTTCGTCGGGTATCTGCCGGTGACCACGGTGTCGGTGAGTCTCCCGGCGATCCAGCGGGCGCTGCACGCGTCGACGGCTGAACTGTCGTGGGTGAGTGACGCGTTCGTGCTGCCGATGGCGGCGCTGATCCTCACGGCGGGGGTGTTCGGTGATGTGCACGGGCGGAGGAAGGTGTTCCTCGCGGGGCTGCTGTGCAGCGCGGCGGGTGCGGCGATCGCCCTGTCGGCGGGGTCCGTGGAGGTGCTGTGGGTGGGGCAGGCGGTGTCGGGGACCGGCGCGGCGGCCCTGCTGCCGACCACGCTGGCGCTGATCAGCCACGCGATACCGGACCCGAGGGAGCGGGGGAAGTTCGTCGGCCTGTGGGCGGTGTCCCTGATGGGCGCCCTCACGCTGGGCCCGGTGCTCGCCGGGCTGACGCTGGAGCACTTCGCGTGGCGCTGGATCTACCTCCTGCCGATCCCGGCCTCGCTGCTGGCGGCCGTCCTCGTGGCCCGCTTCGTCCCCGACTCCAGGGCCCCCGGCACCCGGCGTCTGGACTGGCCGGGCCAGATCAGCGCGGCGGTGACGATCACGGCGCTGGTGTACGGCGTCATCGAGGGCGGCGCGGGCTCGTTCACCGACACGAAGGTGGTCGTCGCGCTGACACTCGCCGCGCTCGGGGCGGCCGTCTTCGTGCTGGCGGAGCGCCGCGGCGCGAGCCCGATGCTGGACCTGAACCTGTTCCGCTCCCCCGCGTTCACGGCGACCACGCTGGTCGCGATGATCAGCTTCCTCGGCCTGATCGGCTTCTTCTTCGCGCTGAGCCTGTACTTCGGCATGGTCCAGCAGTTGACGACGCTGGAGGCGGCGGGCCGCGTCGTCCTGATCACGCTGTCGGCGATCCTCGTCTCGCAGCCGGCCTCACGGCTGATGCACCGCTGGTCGCCACGCCTCCTGATCACGGGCGGCCTCATGATCACGGCGGCGTCCCTGCTGACGCTGACGACACTCGACGCGCACACCTCGTACGGTTCCCTGGCCTGGCGTCTGGCCTTGCTGGGCGCCGGTCTCGGGTTCGTCATCACGCCGATGACGGCGACGGCGGTGGCGTCGGTGCCGCACCACCTCGCGGGCATGGCGGCGGCCGGGAACAACGCGTTCCGGCAGGTCGGCGGGGCGCTCGGGCCCGCGGTGCTGGGCGCGGTGCTCAGCCGGAAGGCGGCGGGCGCGCTGCCGGGCCGGCTCGCGGACGCCGGTGTCTCCGAGGCGACCGCGCGGCGGATCGGCGCCGCCGTGGACGAGGGCGGCCTCGGTGCCGTCGCCCGCCTGAACCTGGGCCCCGAGCGGGGGCGGGCGCTGGGCGCGCTGTCGGAGGCGTTCCTCTCCGGGCTCCACCTGTGCCTGGTCATCGCGGCGGTCCTGACGGCGCTGGCGGCACTGGTGGCGGCGGTCCTGCTGCGCCGTCCGCGGTCCTCGGGCCCGGCGTCCACGAAGGTGGCGGGCTCCCCGGCGCAGGCTCCGGCGGAGACCTCGACCGCCGTCTGATCCGCACGACGCGGCCTCACGCCGGAGCCCCGTACGCTCCCGGCATGAGGCCGCGCCCGCCCGTCCCCGGCAGAAACCCCGAGAGAACCCCCATGGGAACCCCTGAGACGCCCCCCAGAAGAACCCTGGGGAAACCCCCCGCCTTCGACCCCCTCGACCGCAAACTCATGCAGGCCCTCCAACTCGACGGCCGCGCCTCCTTCCGCCGCGTCGCCGAGGTCCTCGGCGTCTCGGACCAGACGGTCGCCCGCCGCTACCGCCGCCTGCGCGCCGGCGTCCGGCTGCGGGTCCTCGGGATGGTGGACCAGAGCCGGGTGGGCCGGGCGAGCTGGATCGTCCGCCTGCGCTGCACCCCCGACGTCGCGGAGCAGCTCGCGCAGGCCCTGGCCCGGCGCTCCGACACGAGTTACATCGTGCTGGCGTCGGGCGGCACGGAGATCGTGACGGCGATGCGCCCGCGCAGCCGCGAGATCCGTGACGAACTGCTGCTGACCCAGTTCCAGCGCACCCCCCGCATCCTGTCGGTGAGCACGCACTGCCTCCTGCACATGTTCTACGGCGGTTCCTCCGGCTGGCTCAGCAAGCTCCAGGCGCTGAGTCCGCAGGAGGCGCAGGCGCTGCGCCCGCCGCCGGTCGACCCGTCCCCGGAGCCGGTCGAACTCGACGACGTGGACGAACGTCTCCTCGCGGCCCTCCAGGCGGACGGCCGCGCCTCGCTCGCCGAGCTCCAGTCGGCGACCGCCCAGTCCGAGTCCGTCGTCCGCCGCCGTCTGGAGCACCTCAGGTCCCGGGGTGTCCTCTACTACGACGTCCAGTACGACGCCGAGCCGCTCGGCACCCCGGTCCAGGCGATGCTCTGGCTGACAGTCGCCCCCTCCGCCCTGGACGCCACGGGCCGGGCTCTCGCCGGTCACCCCGAGGTCAGTTTCGCGGCGGCCATGAGCGGCTCGGCGAACCTCGTCGCCGTGACGATGCACGGCAGCGTGGCCGCGCTGTACTCCTACCTCAGCGAGAGGATCGGCGCGCTGACGGGCGTCCACGCGCTGGAGACGGTGCTGACGCTGCGGCAGGTCAAGCAGCTCAGCTATGAGCCGATGCGCTGAACGTGCTGGTCAGCCTGTTGGGAGGGCTCCCAGGAAGCGCTGCTAGGGTGCCCTTCATGCAACACCGCTGGCTATCCGCGCAGGAGATGCGCACCTGGCGCTCGTTCGTCTCTCTCGGTCTCGTCATGGAGGACGCGCTCGACCAGCAGTTGCGGCACGACTCGGGGATGAGCCACCTCAACTACTCGGTGCTGGTGTTCCTCTCCGAGGCGCCCGAGCGGCGGCTGCGGATGACGGACCTGGCCGAAAATCTCCGTATCGCCCGAACCCGGCTGTCCTACACCATCGCCCGGATGGCGGAGGAGGGCTGGGTGCGCCGCGAGGAGTGCCCCGACGACAAGCGGGCACAGCTCGCGGTGCTGACGGACGCGGGGCTGGACGCCCTGGAGGCCGCGGCGCCGGGCCATGTGGAATTCGTCCGCTCGGCGGTCTTCGGCAGGCTGACGCCGGAGCAGGCGCAGGCGTTCGGGGAGGCGTGCGCGATCGTCCTCGCGGGGCTGACCGGCCCGGAGCGGCCGGCGCTGCCGGTGGACCTGCCGTGGCGGCGCTGACGCACGCCGCGGAGCCGTCCTGAGGTCCGAGCCCCGGCGTGCGCCGCCCCCTCCCCCGTGCTGATCTGGTTACCAGCGCGCCGCACCCGGCGGCCCGCACCCGGCAGAGCAGATCAGAGCAGAGCGGACGGAGAACCATGCCCCCCGAGTCCCCGCCCCCGAAGGTCCGCGCCCTCGCCCTGATCCGCCACCCCAAACTGTGGATCCTGCCGACCTTCCTCACGGCCGTTCTCGCGTTCCTCCTCTCCCTGCTCTACATGGGCGGCATCGTCAGCCCGAACAAACACCTCCACGACCTCCCGATCGCCCTGGTGAACTCGGACCGCGGCGACCTGGGCCGCCGCATCACCGACGCGATCGAGAAGGCCCCCGGCGACCAGGCCGAGTGGCGTGTCCTGAGCCGTGCGCGGGCCCAGGACGAGCTGGACAGCGGCAAGGTGTACGGCGCGCTGGTGATCCCCGCCGACTTCACGGCCCGCGTCCAGGCCCTCACCACGCCCGGCGCCACCGCCCGCCCGACCCTGACGGTCCTCACCAACCCCGGCAAGGGCAGCCTGGGCTCCAGCCTGGCGAGCCGGATCTCGACGACGGCGGCGCAGCAGGCGTCCCTGACGATCGGCAAGCAGCTCGCGGCGGCCTCCGACGGACCGTCGAAACTCCTGCTGGCCGACCCCGTCCACATCGTCACCGAGGTCGGCCACCCGATCGGCGACCACAGCGGCATCGGCCTGACCGCGTTCTACTACGCCCTGCTGCTGGTCCTCGCCGGTTTCATGGGCGGCAACGTCATCCACTCCGGTGTCGACGGCGCCCTCGGCTACGCCGACGTCGAGATGGGCCCCCTGCACACCCGCCGCCCCACGGTCCCCATCGACCGCACGCAGACCCTCGTCCTCAAAATGCTGATGACGGCGGGCATCACTCTCCTCAGCTCCTCCCTGGTGATGGTGGCCTGCGTCGCGATCCTCGGCATCGACGCCACCCACCTGCCCCTCCTGTGGGTCTTCTCCTACTGCGCGACTCTCGCGGTGGGCCTGGGGGTCCAGGCGCTCAACGCGGCGTTCGGCGGCATCGGCCAGCTGATCGCCATGTTCGTGTTCATCGTCCTGGGCCTCCCCTCGTCCGGGACGACGGTGCCCCTCCAGGCGGTCCCGGGCTTCTACCGCTTCCTCTCCCACTTCGAGCCGATGCGCCAACTCGGCGACGGCGTCCGCGCCATCCTCTACTTCGACGCCCGCGCCGACGCCGGCCTCACCCGCTCCTGGCTCATGATCGCCCTCGGCGTCGTCCTCTCCCTCCTCTTCGGCTTCGCCATGACCCGCTACTACGACCGCAAGGGCCACAAACGCCTCACCCCCCAACCCGAATAGCGGTTTCGTACGGCGGCCGACGCACCGTCGGACGGCTCCCCCGCCCGCCTGCCTCAGGGGCGGTGCCCGGCGCCGCAGTGACCGCCGGGCACCGTGGATGCCGCGAGCCTCGGGCGGGGGATGAGATATCGGCATTTCGGGGTCAACGGGCGGACATCGGGCGCAGAATAGCCCTGAACCGGCGTCGCCCGCCGATCGTTCTGGGAGGCCTCATGCCCGACCGTCCGTTCGTCGTCTGGAAGGGCCACGGCACCGACCAGGGCATCTACTCCGCGCGCGCGGACAACGGCGCCGACTTCACCGTCGTCCGCCAGGTGAGCTGGTTCGCGAGCAGCCGGGGCATCGCCGCGACCGTCGTCCCCGGTGGCGGCGGCATCCGGGCCGCCTGGCGGGGCGCCGACGACGACAACCGGCTCTGGACGGCCGCCGGGCACTTCACCGGGGACGACTGGGACGACCAGGCGCTCCTGCCGGACGTCCCGCGCACCGAGGACCGCCCGGCGCTCGGCGTCCTCGGCACCCGGCCGGTCCTGGCGTGGCGCGGGGCCCGGGACGACGAGCACATCTGGTATTCGGTGCTCGGGGAGCACGGCTGGACCCCGCAGCAGGTCACGAGTGACGGCACGGCGAGTTCGAGTCACGGTCCGGCGCTCGCTCAGCACAAGGGGCGGCTGTTCATGGCGTGGAAGGGGTCGGGGAACAACCAGAACCTCTACTGGTGTGTGTACGACGGGTATGCGTGGACCGCGCCGACCGCGTTCCCGGGCGGTTCGACCCACGGCCCGGCGCTCGCGTCGAACGGCACCACGCTGACCATGGCGTGGAAGGGCTCCGGCGACGACGACAGGCTGTGGCGGGCCGCGTTCGGCGACAACGGCTGGTCGGCCCAGCGCCTGGCGATCGGCCGCTCCAGCCACGGCCCCGCGCTGAGCCGGGTCGACAACCGGGTCGTGATGGTGTGGAAGGGGGTGGCCGGCGACGAACGCCTGTGGTGGACCCCGGACGACTTCACCTCCGAGCGCCCCCTCCGCGACGGCCTCACCACCAGCGACACACCGGCGGTGATCCCCCTCACCTTCTCGGACCTGTGAACACCCTGACGTCCCACGCCCCGAACTCGGCGTCGCCGTCGACGACTTGCCCGCTCAGCACATCCGTCAGCCCGCCCGGCGTCCGCAGACTCACCGGCTCCCAGGCCCAGTTGTGGACGACGTACACCCGCCGCCCGTCCGCAGCCGTCCCGCTCGTCACGGTCACCGACTCGGGCAGCTCCCCCCACCCGTGCCGCGCCCCGGGCACCAGCCACTCGACGAGCGCCCGCGCCAACTCCCGCCCCGGGACGGTCCCGACACAGGTGACGCGCCCTTCGCCGTGCCGCCGGGTGGTGACGGCGGGCCAGCGTCCGAAGTGCGGGTGGACGTAGGCGGTGAGGACCTCGGCGTCGGTGACGGTCAGCCCGTCCGCCCAGCGGGTGGCGGTCGCCCCCGCCGGGAGACCGAGCGGCCCGCCCGGGGTGACGGGGAGGTCGGCGGTGAGGTTGCTGAACTCGTCGTACGACACCCCGGCCGCCTCCGCCAGCCGGGCGGGCGCGCGCTCGGTGCGGGCGCGGGCCTCCTGGTCGGCGTAGCCGGTGCGGGGGCCGAGGACGAGGTGGCCGCCGGCGTGGGCGTAGGCGGCGAGCCACTCCAGGGTGGAGTCGGCGGCGAGGTAGAGCGCGGGGACGACGAGGACGGGGTGCAGCCGCGCGGCCGACTCCGGCTCCAGTCCGGGGCGTTCGCCGGCCGGGTCGTGCAACTGGCGGGCGTGGACGATGCGTACCTGACGGCCGGTGTCGAACGCGCCCCGGTAGAAGGGGTCGAGGATGCCGTGATAGGCGGCCGGGTCGGGGTCGCCGTCCGGCGTCGCGAGGGGCGGGTACTTCTCCATGAGCCACTTGCTGGGCGTGGAGTGGACGAGCGTGAGGTCGGCGTCCGGCGTGAGGCCCGCGACGAGTCCGCCGGCCTTGTCGAACTCGGCGCCGAGGCGGGCGAGTTCGGCGTAGGTGCGGCCGGGGACGCCGGTGTGGGGGAGGACGCCGCCCCAGTAGGTCTCCGCGCCGAAGTGCAGGGTGTGCCAGTGCCAGTACTCGATCATCCGGGCGCCTCGCGCCACCAACGCCCAGGCGGCTTGGCGCCATTGGCCGTCGTAGGCGGGGCGGTTGTCCCAAGCGTGGCCGATCGAGGAGGCGTTGGTCTCGGTGACGAGGAACGGGGACTGGCGGGAGGAGTACATCCAGTCGGCGGTCCGGTACAGCGACCAGACGCCGCTGGTCTGCCACTTCTGGGGGTGGCCGACGGGGTCGGGGAGACGCAGGCCGTCCTGCATCGCGTAGTAGGGGTTCCCGGCGGCGATGTCGAGGCGGTCGGTCAGCTCGTCGTCCTCGACGGCCGGGCGGGTGTAGGAGATGCAGGTCGTGACGAACTGGTCGTCGCGCGCGTACTCGCGGACGATGTCGGCCTGCCAGCCGATGAACTCGGTGACCTGACGCGCCTGGAACTCCCGCCAGGCGACGTCGTACTGGGGCTGGACGTTGCCGTCGGGCGTCCACAGGTCGGACCACGTGGCCAGCCGGTGCGACCAGTAGACGAGGCCCCACTCCCGGTTGAGGGTCTCGACGTCGCCGTACTTCTGCCTCAGGTGGTCGACGAACCGTTCGAACACGCCCCGGTTGTGCAGGAGTTCGTTGCCGGGTTCGTTGTCGACCTGGAAGCCGATGACGGCCGGGTGGCTCGCGTAGCGGGCGGTGATCCGGCGGATGACCCGCTCGGCGTGGAAGCGGAACGCCGGGTGGGTGAAGTCGACCTCCTGCCGGGCGCCCCAGCCGATCCGCTCACCCGTACGGCGCTCGCCGGCGATCTCGGGGTACTGGCGGGCCAGCCATGGGGGGACGGCGTAGGTGGGGGTGCCCAGGATCACCGCGATGCCGCGTTCGTGGGCGCCGTCCAGGACCGGCTGGAGCCAGTCGAGGTCGAAGACGCCGTTCTCCGGCTCCCAGGTGGACCAGACGGACTCGCCTACGCGGATGACGGTGAAGCGGGCTTCGGCCATGAGGTCGAGGTCGGTCTTGAGACGGTTCTCGGAGCGGGGGTGGGGCTGGTACTCGTGGTAGTAGGCGGCTCCGAACAGGACACGGGCGGGGAGTTGCACGATCAATCCTCCTGGCGAGGGGACCATCGGCTTCAGCCGGTGGGGGCATTGCTTCTCGATGCTGCTCCGACCTTCATGTGCCGAGGCCCAGTTCCTCCTCCAGCGGGGCGAACCAGCGGGCGACGTCGGCTTCGGAGACGTCCGGCAGGGTCGCCGGGGACCAGTGGGGGTTGCGGTCCTTGTCGATGATCTGCGCCCGGACGCCCTCGACGAGATCGTGGGTGGTGAGGGCGTGGCAGGAGATGCGGTACTCCTGGTCGAGGGCCTGCTCCAGGGTGAGGTGCCGGGCCCGGCGCAGAGCGGTGAGGGTGACCTTGAGGGAGGTCGGGGAGCGGGTGAGGAGGGTCTTGGCGGCGACCTCGGCGTGCGGATCGTCGTACGCGGAGAGGCGGTCGACGATCTCCTCGACCGTGCCGGCCGCGTAGCACGCGTCGATCCAGTGCCGGTCGGCGGGCAACCCGGCGGCGGGGAGCGGCTGTTCGTGGCGGGCGAGGGCTTCCGGCAGGGGGAGGGTCTCAAGGTCGGCGGCAAGGGACGGGAGCGCGGACGACGGGACGTAGTGGTCCGCGAGGCCGCACAACACCGCGTCGGCGGCGCCGATCTGGGCGCCTGTCAGGGCGAGGTGGGTGCCGAGTTCGCCGGGGGCGTGCGACAGGAGGTGGGTGCCGCCGACGTCCGGGACGAAGCCGATGCCGGTCTCGGGCATGGCGATCCGGGACCGCTCGGTGACGACACGGACGTCCCCGTGCGCGGAGATCCCGACGCCGCCGCCCATCACGATGCCGTCCATCAGCGCGACGTACGGCTTCGGGTACCGGGCGATCCGGGCGTTCAGCCGGTACTCGTCCCGCCAGAACGCGGCGGACGCCCGCCCGTCCCCGTCGCGCGCGTCGTCGTGGACGGCCCGGATGTCTCCGCCGGCGCACAGCCCGCGCTCCCCCGCGCCGGTGACGACGACGGCCTCGACGCCGGGATCGCGCTCCCACTCGGTGAGGGCCTCGTCGATCCGCAGGACCATGGCGTGGTTGAGGGCGTTGAGCGCCTTCGGCCGGTCGAGGACGATCCTGCCGACCCGGCCGGTACGCCGGCACTGGACGTCGTCGGTACGCATGAGCTGGGGGTTCCTTCCCGGGGCGGACGGTCTTCCGCCGTCCATGGTCGCAAACCCGGGAGGGGTGCCGGCACGGTCAGCGCCGTCCCCTGCCCCACCGCGCCTTCCACCGATCCGGTGTCGGGATCGGCTCCTTGCGGTCGGCCCGGGCCTGGATCTCGACGTGGGACTCGTGGGAGGTGACGCGGAAGGCCTCCTCGTAGGCGCTCAGGGCCGCGGTGAGGGCGCCGCCCGCGAGGCCCCGGCGGCGGATGCGCCGGGCCAGGAGGGCGAAGAGCCCGAGGACGGCGGCGAGGATCAGCAGCGAGACGACGGCGGCCATGCGGCGAGCGTACGTCAGAGGGTGAGGAGTTGCTCGTGGAAGCCGCCGAACTCCCGTGCCCTGTCGATG
Source organism: Streptomyces sp. (assembly GCA_036569285.1). Taxonomy (GTDB): domain Bacteria; phylum Actinomycetota; class Actinomycetes; order Streptomycetales; family Streptomycetaceae; genus Streptomyces. Next base: position 39,026 of record DATCQX010000355.1, read on the forward strand.
AGGTGGATCTCCAGGATCCAGTGGCAGCGGCGTCCGGCGCGGTCCGTGCGGCGCAGGGGCGTGGTGTTGGCGGGGGTGATGTAGGACTCGGTGTCGGCGCCGTCGATCGTCTCGTGCGGGAACTCTCCGACGAGGTGGCCCGCGTGCCAGCCGCCCAGCTCCCAACCGGCCTTCTCGGCAAGGCGGTTCACCTCGGCGTGGAGTTGTTCGCCGGTGACGTCGGGGTTCTCCTCGAAGTAGCGGCGGCCCGCCCGGAACACCTCGGGGAGGTCGTCGCGCAGCCGGTGTTTGACGGGGTCGTCGCCGAGGACGAAGGTGCGGCCGAAGTCGGCCTCGTACTCCTCGAAGATCGGCCCGAAGTCCGCGAACACGATGTCGTCGGCGCCGATCACCCGGTCCGGCGGGTTCTCGCGGTACGGCTTGAGGGTGTTGGGGCCGGAGCGGACGATCCGCTTGTGCCAGTGCCGGGTGGTGCCGAAGAGTTCGTTCGCGAGGTCCCGGACCCGGCCGCTGACCTCCCGCTCTCCCGCGCCCGGCGCGACGAGCCCTCTGCGCCCGATCTCGGTGAACAGTCGCTCCGCCTTGGCCTGCGCGCTCAACAGGCGTGCCGCGCGCGTGGGTTCGTCGTCCGCCATGGTCCCGAACGTAACTCCGGCAGATCGTTTCCCGCAACGACGCCCCTCACCCGTGGAGTTCCCGGTATTCCCCCACCGCCCCCGCGTGCAGCGGCACGGCTCCCGTCGAGATGAGGCTCCGCACGTCCAGGAACTGCGTGCCCAGCGCGGCCTGCGGGACGAGTCGGGCGGCCCGCAGGACGAGGACGTGGGTGAGCGCGGCGGCGAGCGGGGCCGGCAGGTCCGGGCGGCACAGCAGCAGGTTGGCCACGCCGATCGTCGCGACCTCGGCGGCCTCGCCGTAGGCCCCGGCGGGCACCGTCACCGCCTCGACCCCGGCGCCGCCCTCCCGCCGCACCCGCGGCAGGAGCCCGGCGAGCGGCAGGAGGCGGATGCCGGGGCCGGCGGCGAGGCCCGCGAGCACCGGTGCCGGGACGCCGCCCGCCACCAGCAGCGCGTCGACTCGCCCTGCCCGTACGGCCGTCGCCGCGTCCGGCATCAGCAGGTGCCGTACCTGTACGTCCACGCCCGGCGTGAGTCCCGCCGCCCGCAGCAGCCGGTCCCCGAGCACCGCGCCGCCGGACCCCGGCGCCCCCACCGACACCGTGCGCCCCGCGAGGTCGGCCACGCTCCGGGCCGGCGACGCGGCCCGCACCGCCAACTGCGCGTAGTTCTCGTACACCCGCCCGATCGCCCGCAACGGCACCCGCCCGGCGAAGGGCCCGCGCCCGTCGTGGGCGGACCACGCGATGTCGGCCAACGCGAGGGCCGCGTCGGCGCGTTCGGCCTCCAGCAGGCGTACGTTGTCGACGCTGCCCTGACTTCCGACGACCTCGCAGGCGAGCCGGGGGTACACGGCCGTCACCTGCGTGGCGAGGAGCTTCCCGAACGCGGTGTAGAACCCGTCGCTCTCGCCGGTGGCGATCCGCAGCCGCCCGGTGGGCCCCCGGTCGGCCTGCCGCGCGTCCCCGCGAAGCCCCCCGGCCGCGAGCACTCCGGCCCCGGCCGCCGCGAGGCCGGCGCGCAGGAGCGTACGGCGCGCGGGTGCCCTCAACACGGCCCGCTCCCCCCGGCGGGAAGCACCGCCCGCACCGCCAGCCCTCCGCCCGCACCGGCCCCGAACTCGATCCGCCCCCCGTGCCCCGCCACCAGCCGCTCGGCGATCGCCAGCCCGAGTCCGCTCCCCCGCACCTCCCGGTGCCGCTCGGCACGCCAGAACCGCGTCCCGGCGCGGGCGAGTTCGCTCTCGGACAGCCCCGGCCCGTCGTCGCGCACCTCGATCACGGCCTCCGCCCCCGTCACCCGGCACGCCACCTCGACCCGCCCGCCCCCGTACTTGATCGCGTTGTCGAGGAGGATGTCCACCACCTGCGCCACCTCGTCTCCGGACGCGTCCACGCCCACCGCCCCGGCTCCCTCCTCCCGCGGCCCGCTCAGCACCGTCCCGGCCTCCTCGGCGACCGGCCGCCACACCTCCACCTGCGCCTCGACCACGGCCCGCACCTCGCACCCCGCACCCTGACGCCCTGTCACGGCCAGTTCCCCGGCGCGGTGTTCGGCGTCCGCCAGGGTCATCAGGTCGTCCAACAAGCGCTCCATCCGCTCCAGTTCGCCCGTCACCCCGGTGTACGTGCGGGCCGCCGCCTGCGGCAGCCGGGGCTGGAGCGAGTCGATCCGCAGCCTCAACGCGGCCAGCGGATTGCGGAGTTGGTGCGAGGTGTCGGCGACGAGCCGCCGCTGCTGCTCCAGTGCGGCCGTCACCGTGTCCGCCATCCGGTTGAACCCCTCGGCGACCTGCCGCAGTTCGGGCGGCCCCCCGGCCCGGACGACCCGCTCGGGCGGCAGCCCGGCGGCCAGCGCCCCCACGGCCCGGTCCAGTCGGTGCAACGGCCGCACCACCCACTGTGTCGCCCGGCGCGCCAGCAGCACGCAGGCCCCCGCGAACACCCCGGCCCCGGCGAGGACCAGCGTCCAGCGCAGCGCGACGTCGTCGGCGGCGGCCCGCACCGACGCCCGCAGGACGACCGCCCCGGACACCCGTGTCCCGGTCCCGACGGGCCGGGCGAACAGGACGTCGGCCCGCGACCAGGGCCGCACCGTTCCTTCCGGGGAGTGGAGTTGGCTGCGCAGGGCAGCGTCCACGAGCCGGGCGACGTCGGGGTCGGCGGCGTGCATGCCGCCGGTCTGGACGACGGGCGCGCGGCGCGCGTCGACGACCACGACGGCCTCGCCGTACAGCGAGGTGTACCGCTGGACCTCGGCGGTCAGCGTTCCCGGGTCCCCGCTCTCGGCGGCCTGTTCGGCGAGGGTGGCGAACCGGTCGAGGTCGGCGGCGCGGGCGGCCACGAGTTGCTGGGTGCGCTGGACGGCCGTCAGCGTCAGCAGTGGTGCGGCGAACCCGGCGACGGCGAGCAGGACGAAGGCGAGGACGACCGTGAGGACCCGTGCGCGCATGGGGTTCAGCCGCCGAAGCGGTACCCGAACCCGCGGATGGTGGTGAGGAGTTCGGGGCGGCCGAGCTTCGCGCGCAGTTGCGTGATGTGGACGTCGAGGGAGCGGGAGACCGCGAGGTAGGCGTCGCCCCACACCTCGTCGAGGAGCTGCTGGCGGCTGACGGCGGCCCCGGCGCGGGAGGCGAGCGCGGCGAGGATCTCGAACTCCTTGGTGGTGAGGCGGACTTCGGCGGCGCCGACCTGGACGCGGCGGGCGTCCAGGTCGACTTCGACGTCCCCGGCGCGCACGGTGCGCTTGACGGGGGCGGTGAGGGCGGCGGCGCGCCGGGCCACCGCCTCGATGCGGGCGAGGAGTTCGGCGAGGCGGACCGGTTTGACGAGGTAGTCGTCGGCGCCGAGCCGAAGTCCCCGCACGACGGAGCGTTCGTCGCCGCGCGCGGTGAGGATCAGCACCGGCAGGGCGCTGACCGCGCGGAGTTTGCGCAGCACGTCGAGTCCGTCGAGGTCGGGCAGGCCGAGGTCGAGGAGGAGCAGGTCGGCCCGGCGGTGCCGGGTGAGGACCTCCTCGCCCCGGCGGGCGCGGTCGGGCTGGTGGCCGGCGTCGTAGAGGGCCTCGGTGAGGGCGCCCGCGACGCCGTCGTCGTCCTCGGCCAGCAGGATCCGCACGGCCGCACGCCCTTTCTACTCGTCCAGCGGCGAGCCGTCCGACGTCTCGCGCATCCGAATGTAGACGAACAGGGAGGTGAGGACGCAGGCGGTGACGTAGTAGAAGTACCAGGTCTCGTGGCCGATGTCCTTGAACCACAGGGCGATGTACTCGGCGGTCCCGCCGAAGAGCGCGACGGTCAGCGCGTAGGGCAGGCCGACTCCCAGGGCGCGGACGGCTGTTGGGAAGAGTTCCGCTTTCACGACCGCGCTGATCGAGGTGTAGAGGGAGCTGATCGCGAGCGGGACGACCATCAGCGCGAAGGCGTAGTACGGGTTGTCGGTGTGGGAGAGCAGGGTGAGGGAGGGGACGACGACGAGCGCGCCGAGCACACCGAAGGCGATCAGGAGGGGGCGGCGGCCGACCCGGTCGGAGAGGCGGCCCATCGCCGGTTGCAGGACGACGAAGACCAGCAGGGCGCAGAAGTTGATCCAGGCGGCGGTGGGTTTGGCGATGCCGCTGGTGTTGACCATGAACTTCTGGAGGTAGGTCGTGTAGGTGTAGAAGAACAGGGTGCCGCCCATGGTGAGGCCGACGACGACCAGGCACTGGCGGGGGTAGGAGAGCAGTGTCCGCAGGCTGCCCCGGCTCTCGCCGGAGCCGGAGGAGGCCGTCTGTTCGAAGCTCTCCGACTCGTCCATCCCCCGCCGCAGCCACAGCACGACGACGGCCCCGGCGGCCCCGACGACGAACGCGATCCGCCAGCCCCACGACTCCATCTGCCCGTCGGACAGCACTGATTGGAGGACGATCTGGAGCCCGAGCGCCGTCAGCTGCCCCGCGATCAGCGTCACGTACTGGAAGCTGGAGTAGTAGCCGCGTTTGCCGGGTGTCGCCATCTCGGACATGTACGTCGCCGACGTCGAGTACTCCCCGCCGACCGAAATGCCTTGCAGCAGGCGGGCGGTGACGAGCAGGACGGGTGCGACGACGCCGATCGTGCCGTACGACGGTGTCAGCGCGACGATCAGTGAGCCGGCCGCCATCAGGGTCACGGAGAGGGTGAGCGCCGAGCGCCTGCCCCGCCGGTCCGCGTACCGGCCGAGGATCCAGCCGCCGATCGGCCGCATGAGGAACCCGACGGCGAACACAGCGGCGGTGTTGAGGAGTTGGGCGGTCTGGTCGCCGGAGGGAAAGAACGCGGCGGCGAAGTAGACGCTGAAGGCGGTGTACGCGTACCAGTCGTACCACTCGATCAGGTTGCCGACGGAGCCGCGCACGATGTTCCTCGCGACCCTCCGTTCGTCGTGCCCGGCGCTCTTGTCGTGGACGGCGGTGTCCTGTGCGGCCATGGAAACTCCCTAGTCAGCGGCCCGGAGCAGCCAGAATCGGGGGGCCTGCGGGGGCGGACAAGATCGTGCGCGAAGTCCTAACAGTCCCTTAGGACGTGGACCGGAAGGCGGGTGGTTTCTCGTCAGAAAAGGGCTCGACGCGGCGTGCCGTCCCCGGAAGAACGGGATACTTGACTCTTCTCACGGGACAACACGCGACTGGGGAGCTGATCAGTGGAGTCTGCGGTGGCAACGGGCCGGCACGCGGTGGTCGTGGGCGGGAGCCTCGCGGGGCTGCTCGCCGCGCACGCGCTGGCCGGGCATGCCGACCGGGTGACGGTCGTGGAGCGCGACCGGTTCCCGGAGGGCGGCGGGACACGGCCCGGGGTGCCGCAGGGGCGGCATCCGCACGTCCTGCTGGAGGGCGGGCAGAGGGCGCTGGAGTCCCTGCTGCCGGGATTCCTCGCGGAGTTGCGGGCGGCGGGGGCGCCGTGGGTGGGGATGCCGGCGGACATGGCGCTGTGGCAGACCGGCCGCTGGTTCCGCCGGTTCCCGTCGACGACGCACATCTCCACCGGTTCCCGGGCCCAGTTGGAGGATCTGGTGCGGCGGCGGGTCCTCGCCGATCCGTCGATCAGCGTGCTGGAGGGGACCGACGTCGTCGGGCTCCTCGGGGACGCGGCGCGGGTGCGGGGTGTGCGGGTGCGGGAGCGCGCCGAGGGCGCGAAGGCCGAACCCCGGGAACTGGAGGCCGACTTGGTGGTCGACGCGTCGGGCGCGGGCACCAAGGCGCCGCAGTGGCTGACGGCCATCGGCGCCGGCGCCGTCCACGAGGAGACCATCGACACCGGGCTCGCCTACGCCTCGCGGATCTACCGGGGCGAGGGGGGCGTGTACCTCGACGACGACACCCTCGGCTACTACGTGTACCCCAACCCCCAGCAGGTGCACGGCGGGGGCGCGCTGCCGTTGGAGGACGGCAGTCATCTGGTGATCGTGTCGGGGCTGCGCGGTGACGAACCGCCCACGGACGACGACGCGTTCGAGGCGTACGTCAAGCGGCTGGCGCATCCGCTGCTCGACCGGTGGATGGCTCGGGCGGAGCCGCTGACGTCCGCGTTCGGGTTCCGGCGCACGTCGAACGTCCGGCGCCGCTACGACCTGCCGGGGACGCCCGCCGGGTTCCTCGCGGCGGGGGACGCGCTGTGCACGTTCAACCCGATCTACGGTCAGGGCATGGCCATCGCGGCGATGAGCGCGGTCGCCCTGCGCGACGCCCTCGCGCAGGCGGGTCCGCGCCGGACGCCGACGACGCGGCGTGTGCAGCGGGTGCTGCTCGCGGCATCCCGGCAGGCGTGGGACATCTCCGCCGGGGCGGACCGGCAGATGCCGGGGGCGACCGGGTCGGCCGTCGAGATCAAGGCCGCCGACCGGGTCGCGGGGTGGTATCTGCGCCGGGTCACGGAGCGGTTCCCGGGTGACCCTGTCGTGGGGCGCGCGTTCCGGTCCGTGCTGACGCTGTCCGCGCCGGTCTCCGTGCTGTTCGCGCCGGCTGTGCTGCGTAAGGTGCTCCTGACCTCGCCGGCGCCGACCCCGGCCGAGCCGCCGTCGTCCCGGGAGGACCGGGAAGAATCCGACACGGTTTCCTGAGCCCCGGCCGGGTACCCTACTTGCATGGAAGCGCAAGTAGGGTCCTGGGACGAGGAACGGTCCGAGCAGGTCGTCGCCGTGCTCAAAGCGGTCGCCGACCCCTCCCGCTACCGCCTGCTGTGGGCACTCACCGAACGCGAACTCCCGGTCAGCAAGCTCGCGGAGATCATCGGCGCGCACGTCGCCGCGACCTCCCAGCACCTCGCCCGCCTGCGCACCGCCGGCCTCGTCACCTCCCGCCGCGAGGGCACCCGCATCTACTACCGCGCCTCCGGCCCCCGGGTGCGGACCCTCCTGGAGGGCGCGGTCCTGGCGGCGGACGAGGCAGCGGCTTCGGACGACGCCGTCGAGGCTCCCGGCGCCACCGCAGCCGCCGCGCGCACGGCCGTGGAGAAGGCGCGGGCCTCGCGCAAACCCCGGGCCGCGGACACCCCGCGTCCGGTCACCGCGCACTGACGCCCGCGCCCCATCACACCTCACACCTCACCGCACCCCCGCCCCCTCCGCCCGGTACTCCTGCGGCTCCGCGTCGTACGCGTACAGCTCCGCGTACCGCCCCCAGTCGGTGGCCGTCTCCAACTGCCGTGTCACCTGCTCGCTCGTGAAGTGGTGGGCCAGCAGATCCCGGAAGAACCCGGCGCGCAGGGTCCCCTTGGGGTTCTGGTGGAGGCTGGTGGTGATGAGCTTGACGAGGGGCGCGTGGACGGCGGCCTCGGCGAAGATCCGCTTGGACTCCTGGACGTCCGCGCCCGCGAACGCCGTCCCCGTCTCCGTGAGGAGCAGGTCGTCGCCGGTGACGGTGCCGAAGCCGAGGAGGTCGAGGGCGTCGACCTGCGGGAGGAGGTCGTCGATCTCCAGGCCGAGGTCGTCGGCGAGGTCCGCGAGGTCGCAGGTGCCGCCCCGGCTCAGGACGAGTTCCGCGAGGCCGGAGAGGCCGTCGACGCCGGCCGGGGGCAGGGGCGTGTTCGCGGGGGTGCGCTTGTCGTGGTCGGGGGTCTCGTGGCGGCCGGGGACGCGGCCCTCCTTCTGACGGCCGGTCATCGTGCGGTACACGCGGTCGATGAGGTCCTCGAACGCGGCGGAGTCCCGGTCCCGGGGGCGTTCCAGGCCGACTTCGAAGACTTCGCGGATCGTGCCGTACGGCCGCGCGCCGAGGACGACGATCCGGTCGGCCATCAGGACGGCCTCCTCGATGTTGTGGGTGACGAGGACGATCGCCCGCGTCGGGAAGCGGCCCGACTCCCACAGCTCCATCAGTTCGCCGCGCAGGTTCTCGGCGGTGAGGACGTCCAGCGCGGAGAACGGCTCGTCCATCATCAGGACGTCCGGCTCGACGACCAACGCCCGCGCGAACCCGACGCGTTGGCGCATCCCGCCGGACAACTCCTTGGGGTACGCGGACTCGAAGCCGTCGAGGCCGATCAGCTCGATGGCGTGCCGGGCGGCCTGCGCGCGGTCGGCGGGCCCGATCCCCTTCGCCTCCAGGCCGAGTTCGACGTTCTGCTGGACGGTGAGCCACGGCAGCAGCGCGAACGTCTGGAACACCATCGCGGTACCGGGGTTGGCGCCGGTCAGCGGAGCGCCCTTGTAGGTGACGGTGCCGGAGCTGGCGGGGACGAGTCCGGCGAGGCAGCGCAGCAGCGTCGACTTCCCGGACCCCGACTTGCCGAGCAGGGCGACGACTTCGCCCGCGCGGACCTGGAGGTCGATGCCGGACAGGACGGGGAGTTCACCGTCGGCGCCGGCGTAGGACTTGGTGAGGCCGACGGTTTCGAGCAGGAGGTCGTTGGTCATGGTCGTACTCCAAAGCACGCTTGCGGAAAGGAAGTTCAGAGGGTGCGGCGGACGCTCACAGCGAGTAGCGCTTCTCCGCCAGCCGGTACAGCCGCCGCCACAGCAGCCGGTTGAGCAGCACGACGTAGACGCTCATCACCGCGACCCCGGCCAGCAGGTGCGGGTGGTCGCCGCGCGCGGTGGCCTGCGCGATGTACGCGCCGAGGCCGGTCGCCGTGAGCGTCGTCCCGCCGAAGGTGACGACCTCGGAGACGATGGACGCGTTCCAGGCGCCGCCGGACGCGGTGATGCCGCCGGTGACGTACGCGGGGAAGATCCCCGGCAGGATGAGCCGCTTCCAGCGCTGCCGGCCGGTGACGCCGAGGTCGTCCATCGCCTCGCGCAGGTCGGTCGGGATGGCCATGGCGCCGGCGATGGTGTTGAAGAGGATGTACCACTGCGCGCCGAGCGCCATCAGCAGCGTGCCGCCGATGTCGATGGACAGGCCGGTCTTCAGGAAGAACCAGACGGCCAGCGGGAAGAGGAAGTTGGCGGGGAACGAGGCGAGGATCTGGACGACGGGCTGCGCGATCCTCGTCAGTCTCGGCGAGAACCCGATCTTCACGCCGACCGGCACCCAGACGACGGTGGCGAGGGCGACGAGGACGATCACCCGGACGAACGTCGCGAGCCCGAGCAGGAGCGGTTCGCCGAAGACGCCGAGCCCGGTGCGGTCGTACAGGTAGCGGCCGAGGTCGGTGAGGCCCCACAGGATCAGGCCGCCCGCGACGACGGTGAAGACGACGTCCCCGGTGCGCTGCCGGGTCCGGTCGACGGCGAGGGGCTTGTCGTCGCGGCCGAACACGCGGGCGGCGCTGCTGAGCGCGTGCCAGGCGGGGCGCAGGGCCTTGGTGAGGAGGCGGGGCCAGTGGGAGCGGCGCAGGAGGTCGAGGACGACGGACTTCTGGGTCTCGCCCGCCTCGGACTGCTCGTTCTTGAAGCGTTCGGCCCACGCGGTGAGGGGGCGCCAGAAGAGGAAGTTGACGCCGATGACCATGACGGCCATGGCGAGGATCGCCCAGCCGACCTTGCCGAGGTCGCCGTCGGCGATGGCGGCGCCCGCGTAGGAGCCGACGCCGGGGAGCGCGTACTGCCTGCTGTCCACGCTGATCGCCTCGGACGCGACGAGGAAGAACCAGCCGCCGCCGAAGCTCATCATGCCGTTCCAGACGAGGCCGATCATCCCGGAGGGGAGTTCGACCTTCCAGAACCGCATCCAGCGGGTGAACCCGAACGACCGTGACAGCTCGTCGAGTTCGCGCGGGAGGGAGGTCAGCGAGGAGTAGAAGCCGAACGTCATGTTCCACGCCTGCGAGGTGAAGATCGCGAAGATCGACGCGAACTCCAGGCCCAGCATGGAGCCGGGGAACAGCGCGATGAACCCGGTGACGGCGACGGTGAGGAAGCCGAGGACCGGTACCGACTGGAGGATGTCGAGCGCCGGGATCAGGACGCGTTCCAGCCTGCGGCTCTTGGCCGCCGCGTAGGCGTAGACGAACGTGAAGACGACGGACGCGGCCAGCGCGGCGAACATCCTGAGCAGGGAGCGCGCCGCGTCGTACGGGAGGCGGGCGGGGTCGGTGTCGACGTGGATGTCGGAGTGGGTGTTGAAGGCGACGGTGGTGCCCTGGCCGACGCGCAGGACGGCGTAGAGCAGGACGAGGACGGCTGCGGCGACGGCCGCGTCCACCCAGGAGAAACGGGACAGCAAAGGGCGCTTCTGGGTACGGATCAGCATCACGGGGCCTCTGATGAGGAGAGAAAGAAGGGGGTCAGCGAGTGCCCTGAGGGCGGCTCGGACTGGGAGGGTCTATGTCCATGGCCGCCTCCGTTCCGTGAAGTGGTGTACGCCGTGTGATGTATCGGTGTGCCGTACACCCATGGCGGGGTCCGACGTGTCGAGTCTGCCCCTTCTTGCGTCCATACGCAAATAACTGCGGGGGCTCTTTACCCCTTCTCACCTGGAGCGCGGCGAACCCCGGCGCGCGAAGGCCCCGGCACGCGGAAGGCCCCGGCACGCGGAAGGGCCCGATGCCTCCCCAGACACCGGGCCCGCCGTCCGCGCCCGCGTTCAGGCGCGGATCACCACATGCCCGCTCACATGTGGACCATGTTCCCGTCGACCTCACGTGCGCCGCTGCGGTAGAGCAGCACCGCGACGACCGCGCCGACGGCGAAGAAGCCGGCCGACCACCAGTAGGCGGTGGAGTACGACTCCAGCGCGGCGTGCGCCTGGACGAGCTTGTCGGCCGGGTTCCTGCCGCGCAGGTAGTCCGTGGCGGCGCTCGCGGCCAGGGTGTTGAGCAGGGCGGTGCCGATGGAGCCGCCGATCTGCTGCATGGTGTTGACGGCGGCGGAGGCGACCCCCGCGTCGTGGGCGGCTACCCCACTGGTGGCCAGGGACATCGCGGGCGCCATGACCAGGCCGACGCCGACGCCGGTGAGGATCAGGGGCGGCATGACGTGGGTGACGTACGTGCTGTTCAGGTCCAGGCCCGTCATCCAGACCAGGCCGAGCGCACCGAGCGCCATGCCGAGCGAGACGATGACCTTCGGGCCGATCCTGGGGAGGAGGGCACTGGTCGCAACGGTGGCCGAGATCATCAGCGCGCCGACCATCGGCAGGAACGCGGACCCCGTCTGGATCGCGCTGAAGCCCAGGCTGAGCTGGAGGTAGTAGGTCAGGAAGAGGAAGACGCCGAACATGCCCACGCTGGTGATCAGCATGAGGGCGAAGGAGGCGCCCCGGTCGCGGTCGAGCAGGACGCGCAGCGGGAGCAGCGGGTGCTCGGCCTTCGTCTGCCACCAGGTGAACGCGGCCAGCAGGAGCCCGCCGCCGGCGAGGAAACCCCAGGAGCGCGGGGAGGACCAGCCGTGGGACTCGGCCATGGAGAAGCCGTAGACGACGCCGAAGAGTCCGGTGGTGACCAGGACGGTGCCGGGGATGTCGAGCTTCGCGCCGGGTTCGCGTTCGGTGCGCTTGAGCAGCATCCAGCCGCCGACCAGCGGGATCACGGCGAGGACGAGGTTGACGTAGAGGGTCCAGCGCCAGTTCAGGTACTCGGTGAGGACGCCGCCGAGCAGGAGGCCGACGGCCGCGCCGGACCCGGCGACGGCACCGAAGATGCCGAAGGCGCGGGCGCGCTCCTTGGCGTCGGTGAACGTGGTGGTCAGCAGCGAGAGCGCGGCGGGCGCGAGGAGGGCGCCGAAGAGGCCCTGGAGGGTGCGGCCGACGACGAGGACCTCGAAGCTGGTCGCGGCTCCGGCCAGCGCGGAGGCGGCGGCGAACCCTCCGACGCCGACCAGGAAGGCGAGTTTGCGGCCGAAGAGGTCGGCGATCCGGCCGCCGAGGAGCAGGAGGCTGCCGAAGGCGAGGGAGTAGGCGGTGACGATCCAGGTCCGGTCGCCGTTCGAGAAGCCGAGGTCTCGCTGTGCGGACGGCAGGGCGATGTTCACGATCGTCGCGTCCAGCGTGACCATCAGCTGGGCGATGGCGATCATCGCCAGCACCCACCAGCGATGACGGGACGCGGGTTCCTCGGTGGGCTTCGGGGGTGACGTCGTGTCCGGCGTCTCGGTGGTCTGTGACATGGGGGCAGGCTCCGATGGGACGATCGGCGGTTTCGCGAACGAAACGGTTTCGTACTCGTGTGACGCTACACACCCCCCGAGCGAAACTCAACCGTTTCGATAGTGAGACCGGGGTCACAGGGCGGCGGACGGCCCCGGATCGGCCCACGTCTCGAACGCGGGCCTGCGCGAACCGAGTTCACCCCGTACGCTGATCACCGCAGCCGGTTCGCCCCGTCAGCCAGACGGGCCGCGTCGCAAGAGGGAACCCGGTGGGAATCCGGGACTGCCCCGCAGCGGTGAGCGGGAACGACCGCCGTCATACGCACTGGGTCCGCACGGACCTGGGAAGCGACGGCCAGTAGGTGCCTCGTCCTCGTACGAGGCGTGCCCGTGAGTCCGAAGACCTGCCGACTGCCCGTGTGCGGCGACGTCGCACGCGGAGTTCCGGTGACCTCGCGGGTGGGTCGGCGCGCACGCGGCCAGGGCCGACAGGCCTGACAGGGGCCGCTCGTTCCTTCACGCCCTCGTCCCGTCGCCGGGACCTCAGGGAATCGTCTCGTGAAGGAGATCTCCGTGACCACGAAGTCCGCAGCCGCGGCAACCCTGTACGGCTACCCCCGCCAGGGCGGGAACCGGGAACTGAAGAAGGCCGTCGAGGGCTACTGGAAGGGCCGCGTCACCGCCGACGCCCTCCACGCGACCGCCGCCGACCTGCGCGCCGCCACCTGGCGCACCCTCGAAGGCGCCGGGATCGACGAGGTCCCCACCGGCGACTTCTCGTACTACGACCACGTCCTCGACACCAGCGTCATGCTCGGCGCGATTCCCGTGCGCCACGCGGGGATCGACGACCCGCTGGACCGCTACTTCGCGATGGCGCGCGGCACGCAGGACGCGCCGCCGCTGGAGATGACGAAGTGGTTCGACACGAACTACCACTACCTGGTGCCCGAGTTGGGCCCTGACACCGTCTTCCGCGCCGAACCCGCCAAGCAGCTCACGGAGTTGAAGGAGGCCCTCGCCCTCGGGCTGACCGCCCGCCCGGTCCTCCTCGGCCCGGTCACCTACCTGCTGCTGGCCAAGCCCGCCCCGGGAGTGGCCGCCGGTTTCGAGCCGCTCACCCTCCTCGACCGGATCCTGCCGGTGTACGCCGAGATCCTCGCCGAACTGCGGGCGGCCGGTGCCGGGTGGGTGCAGCTCGACGAGCCCGCCCTCGTCCAGGACCGCACCCCGGCCGAGCTGAACGCCACCGCCCGCGCCTACCGGGACCTCGGCGCCCTCACCGACCGGCCCCGGATCCTCGTCGCGACCTACTTCGACCGACCCGGAGAAGCTCTCCCGGTCCTCGCCAAGGCGCCCGTCGAAGGGCTCGCCCTCGACTTCACCCGCCCCGGCACCCTGGAGGACCTCGCCTCCGCCGGCGGGCTGCCCGGCAAGCGGCTCGTCGCGGGCGTCGTCGACGGCCGCAACATCTGGGTGAACGACCTCGCGAAGTCCCTGACCCTGCTCGGCACGCTCCTCGGGCTCGCCGACCGGGTCGACGTCTCCGCCTCCTGCTCCCTCCTCCACGTCCCCCTCGACACGGCCGCCGAACGCGACGTCGACCCGCAGATCCTGCGCTGGCTCGCCTTCGCCCGGCAGAAGACGGCCGAGGTCGTCACGCTGACCCGGGGGCTGAGCAGCGGGACGGGTGCGATCGCCGCCGAACTCGCCGCCAACCAGGCCGACCTGGCCTCGCGCGCGGGGTCGCCGATCACCCGCGACCCCGAGGTGCGGGCCCGCGCCGCCGCCGTCACCGAGGCCGACACGCGCCGCGAACAGCCTTACAGCGAGCGGGTCTTGGCCCAGCGCGCGCATCTGGGGCTGCCGGTCCTGCCGACGACGACGATCGGGTCGTTCCCGCAGACCACCGAACTGCGGGCCGCCCGCGCGGACTTGCGGGCGGGGCGGATCAGGACCGCCCGGTACGAGGACCGTATCGGCGCCGAGATCCGGGAGGTGATCGCCTTTCAGCAGAAGGCGGGGATCGACGTGCTGGTGCACGGCGAGCCTGAACGCAACGACATGGTGCAGTACTTCGCGGAGCAGCTCACCGGCTACCTGGCGACGCAGCACGGCTGGGTGCAGTCGTACGGCACCCGGTACGTCCGCCCGCCGATCCTCGCCGGTGACATCTCCCGCCCGGAGCCGATGACGGTCCGCTGGACGGCGTACGCGCAGTCCCTCACGGACCGGCCGGTGAAGGGGATGCTCACCGGCCCGGTCACGATGCTCGCCTGGTCGTTCGTCCGTGACGACCAGCCCCTCTCGGAGACCGCCCGGCAGGTCGCCCTCGCCCTGCGGGACGAGGTGAACGACCTTGAGGCGTCCGGGAGTCCGGTCATCCAGGTCGACGAACCCGCACTGCGCGAGACGCTGCCCCTGCGGTCCGCCGACCGCGCCGCCTACCTGGCCTGGGCGACGGAGGCGTTCCGCCTCGCGACCAGCGGGGTGCGCCCTCGGACGCAGATCCACACCCACATGTGTTACGCCGAGTTCGGGGACGTCGTGCAGGCCATCGACGACCTCGACGCGGACGTCATCAGCCTCGAAGCGGCCCGCTCCCACATGCAGGTGGCCCGGGAACTCGCCGCGCACGGCTATCCCCGCGAGGCCGGTCCCGGGGTGTACGACATCCACTCCCCGCGCGTCCCGAGCGCCGAGGAGGCGGCGGCCCTGCTCCGTAAGGGACTTGAGGCGATTCCCGCCGAGCGGCTGTGGGTCAACCCCGACTGCGGGCTGAAGACCCGTGGCTGGCCGGAGACACGGCAGTCGCTGGAGAACCTGGTGGCGGCGGCCCGGAAGGTGCGGGCGGAACTGTCCTGACGTGAGAGCGGGGCCCTCGGCAACTCCCGGGGGCCCCGGCCCCGTTCAGCGAAACATCTCCTTCATACGGGAAGTATTTAGGGGTAACACCCACTGCCTACGGTCCGTGCGTGCTCCCGTACTGCCGACGTCGTCACGCGGGACATCTGTCCCCTTCCCGCAGCAGCAAGGAGGCGTCGTGAGCGTCGAGCCGCGCATGGGCGTACGCACCGGATCCGAGCCAGGTACCGATCAGGCGACGAAGGAGACGCTGGAGGACTACACCCTCCGGTTCGCGCCGCGCAGTTACCGCCGTTGGACGCCGATGGTCGTGGCGACGACCGCGCTGGGCGGGATCGCCTACATGGCGGACTTCTCGATCGGCGCGGGCATCGGGCTCGCGCACGGCACCGGCAACGCGCTCGTGGCGATCGCCGTGGCCGCCGTCGTCATCTTCGTCACCGGCCTGCCGCTGGCGTACTACGGGGCCCGGTACAACATCGACCTGGACCTGATCACCCGGGGTTCCGGGTTCGGGTACTACGGCTCGGTGCTGACCAGTGTCATCTTCGCGAGTTTCACGTTCATCTTCTTCGCGCTCGAAGGGTCGATCATGGCCCAGGGCCTGAAGCTGGGCCTCGGACTCCCTCTGTGGCTCGGCTACCTGGTCTCCACGCTGATGGTCATCCCGCTCGTGATCTACGGCATGAAGGCGCTGAGCAAGCTCCAGGTGTGGACGACGCCGGTCTGGCTGCTGCTGATGGTCGGGCCGCTGGTCTACCTGATCGCCACCGACCCCGGCACGGTCGACAGGTTCCTCAACTACGCGGGGACCGACGGCGAGGGCGGGATCGACACGGCGTCCGTGCTGCTCGGGGCGGGCGTGTGTCTCTCGCTCATCGCGCAGATCGGTGAGCAGATCGACTACTTGCGGTTCATGCCGCCCAAGACCGAGGCGAACAAGCGGAGTTGGTGGACGGCCGTGCTGATGGCCGGTCCCGGGTGGGTGGTCCTCGGCGCGCTGAAGCAGGCCATCGGGGTGTTCCTCGCGGTCTACATCATCGCCAAGGTGGGGGCGGACGCGGCGCCCGAGCCGATCCAGCAGTTCCGGGGGGCCTTCGACGCGATGATGCCGTCCTGGCTGGTGGTTCCGCTGGCCGTCGTCCTCGTCGTCATCAGCCAGATCAAGATCAACGTGACGAACGCGTACTCCGGTTCACTGGCGTGGACCAACTCGTTCACGCGGGTGACGAAGCACTACCCGGGCCGCATGGTGTTCGTCCTCGTGAACCTCTCCTTCGCGCTGATCCTGATGGAGGCCGACATGTTCAGCTTCCTCAACGACATCCTCGGCTTCTACTCCAACTGCGCGATCGCGTGGGTCGTGACGGTCGCGACGGACATCGGCGTCAACAAGTACGTCCTCAAACTCTCCCCGCTCCAGCCGGAGTTCCGGCGCGGGATGCTCTACGCGGTCAACCCCGTGGGCGTCGTCGCCTTCGTCGCCGCGTCGGGCCTGTCGATCGCGATGTACTTCCACGCCCTGGGCGACACCCTCCAGCCGTACTCCCCGGTGGCGGCGGCACTCCTCGCCTTCGTCCTCACCCCCCTGATGGCGGTCGTCACGAAGGGCAAGTACTACCTCCGCCGCACGGACGACGGCATCGAGGAACCCCTCCTCGACGCCGACGGCAACCCCAGCGCCACCACCTACGACTGCCACGTCTGCCGCCAGCCCTACGAACGCCCCGACCTCACCGCCTGCGCCACCCACGACGCGGTCGTCTGCTCCCTGTGCCTGAGCACGGACACGGTCGGCGACCACGTCCTGCCGGCCCCGGCGTAGATCCCGGGCGGGCGGCCGAGAGTCGACTTTCTCCCCTTCCGGGCGTTCCGTAATGTGATTCCATGATCACATCGGATGGGACTTTCGGGCCGGGATTCTGGGACGACCCGCACGCCACGTACACCGAGTTACGGCGGGACGCACCCGTGCGGAGCGTCGTCACACCGGACGGGCTGCGGGTGTGGGTGGTGAGTCGGTACGACGATGTGCGGGAGGTGCTGACGGACCCACGGCTGTCGAAGGACGCGGAGGCGGTCGGGGAGCTGTTCCGGCGCAACGGCGATCCGGGCCGGGCCCCGCGTCCGGTGGACCGGAAGACCGCCGGGCACATGCTGAACAGCGACCCGCCCGCCCACACCCGGCTGCGGACCCTGGTGTCGAAGGCGTTCACGCCGGGCCGGGTCGCCGCTCTCCGCCCCCGCGTCGAGGCGCTCTCCGCGACTCTCCTGGACGGCCTCGCCGGACGCGAGGAGATCGACCTGGTCGCCGACTACGCGTTCCCCCTCTCCATCACGGTGATGTGCGACCTGCTGGGCCTCCCGGAGGGCGACCGCAAGCCGTTCGGGCTGTGGACGCGGGACTACAACTCGACGGGCGCGCCGGAGCTGGTGAGCGCGGCGGCCAAGCAGATCACCGAGTACCTGACGGACCTGATCGAGACGAAGCGCGGATCACTCGGCGACGACCTCGTCTCCGCCCTGATCGAGGCCCGGGACGCGGGCGACCGCCTCTCCCCCGAGGAACTCGTCGCGATGGTGTTCCTCCTGCTCAGCGCGGGCCACGAGACGACCGTCAGCCTCCTCGCGAACGGGGTGCGCGCCCTGCTCACCCACCCGGCGGAGCTGGCGCGGCTCCGCGCGGACCCGTCCCTGCTGCCGACGGCCGTCGAGGAACTCCTGCGCTACGACGGCCCCGTGAACCTCGCGACGTACCGCCGCACCACCGAACCGGTGACGATCGCCGGTGTCGGGATCCCGGCCGGCGAACTCGTCCTGGCCGCCGTCACCTCCGCCAACCGCGACCCTTCCCGCTTCACGGACCCGGACCGCCTCGACCTCGCCCGCACCCCCAACCGCCACCTCTCCTTCGGCGCCGGCCTGCACTACTGTCTCGGCGCGCCGCTGGCCCGCCAGGAGGCGGACGTCGCCTTCCGCGACCTCCTGCGCCGCTACGACCACGTCGAGGCCGCCGTCCCCCTCTCCGGCCTCTCCTACCGCCAGAGCCTGTTGATGCGCGGCCCGGAGTCGCTGCCGCTGCGGGTGCGGGAGTCGGCATGAGGGAGGACCCGTACGCCGCGGCCGAGACGTACCGCCTGCACACGGAGGCCGACCGGCCGGACGACGCCGCGCGGGCCGCGCTGGACATCGCGACGGCCCTGTTCCTGCGCGGCGACGACACCCTCGGCTCGGGCTGGCTGAGCCGCGCGCACCGCCACCTGCACGGCCACCCGGAGGGCCCGGTGCACGCCCGGCTCAGCTATCTCCTGGACGTGGAGGGCCAGCTGGACGGCCCCGACCTGGACGGCGTGATCACGAGCGCCCGCCGGATCCAGGAGGCCGGACGGCGGCACGCGTCCCCCACCCTGATCGCGCTGGGCGTGCTCGGTGAGGGCCGCGCACTGCTGCGGCAGGGCCTCGTCGAGGCGGGTACCCGGCTGCTGGACGAGGCGATGCTCGCCACGTTCTGCGACGAGGTCGAACCGGACGCGGCCGGCACGAGAACGCCCCCATGGGTGAAACCACCCACCCCTCCCGTCCCGATGTACATGGTTCTCCCGATGCCGGGCCCCGCGCGCCCGCCGTAGAAAGGGACCACCGCACATCGACAACGAGGAGCACTCCATGGCCAGTTGGAGCGGGAGCACCCGCCGCCAGGCCCTCGCGGGAGCCGGTGCCGCCGCGCTGGGCGCCACAGCGCTCACCGTGCCCCGGGCCGAGGCCGCCGCCTTCCCCGCCGGGCGCCCGATCCTCATCCGGCACGCCACCGTCGTCACCGTGGACCGGGGTGTCCTGACCGACACGGACGTCCTGGTCGAGGGCGAGCGCATCAAGGCCGTCGGCCGTGGGCTGACCGCCTCCGCGACGGTGATCGACGCGGACGGCGGGCTGCTGGTGCCCGGGTTCGTCGACACCCACCGGCACATGTGGCAGGCGACGCTGCGGGGAGTGGGCGCGGACTGGACGCTCGGGAACTACGTGCAGTGGATGATGGGGAAGTGGGGCCCGCTGCTGCGCCCGGAGGACATCTACGCCGCGAACCACCTCGGGATGGCCGAGGCGGTGAACGACGGGGTGACGACGGTGACGGACTGGTCGCACGGCCTGCGCACCCCGGAGCACGCGGAGGCGGCCGTCGACGCCCTGTTCTCCGTGCCGGGCCGGGCGAGGTTCGCCTACGGCAACGCCTTCGCGCCCGACCTGGGCTGGGTGACGGACGGCCGCGTGGACCGCATCCTGCGCGACCGCTTCGACGGGCGGCCCGACCAACTCGTCACGATGCAGCTGGCGTTCGAGGCCGGTGACACCGAGGACGGCCGCGCGGCCCTGCGGTTCGCCCGGGACCGGGGCCTCCAGGTGTCCAGCCACGCGGGCGTGTTCGG